>NZ_JARBAX010000001.1:2992500-3347500 GCF_028807635.1 Streptomyces spiramyceticus
GCTGTGCGTCCTCCACCCTGCGGAGCAGGCGGATCAGCATGTCGCCGAGCGAGGCGCGCTCGTCGCCCGACAGGTCCTGGAGCAGGTCTTCCTCGAAGCTCGACGCCATCCGCATCGCTTCGAGCCACTTCGCGCGGCCTTCGTCGGTCAGCTCCACGATCACCCGTACGCGGTTCTTCTCGTCGCGGTCCCGGGTGACCAGGCCGTCGGCCGCCATCCGGTCGATGCGGTGGGTCATGGCGGCCGGGGTGAGGCCGAGGCGCTTCGCGAGTTCGCCGGGGCCCAGGCGGTAGGGGGCGCCGGAGACCACGAGGGTCTTGAGGACTTCCCACTCGGTGTTGCTGATGCCGAGCGCGGCGACCTGACGGCCGTACGCGACGTTCATCCGGCGGTTGAGGCGGCCCAGGGCCGAGACGACCTTCTCGACCTGGGGGTCAAGGTCGCCGTACTCCCGCTGATAGGCGGCGATCTGTTCGTCGAGGCTCGGCTCCTGGAGGCCGGGCGGCTCTGGGGTCTCAGGCATGCCGCGCAGTATGGCACGCCAGCCGTTCGCCATTAAGTCCTTCAGTGTGTACTGTTGAGGATCTAACTTTAGCTTTGAAGTCTTCAGGCTTCAGCTCTTCTCTTCGAAACTTCGAACTTCGAAACAAGGCAGGTGAGTGTGACCAGGGCGATGGGTGCCGCGATGCACCGGATTCAGATGGGGAACGCGCTGAGTGCGTTCGGTGTGGGGTTCACCGTTCCGTATCTGTATGTGTACGTGGCTCAGGTGCGGGATCTCGGCGCGAGTACGGCAGGTGTCGTGCTCGCCGTGTTCGCGGTGGCAGCCCTGATCGTCCTGCCGTTCACCGGGCGGGTCATCGACCGGCGCGGGCCGCTGCCCGTGCTCGTGGCGGCCGCGGTCACCGCCTCCGCGGGTGCCCTGTTCATGGGGCTTTCGGACGGCGTGCCGACGGCTCTGCTGTCCGCCGCCCTTCTCGGCGCGGGTACGGCGGTCATGCAGCCGGCGCTCGCCACGATGATCGTGTGGTGCTCCACGCCCGCCACCCGTACGCGGGCCTTCGCCATGCAGTTCTTCCTCGCGAACCTCGGCCTCGGCATCGGTGGTCTCATCGGCGGTCTGCTCGTCGACGCGAGCCGGCCGGACAGCTTCATGCTGCTCTTCAGCATTGAAGCGGTGATGTTCCTGGTGCTCGCCGCGATCGGTGCGAGCGTCAAGCTGCCGCGCGCGGCGGTCATCCCCGGCGCCATGCCGCAGGACGACGCCGGGCCCAAGGGCGGGCTCCGGGCGCTGCTGAAGCACCGGGCCATGGTGCAGCTGTGCGGGCTCGGGTTCGTACTGTTCTTCGCCTGTTACGGGCAGTTCGAGTCAGGTCTTGCCGCCTACGGCACCGAGGCCGCCGGGATCCAGCCCTCGACGCTCGGGATCGCGCTGGCGGCCAATACCGCCGTCATCGTGATTGCGCAGTTCGTGGTGCTGCGCCTGGTCGAGCGGCGGCGGCGTTCGCGCGTCATCGCACTGGTCGGGCTCATCTGGGCGTTCGCGTGGATTGTCGCGGGTTACGCGGGCCTTGGGCACGGCAGCCAGACGATGGCCACGGCCGCGTTCGTCTCGACGTACGCCCTCTTCGGGCTCGGCGAGGCGATGCTGTCGCCGACCGTCGCGCCGCTGGTCGCCGACCTGGCGCCGGATTCGATGGTCGGGCAGTACAACTCGGCCTTCGCGCTGGTCAAGCAGCTCGCGCTGGCCGTCGGCCCTGCCGTGGGCGGGCCGATGGGCGCGTCGCTGCACGCGCCGTACATCCTCACCTTCATCGCCTTCTCGCTGGGCATCAGCGTCCTGGCGCTGCGGCTCGGCAAGCAGCTCACGGCGGCTCAGGACCGGCCGCTGCCCACGAAGTCGCTGGTCGTCGCTTCGAGCGCGGGCGCGGGCGTGCCCGAGAAGGATCTCGCGCCGGCCGGCTGAATCAGGCCGTGGGCAGTGCGAATTCGCACCAGACCGCCTTGCCGCCTCCCGGCGTACGGCGGCTGCCCCAGGACGAGGCGATCGTCGCGACGATCGAGATGCCGCGGCCCGCTTCGTCCACCGGTTCGGCGCGCCGGCGGCGCGGCAGGTGGTCGTCGCCGTCCGTCACCTCGATGATCAGGCGGCGGTCGGTGCGGCGCAGACGCAGGCGCATCGGCGGGGTGCCGTGCTGGAGGGAGTTGGCGACGAGCTCGCTCGCCGCCAGTACGCCCAGGTCGCAGAGCTCCATCGGGAAACGCCAGGAGGCGAGGACTCCCGTCGCGAAGGCGCGGGCCCTGGGTGCCGCCTCGATGCCGCCGAGGAGCTCCAGCGCGGCGTTGTGGAAGAGCTCGGCGTCCTGGCCCGTGCGGGTGGGGTGCTGGAGGACCAGGACGGCTACGTCGTCGTCGTGGTCGGCGGTGACGCCCAGCGCGCGGATGAGGCGGTCGCAGACGACCTGGGGTGTGCCGGTGGCGCCGGACAGGGCCCTCTCCAGTGCGGCGACGCCCTCGTCGATGTCCTCGCGGCGGCGCTCGACGAGACCGTCCGTATAGAGGACAGCGGTGGAGCCGGGCGGAAGGGCGATCGTGCCCGAGGTGTGGAGCCAGCCGCCGGTGCCGAGCGGAGGGCCCGTGTGGTCCTCGGCGCGGCGGACCGTGCCGTCCTCTTCGCGGACGAGGATCGGGAGGTGGCCGGCCGACGCGTAGACGAGGCGGCCCTCGTTGGGGTCGTGGACGGCGTACGCGCAGGTGGCGATCTGGCTGGCGTCGATCTCGGCGGCCAGACCGTCGAGGAGCTGAAGGACCTCGTGGGGCGGGAGGTCCAGGCGGGCGTACGCCCGGACCGCTGTGCGGAGCTGGCCCATGACGGCGGCGGCGCGTACGCCGCGGCCCATGACGTCGCCGATGACCAGGGCCGTACGGCCGGCGCCGAGGGTGATGACGTCGTACCAGTCGCCGCCGACCGCAGCGTCCGTACCGCCTGGCTGGTATGTGGCTGCAATGCGGAGGTCGTCGGGCTGCTCCAGCTCCTGCGGGAGGAGCGAGCGCTGGAGGGTTACGGCGGTCTCGCGCAGGCGGCGCTCGCTGGCGCGCAGCCGCTCGGCGGCCTCGGCATGGTCGGTGACGTCGGTGGCGAAGATGAGGACGCCGCCCTCGGATCCGTGGCCCTCGGATCCGCGGCTCTCGGATCCGCTGTCTTCTGTTCCGCTGCCTTCGGTTCCGTCTGTTCCGTCGTCTTCGCCGGGTCCCTGCGTTTCGCTGCCCGGGATCTCGATGGGCGTGCACGTGATCGTGTACGAGCCGCCCTTGGGCACCTTGCGGGACTTGACGGTGCGGGGCGTACCGCTGCGCAGGACCTGGTCCAAGAGCGGGAGCAGGCCCAGTTCTTCGAGCTCGGGCAGGGCACTGGCGGCGGGGTCGCCGGGCTCTCTGTGGCCGAAGGCTGCGGCGTAGGCGTCGTTGACGTACGCGACGCGGTGCTCCGGGCCGTACACGAGAGCGACCAGGGCGGGGACGCTGCCGAGGATCTCGCGGACGGAGAGGCCCGCAAGGACGGGCAGGGAGCCTTCTCCGGGCTCGTCCGACCCGTGCGCGGGCTGCCTGCCGTACTCACCTCGGGCTGCCGGCACGGCGCCGCGGTCGGTCCGCGCTGCCGCGCGGCGCTGCGTTCCGGGGAGCCGGGCGCTCCAGCGCGTGAAGTTCACTGACTTTCAAGCCTCATGGTGTCGCGTTGCTGTCGCTGTTGGGGCTGAGCTGTCTCTGCTGTCTCGGCTGTCTCGCTGGTCGTGCTTGCGGCGGGTCACTCTGTGCAGGTGTGGGCCCACCTATGGTCACACGCCCAGTGTGACCGACCGCACTGACAGTCGTCAGTTCGTCTTGGGGGGTTCCGCACCCGCCGCCAGTTCGAATTCGGCGCGCGGATGTTCCAGCGAGCCGAGTGAAACGATCTCGCGTTTGAAGAGTCCCGCGAGTGTCCATTCGGCGAGGACCCGGGCCTTCCGGTTGAAGGTCGGCACCCGGCTGAGGTGGTACGTACGGTGCATCAGCCAGGCCGGATAGCCCTTGAGCTTACGGCCGTAGACATGCGCGACGCCTCTGTGGAGGCCGAGCGAAGCGACCGAACCGGCGTATTTGTGCTCGTAGTTCTTGAGCGGCTCGCCGCGCAGTGAGGCCAGGAGGTTGTCGGCGAGGACCTTGGCCTGGCGTACGGCGTGCTGGGCGTTGGGCGCGCACTCCTTGCCCGGCTCGTCCGCGGTGAGGTCGGGGACGGCGGCGGCGTCTCCGGCCGCCCAGGCGTGTTCCGTTCCTTCGATCGTGAGCTTGGCGGTGGCCGAGAGGCGGCCTCGGCCGTTCAGGGGGAGGTCGCTCGCGGCGAGGACGGGGTGCGGCTTGACGCCCGCGGTCCACACGACGGTGCGGGTGCGGAAGCGGGAGCCGTCGCTGAGGACGGCGATACGGTCGGCGCAGGAGTCGAGGCGGGTTTCCAGGCGTACGTCGATATTGCGGCTGCGCAGTTCACGGATCGCGTACTTGCCCATCTCCTCGCCGACCTCGGGGAGGATGCGGCCGGAGGCCTCGACGAGGATCCACTTCATGTCCTCGGCCTTGATGTTGTGGTAGTAGCGCGAGGCGTAACGGGCCATGTCCTCCAGCTCGCCGAGCGCTTCGACTCCCGCGTATCCGCCACCGACGAAGACAAAGGTGAGCGCGGCGTCACGGACGGCCGGGTCGCGGGTGGCGGAGGCGATGTCCATCTGCTCGATGACGTGGTTGCGCAGGCCGATGGCCTCTTCGACGGTCTTGAAACCGATGGCGTAGTCGGCCAGACCAGGGATGGGGAGAGTGCGGGAGATCGAGCCGGGCGCGAGGACCAGTTCGTCGTACGTGATCTCGATGGCGCCGGTGCCCTCTTCCTCGGTGGCGAGGGTGGTCACGGTCGCGGTGCGCTTGGCGTGGTCGATGGACTTGGCCTCGCCGATGACGATCTTGCACTTGTTCAGTACGCGGCGGAGCGGGACCACGACATGGCGCGGCGAGATGGAACCGGCCGCGGCTTCGGGCAGGAACGGCTGGTAGGTCATATAGGGGTCCGGCGACACCACGATGACCTCGGCCTCGCCGCTCCTCAGCTTCCGCTGGAGGTGCAGCGCGGTGTACATCCCGACGTAGCCGCCGCCGACAACGAGAATGCGCGCAGGTTCATTCACTGTCCCATGACGCAACGCCCTCAGGAGTTTGTCCACAGGCCCGGCAAATTGTGTGACCGGAGGTCATGCGTGGCGCAGGGTGTGGAAATTCCTCGCCCCATCGGAAGGTTTGCAGGTCAGAGGGTGAGGACGAGGGGTGGGAAGGGGCGGAATCAGGAAGGTTCCGGTCCATACTCCGTTCGGGCGGACGCTCCGTGCGGAACAACCCCCTTCTGAATCCACCCCCGCTCAACTATGTTCGTATCTCGTCGGGGCGGCCGGGTATGCGGTCCCGGCCGACTGTCAGGGCGGGGAGTCTCCGGGGGGAGACATCATTACCGGGGGAACGCTGATGCACATTCAGGACTCTCATTGGCAAAATGCCGTCGCTTCGGACGGCAACGTGCGCGCGGGGACGGGAGGATCCCGCTCCGCGCCGCTGCGCGTGGATGCACAGCGCAATCTTGAGCATGTACTGCGAGCCGCTCGCGAGGTGTTCGGCGAGCTGGGCTACGGGGCGCCGATGGAAGATGTGGCGCGACGGGCCAGGGTCGGGGTCGGGACGGTCTACCGCCGGTTCCCGAGCAAGGACGTACTGGTTCGCCGCATAGCTGAGGAGGAGACCTCCCGGCTGACCGACCAGGCGCGTACGGCCCTGGGGCAGGAGGACGAGCCGTGGTCGGCGCTGTCCCGTTTCCTGCGTACTTCGGTGGCGTCCGGCGCGGGCCGGCTGCTGCCGCCGCAGGTGCTGCGGGTGGGCGTCGATGTCGATGCTGACGCAGGTGTCGGTGGCGGTGCTGCTGGTGCCGGTATCGGTGCAGACAGGTCGGCTGTCGTGCTGGAAGAGGCCAGGGTGCCGCAGCAGCGGCAGCCGGGCGTTGCGGCGGGGCCGGATCTGCGGCTGGTCGAGCAGCGGCCCATGGGCCTTGTGGCGGACAGCGACGAGAGCGACGACGCGGGCGCCGCGGCGCTGCTCGAAGTCGTGGGCCGGCTGGTGGACCGGGCGCGTGCGTCCGGTGAGCTGCGTGGTGATGTGACGGTGGCCGATGTGCTGCTGGTGATAGCCACGGCGGCTCCTTCGCTGCCGGATGCGGCGCAGCAGGCGGCGGCTTCGACGCGGCTGCTGGACATCCTGCTGGAGGGGCTGCGGTCCAGGCCCGCGTAGGGAGCTCGGTTGTTGTCCGTCGGCTCGCTCGTCCGCCTGGTGGTGGGCGGGCGAGCTGTTCGGCTGCGCGGGACTTGCCGAACCGGGGTTGCTGAACTGTTGAACCTTCCCCGATCGGGTGAGCGCTAGTGCTCTCTTCCGGGAAAACTCCTCGGACGAGTGGTTGCCCAGTCCGACCGGCTGACCCTGATGGGCTCTGTGGGATTCTTGGCCGTGTTCCGGTCCAAGGGTGCTTACGGGGGCTTCCGCTATGGGTGTTGAAGGGCGGGACGAGCCGCTCGACCGTGCCGGTGCGGAGCCGGGGGCGCTGACTCCACCGCAGGTGCCGAGCCAGGGTGGGACCGGCCGGACAGATGGTGATGCCGGGGGTGGGACCGTACTGCCGGGGCCGTGGCCGCCTGCCGGTGACGGCGGTGATGCCGGTGATGGCGTGAGCGTCGTGCCCATGCAGCGGACGCCGTCCTCCGACGCCGCGCTGATCCAGCGGATGCGCGGCGGCGACGACAGCGCGTACGAGGAGCTGTACCGGAGGCACTCGGGAGCCGTACGGCGGTACGCCCGTACGTGCTGCCGGGACGCGCACACCGCCGACGACCTGACGGCCGAAGTCTTCGCGCGCACGCTGCAGGCGGTACGCAGGGGCGCGGGCCCGGAGCAGGCCGTACGGGCGTACCTGCTGACGACGGTGCGGCGTGTCGCCGCGGCCTGGACGAAGACGGCCAAGCGTGAGCACCTGGTGGAGGACTTCGCGCTGTTCGCGGCGCAGTCCGCGCGCTCGACGGAGGTCTCGGACGACGACACGCTGGAGCTGGGCGCCGACGTGCGGGCCATGCACGAGGCCGAGCAGACGCTGGCCATGCAGGCCTTCCGCAGTCTGCCGGAGCGCTGGCAGGCCGTGCTCTGGCACACCACGGTCGAGGAGGAGTCGCCGAGCGAAGTGGCTCCGCTGTTCGGGCTGACCGCCAACGCCACGGCGGTGCTGGCCAGCCGGGCGCGCGAGGGCCTCAAGCAGGCGTACCTCCAGGCGCATGTGAGCACCGCGCTCACGGCGGGCGGGGACTGCGCGCGGTACGCCGACCGGCTGGGCGCGTATGCCCGGGGCGGTTTGCGGATGCGGGCCGAGCGGGGGCTGCGCAAGCATCTGGAGGAGTGCGCGAACTGCCGGGTGGCCGCCGGTGAGCTGAGTGATGTCAACGCCGGGATTCCCGCGCTGCTTCCGGTCGCGGTCATCGGCTGGTTCGCCGGCGGGTACGCGATCAAGGCTGCCGGGCTGGTGGTGGGTGGCGCTGCGGGGGCTGCCGGGGCGGCGGGTGCGGGGGCTGCGGCGGCCGCGAGCGGGGGGAGTTCGGCGGGAGGTGCGGCAGGCGCCGCCGGCGGGGAAGCGCTCGGTGCGCCGGCGAAGGCGGCGATCGCGGCGGCCGTGGCGGTCACGGTGGCCGCCGGGGTGGTGTTCGCCCTCGCGGGCGACGATGCGAAGCCCAAGCCGAAGCCGCCGGTGGCGAAGCCGTCGGTCGCGCAGCCCGTCGTACCGCAGAAGCCGAGCCCGGAGCCGCCCGAGCCGCCTGTGCCTCCGGCGCCCGAGCCTGCGCCGCCCGCGCCGCCGAAGCCGTCGCCGTCCCCTACGCCGAAGCCGAAGCCGAAGCCGTCGCCGTCCCCTACGCCGAAGCCGAAGCCGAAGCCGTCGCCGTCCGAGGCGGAGCCCAAGCCGCCCGCGCCGAAGCCTCCGCCGCCTGGGCCGAGCCCCACGCCGACGCCGACGCCGACTCCCAAGCCGCCGCCCCCGCCGCCTCCTGCGCCGGTCGTCTACCAGGTGAACAAGCTGGAGTACGGGACGTTCGGCGACCACACCAGGCCCGAGGTGCGGCTCGGTGAGAGCAGCTGGCTGTGGCAGCGCTGGGGCATGTCGATCGGCGGTGTGCAGTACGGGCACGGGGTGACGGTGCATGCGGAGTCGTCCGTCACCATCGACCTCAACCGGAAGTGCGAAACGTATGACGCGCTGGTCGGTGTCGACGACATGACCATGGGATTTGGGGCGGTGCGTTTCTCTTTGTACGGGGACGGGGCGCTGCTTTGGCAGTCACGGGTGGTGCGGGCGGGCGATGCGGCTGTGCCGGCTCATGCGGACGTCTCGGGGCGCGAGGCGATTCGGCTTGTCGCCGAGCCGGAGCTTGCGCATGAGTCGATGGCGTTGGCCGACTGGGCGCAGTCGCGGATCAGTTGCGGTGGTGAGTAGCGGGGGCGCCGGTGCGTGTGCGGTGCAGGCGCGTGTCTAATGTGGGCGCGTGTCCTATGCGGGCGCGTGTCCTATGCGGCTTGCCTGCGGCGCTGTTCCCCTCCCCGCCCCTTCCCGAAACTGGGGGCAAGCCCCCAGACCCCCGGACGAAGTCTGGGGGAGTGTCCTCAAACGCCGGACAGGCTGAATTCGGCCCGCTTCGTCAGAGTGCGCGTCTCGGGGGGACCCCGCCCGCCACCGCTCTCTGGCGCGGGGCCGCCGTGCCCGTCCAGCATGTGCCCCGGCGCGACACCAGGCGGCGCAGCCACAGCTCCGTGGACACCAGGTCCGCCAGGCCGTCCAGGGGGACCGGCTCGCCGTCGGCTGCGGCGCGCAGTGCCTTGCGTACGACGCGGGCCTCGACCAGGCCCGCGTCGGCCAGCAGCGGCGCGTCGAACAGTGCGATCAAGTCGCCGACGGCGGCGCGCAGTCCGGCGCGGGCCGCCGCTGCCGATGAGGCGTGCGACGTGGCTCCCCACCCGGGCGGCAGGTCCTGGATGCCTGCGCCGGACAGGACCGCGCGCAGGATGGCGGCCCGGGCGCCGGGCTGGACGCGCAGGGATTCGGGGAGGGTACGGGCCGCCCGTACGACCTGGTTGTCGAGGAACGGCGCGTGCAGGCGCTGGCTGCGGACCTCCGCCGCCTGCTCGAAGACGCGGTGGTCGGCGGCGGCGCGGGCCAGGGCGGCTCGCGCGCGGGCCTCGCCGGGGCGTTGTACGGACGCGGGCCTGAGGGCCGACTCCCGGAGGCGAACCGATACTTCTGCGAGTGCCTCGCCCGTGAGCCAGCGCGCGGCCGGGCCCGGCCGGGTCCACGCGAGGGCGGCCAGCGAGGCGTCCAGTGCGCCGCCTGTGCCGTTGCCTGCGCCCCTTGCGCCGGGCTCGTCGAAGCGGCGCTCCTTCAGGCGGCCCGCCGCCTCCTCGATGCCCGCGCGGTACGGCGTACGGGCAAGACGGCGCGCGGCGCGGTAGACGGTCAGCGGGATGAACAGAGAGTGGGCCGAGGGGCCTTCGACCTTCGCCAGGGCGGCCACGGGGCGCAGGAGATCACGCCGTCTGCGGTCCATGAGGAGGTCGGCCAGCCGGGCGGGGTGGGCGTCGAGGACCTGGCGGGCGCCGTTGCCCGTGAAGTGGTCGGCGCTGCCCGCCACGAGGCGGCGGCGGTGGCGCTCGGCCGTGACCAGGGACGGCCCCGGCTCGTCGGTGAGCGGGCCGCTGTCCAGGTCGGCGTACGGGAGGGCCTCTTCGCCGGCTGCGACGACGACGTGGTGCAGGCGCGGGTTGGCGGCGATGGCCCCGGCCCGCTCCAGTTCGGCTTCGCGGCCCGGCCCTTCGGCGGCCAGGTCGTTGAAGGTGACGGCAAGCAGGCGCTCTCCGGCGCCTGTGCCGTGGCCCAGGACCGTCCCCGGCAGGCCGGGCAGGCCCGCCGCGAGGAGGGCGAGTGTGGCGGAGGCGCTGCCGCCGGAGAGGTCGGCGCCGATGCCGGGTACGGGCCCGCCCCGGGCGGCGCGGCGCTCGGCGGGCCCCATGCCGGGCACGGGCCCGGGGTCGGGCGGCACGGTCTCGGGGGCGTGGCGCGGTGCGGTGAGTCTGGCCCGTACGGCTTCGACGAGGGCCTCGCGGACGCCGTCGACGGCCCGCTGCGGGTCGAGTTGGGGCGCGGCCACGGCCAGGGACGCGACTTGCTCGTACCCGGTGATCTCGCGTGAGCCCTCGCGCAGTACGAGCGCGTGCCCGGGAGGGATGCGCCGTACACCGGCGTACGGAGTTCCGTCGCGCAGTGCCTCGGGCACGTCGGGACACGCGAGCAGCGCCGCGAGGTGGCCGATGTCGAGCTGTGCCTCGATGAGGTCGGCGAGCGGGAGCGCGGCGGTGGCGTACGCGGTGCCATTGGCCCAGGGCGTATAGAAGACGGGGCGGGCTCCTGCCAGGTCACCCACCACGGTGACGCGGCGGCCGACCTGGACGACGACCGTATAGCTGCCGGCCCAGGCGGTCAGATGCCGCAGTGCGCCGCCGCGCGCCGCGAAGAGGCCGACGCGCAGTTCTTCGTCGGAGGCTCCGCAACAGCCGAGGACGGCGAGGCGGGTGAAGGGGTCGACGCTGATGGTGCGGACCTCGTCGGGACGCCAGTCGCCGACGGCCCACAGGGGGTCGGGGTCGCCCCACAGGAGCTGGGAGCCGACCGGGTGCACGGTGCGGGACTCGTCGTCCGAACTGCCGGGCGCATGCGAACTGCCCGGCGCATGCGAGCCGTTGGCGGCGCCGGCCGAACCGGGCGTGCCGACCGCCCCCACTGTCCCAAAGCTGGCGGCGACACTGCTCCACCCCACCAACCACCGCATCGCCGCCTCCACAGCCTGTGGACAACCAAACGCACGTACCGAAGCAGCTTGAATCAGCTTCGAACCGGCTTCGGGACCATGCTGCCACGACAACGGGCTGCAGGAGGGCCTACGGAGAGCGTGCGGGCAAGTCAATGCGCCCGCTGCGCAAAGGACTTCGGCGTCTCTGGGCGACAGGCGCCATTCAGCCATTCTGAGAGCGCACCGAAGCCGCGGGTGAACGCACAGTCCGGGAGGCGCTGTTCGCCTCCCGGACCGGTCCGCCGCCAGCGGGGATGTAGGCGGCGGTGTCCCCCAGCCCACTGGATCCAGTGCAGCGGGCCGACCCACGCAACTCCATGGAAGCGCTCCCGTCCGGGCCGGGCGAGAGCGCAGGCCGGGCGCACGGCCACACAGCGGGAGCACGGGAGGCGTCCGCAGCATTTCTGTAACTACAACAATCTCGCCATACGGACCATCCCCCCTTAACGGTCGGGAGGCGGAGAACTACGCTGGGTTTCCTGATGTCCTGCGCGGGGCGCATATACCGGCTGGGCTGGCCGCGTGGTTGTGCGGGCGGGAAAGCCGGGTATGTCCCGCCGGACGGCCGTCTGTGTCGAGGGGTGGCGCATGTCCAGGGAGCAACGCGGGCCGAACGAAAAGCTCGGCACGGTTCTCGCCCTCGCGGGAATCAGCAACGCCGGCCTGGCGAGGCGGGTCAATGATCTCGGGTCGCAGCGCGGGCTGACACTTCGTTACGACAAGACGTCGGTGGCCCGGTGGGTGTCGAAGGGCATGGTGCCGCAGGGCGCCGCGCCCCACCTCATCGCCGCCGCCATCGGCGCCAAGCTCGGCAGGCCCGTGCCGCTGCACGAAATCGGCCTGGCCGACGCCGACCCGGCGCCGGAGGTGGGCCTTGCCTTCCCGCGCGACGTATCGGCGGCGGTGCGGTCGGCGACCGAGCTGTACCGGCTGGATCTGGCGGGCAGGCGGGCCGGCGGCGGGGGCATCTGGCAGTCGCTGGCCGGGTCCTTCGCGGTCAGTGCGTACGCCACGCCCGCGTCCCGCTGGCTCATAACCCCGGCCGACTCGTCCGTCGCGCGCGACTCCACGGCCGACGAGAGCGCGTCGGACGCGACGCCGCTGCGCGTGGGGCACAGTGATGTGGCGAAGCTGCGGGAGGCGGCCGAGGACGCGCGGCGCTGGGACTCCAAGTACGGGGGCGGGGACTGGCGTTCGTCGATGGTCCCGGAGTGCTTACGGGTTGACGCGGCCCCGCTGCTGCTCGGCTCGTACACCGACGACGTGGGTCGCTCCCTCTTCGGCGCCACCTCCGAGCTGACCCGGCTGGCCGGGTGGATGGCCTTCGACACCGGGCAGCAGGAGGCCGCCCAGCGGTACTACATCCAGGCGCTGCGGCTCGCGAGGGCGGCGGCCGATGTGCCGCTGGGCGGGTACATCCTGGCGTCGATGTCGCTCCAGGCGACCTACCGCGGTTTCGCCGACGAGGGCGTCGACCTGGCGCAGGCCGCCCTGGAGCGGAACCGGGGTCTGGCGACCGCCCGCACCATGAGCTTCTTCCGTCTGGTGGAGGCGCGCGCGCACGCGAAGGCGAGCGACGCGCAGGCGGCGGGGGCCGCGCTGAAGGCGGCGGAGGGGTGGCTGGAGCGGGCACGGGAGGGCGACGCGGACCCGTCCTGGCTGGGCTTCTACTCGTACGACCGGTTCGCGGCCGATGCGGCGGAGTGCTACCGCGACCTGAAGGCGCCGCGGCAGGTACGGCGCTTCACGGAGCAGGCGCTGTCGCGGCCGACGGAGGAGTTCGTACGCTCGCACGGGCTGCGCCTGGTGGTGTCGGCCGTGGCCGAACTGGAGTCCGGGAACCTGGACGCGGCGTGCGCGGCGGGTACGCGGGCGGTGGAGGTGGCGGGGCGGATCTCGTCGGCGCGTACGACGGAGTACGTACGGGACCTGCTGCACCGGCTGGAGCCGTACGGGGACGAGCCGCGGGTGGCGGAGCTGCGGGAGCGGGCGCGGCCGCTGCTGGTGGCGCCCGCGTAACCCTCCGGGCTTGGTTCGGTTCTGGGCGCTTGGTCCGGTTCCGTGCTCTTGTTCCGTTCTGCGCTTGGTTTGAAGGCGTTGTCAGTGGGTCAGTGCATCATCGGGAGTCAGGGGGCGCTCCCTGGAAGACACGGGCCGGCCGGGGTGGGAGGTGAAGCGGCGATGACGAACGCGACGGCGTACGACTGCGATGTGCTGGTGATCGGCGCCGGGATCGTCGGGCTCTCGGCTGCCTATGCGATCACGCGGGCCGCACCCGGGACGCGCGTGGTGGTGCTGGAGAAGGAGCGGGGCCCCGCCCTGCACCAGACCGGGCGCAACAGCGGCGTCATCCACAGCGGCATCTACTACCGGCCGGGCTCGCTCAAGGCGCGGTACGCGGTGCGGGGCGCGGCCGAGATGGTGAAGTTCTGCGCCGAGCACGGCATCGCGCACGAGATCACCGGCAAGCTGATCGTCGCGACAGACCGGGCGGAGCTGCCGAGGCTGCACGCGCTGGTGCAGCGGGGGCGGGAGAACGGCATTCCGGTGCGGGAGCTCGGGCCCGCGCAGATAACGGAGTACGAGCCGAATGTGCGGGGCCTGGCCGCGATCCAGGTGGCCACGACCGGCGTCTGCGATTTCGGGGCGGTCGCGGCGCAGCTCGCGGAGAACCTGGTCGCGTCGGGCGCGGAGATCCGGTACGGCGCGGAGGCCGAGGTCGTCGACCGGCGGCCCTGGGGCGTCGCGGTGCGGACGGCGGACAGGGCGGTGGTGCGGGCGCGGGTTCTGGTGAACTGCGCGGGGCTGCACTGCGACCGGGTCGCGCGGCTGGCGGGCGACGACCCCGGGATGCGGATCGTTCCGTTCCGGGGCGAGTACTACGAGCTGGGCCGCCCGGAGCTGGTGCGCGGCCTGGTCTACCCGGTGCCGGATCCGGCGTTCCCCTTCCTGGGGGTGCACCTCACCCGGGGCATCGACGGTGGCGTGCACGTCGGGCCGAACGCGGTGCCGGCGCTGGCCAGGGAGGGGTACGCCTGGTCGGCGATCCGGCCGGGGGAGCTGGCGGGGACGCTCGGCTGGCCGGGGTCCTGGCGAATCGCCCGACGGCACTGGCGGTACGGCGCCGGTGAGCTGCACCGCTCGCTGTCGAAGCGGGCCTTCGCGCGGGCGGTGGGGCGGCTGCTGCCGGAGGTGACGGAGGCAGACCTGCGGCCCACCCCGGCGGGGGTACGGGCGCAGGCGGTGCTGCGGGACGGGACGCTGGTCGACGACTTCCTGATCCGGGAGGCACCGCGCACGATCCACGTCCTGAACGCGCCTTCCCCGGCGGCGACGGCGTCACTCCCGATCGGGAGGCAGGTGGCTCGGCGGGCGCTGGGGGTGTTGGGGGCGGTGTAGTGGGGGGGCGGTGGCGCGGGGCGCGGGTGCGCGGGGCGCGGTGGCTGTTGCGGTGCGGGACGCCGGTGCGGGACGCCGGTGCGGGACGCCGGTGCGGGACGCCGGTGCGGGACGCCGGTGCGGGACGCCGGTGCGGGACGCCGGCGGCGACCCCTCCCCACCCCCTTCCCGGCTGTGACATTTGCGGCTCCGCCGCGTAAGGGGGCGAGCCCCGGACCCCCGGCCCCCCGGACCCCCACGCGGCAGCCGCAAAGTGTCACAGCGGGAAGGGGCGGAGTAGGGAATAGATCCCGCGACGCGGCGCAGCCACCTCGCCGTAGAATCGGGGCATTGTGTCTGAGTCCTCCAGCGTCCGCCCCGCCGTCGCCACCACCACCGCCGTCTCCCCCTTCCACCGCGCGAAGGGCGAGCCCCGCTTCCCCGGCGGGCCCGCGCCCGACCCCGCCGGGTCTCACCACGAGCGGCGGATCCGCAGTTTCCAGCCGCGGCGCAGCCGGGTGACCACGGGGCAGGCCGACGCCCTGGAGCGGCTGTGGCCCCAGTGGGGTCTCGACATCGACGGGCAGCGCGTCCTCGACCTCGACGAGCTCTTCGGCGGCCGCGGCCTCCCCGTCGTCCTGGAGATCGGGTTCGGGATGGGCGAGGCCACCGTGCAGATGGCCGCCGAAGACCCCCGCACCGGCATCCTCGCCGTCGACGTCCACACTCCCGGCCAGGGCAACCTCCTCGGGCTCGCGGAGCGCAACGGGCTCACCAACATCCGGGTGGCGAACGGCGACGCGATCATCCTGATCCGCGAGATGCTCCCGCCCGCCTCCCTCGCCGGGCTGCGCGTCTACTTCCCCGACCCCTGGCCGAAGAAGCGCCACCACAAGCGGCGCCTCATCCAGCCCGACTTCCTGACCCTCGCCGCGCCCCGCCTCGCGCCCGGCGCGACCGTGCACTGTGCGACCGACTGGGAGCCGTACGCCGAGCAGATGCTGGAAGTGCTCACCGCGCACCCCGACTTCGAGAACACCGTGCCGGACGGCGGCTACGCGCCCCGGCCCGAGTTCCGGCCGCTGACCCGCTTCGAGGGCCAGGGCCTCGACAAGGGCCATGTGGTGCACGACCTGTTGTTCCGCCGTAAGTAGCTGACTGAGCACTTCACTGACAAGTCACTGAGTAGGTAACCCCTTCGCCAGTGTCAGTGGCCCTCGCTAGGGTCATTGGGTGTACGAGTCGCCTCCGCACCCACGGCAGGATCCGGCGGTCCCGGACTGTGAGCAGCAGCCGCAGTTCCCCGCCGTACCTCCGCGTGCGCACTGGCGCTACAAGCCGCGCCGCGCATGGTGGCGCAGCAAGGCGGTGCGCGCGGGGGCGGTGATCACGCTGCTCGCGCTCTGCGCGCTGGTGATCCTCGCGATCGTCCGGGACGAGACCGGCACCCACGGCTTCCTTGTCGGCCTCGGTCTGGCGGTGCTGCCGGTGCCGCTGCTGACCGCGGCGTTCCGCTGGCTGGACCGGGTGGAGCCGGGCCCCTGGCGGAATCTGATATTCGCCTTCGCCTGGGGCGCGTTCGCCGCCGCCCTCGTCGCGATCATCGCGAACAGTTTCGCCACCCGCTGGATAGCCACGGCCACCGCCGACCCGACGAGCGCCGACACTCTCGGCGCGACGGTGATAGCGCCGGTCGTCGAGGAGAGCGCGAAGGCGGCGGCCGTGCTGCTGATCTTCGTCTTCCGCAGACGGGAGTTCACCGGGATCGTCGACGGCGTGGTCGTCGCCGGTTTCACCGCGACCGGCTTCGCGTTCACCGAGAACATCCTCTATCTGGGCAACGCCTTCGGTGAGGACCAGGTCGCGGGCGCCTCCGGCCTCGCGTCCGTGACCGCGGCGACCTTTTTCGTACGCATCGTGATGTCGCCGTTCGCGCACCCGCTGTTCACGGTGTGCACGGGCATCGGCTTCGGCATCGCCGCGCTCGCGCCACCGCGCTGGGGGCGGGTGCGCCGTGTCGCGCTGCCGCTGCTCGGCCTGGCGTTCGCGATGGGTGTGCACGCCCTGTGGAACGGCTCGGCGGCCTTCGGTCCGTACAGCTTCTACGCGGTGTACGCCCTCTTCATGGTCCCCGCCTTCGCGCTGCTGACCTGGCTGGTGGTGTGGACGCGCCAGCGCGAGCTGCGCACCATATCCGCCGAGCTGCCCGCGTACGCCGCCGCCGGCTGGCTGGCCGCCACCGAGCCGCTCGCCCTCTCCTCCATGCGGGCCCGCTCGCTGGCGCGCAACGCGGCCGGACGCACGCCCGGCGGCCGGGCAGCGGCTCGTGCGGTGGCCGAGTACGAGGCGTTCGCGACGTCCCTGGCCTTCTTGCGCCACCGGGCACACCGGGGCACCGTGGGTCCGGACTTCGCGGCCCGCGAGCAGGAGCTGCTGCACCATCTGTGGCAGCGCAGGGATGTGGCCGGGCCCGCCCTGGAGTACGCGGCGCGGGCGACGGGCAGAGTGCGCATGCTGCCGCCGTGGCCGCCGCACCCCGCGCCCTACCGGGACTACACGGCGTACAACCCGTACCGCCAGCAGTAGACGCACAGGACGCAAGCAGCAGACGCACAGCAGCAGATGAACAGCACAGACCGGCAGCCTTGGCGTCGGGGGGTGTGCGCCGAGGCTGCCGGGGACTGTGGAAACGGCTATGTGGAAGCGGCTATGTGGAAACGGCTAGACGCTGAGGCCCTTGCCGCGCAGCCAGGCCGCCGGGTCGATGCCGTCGCCACCGGGCGTGTGCACTTCGAGGTGCAGGTGCGCGCCGGTGACATTGCCGGTGGCGCCCACGCGGCCGATGACCTCGCCGGTGGAGACCTTCTGGCCGACGCTGACGCCGATCGAGGACTGGTGGCTGTACGAGACCTCCGTGCCGTCCTCCAGCTCGATCACCGTGTGGTAGCCGTACGAGCCGGACCAGCCGGCCGACTTGACGGTGCCGCCGTGCACGGCCTTGAGCGGCGTGCCCGTCGGGGCGGCGAAGTCGAGGCCCGTGTGGTAGCCGGAGGACCACATCGAACCGGCCTGGCCGAAGGTCGAGCTGATCGTGTACGAGGAGAGCGGCATGGCGTAGCTCGCGGCGAGCTTGGCGAGGCGCTCCTCCTCGGCCTTGGCCGCCGCGGCCTCCTCGGCCTTGCGCTTCTCCTCCGCGGCCTTCGCCTCCGCCTCGCGCTTCTCCTCGGCGGCCTTGTCCTCCGCGGCGCTCTGCTGCTTGGCGGCCTCGGCGGCGGCCTTCTCGGCGGCCTCCCTCTCGGCGGCCTCCTTCGCCTCGGCGTCGGCCGCGTCCTGCTGCTGCTCGGCCTGCTGGAGGATGCGGGCGCGCAGTGCCTCGCCCGCGTCGGTGGTGCCCTGCTGCGCGTCTGCGGTGGTGACGCCGGCGCTGGTGAGCGGGGCCGCGGCCACGACCGCTTCACCCGCGGTGGCCAGGTCGGTGGTGTCCGAGTCGTCGGACATGAGGGAGCCGACGCCGGGAAGGGACTCGGCGTCGGGCAGTGAGTCGGCTATCGCGTCGGGAAGGGAGATCGAAACCCGCGGCTTGTCCTGCGCGGTCGCGATGCCGCCCGCGCCGACAGCGGCGATGACGCCGACGCCGAGAACGGTCGAGCTACGGCCGATTCCGCCGCGCTGCTTGGCGACGCGGTGACGGCCGCGTACGGGCCGGACGGACTCGGCGGTGGGGTTCCACTCTTCCCAGGTCCCCTCCCCGGCGCCGAAAGCATCGGTGTCGTTCGGCACCCCGTAAGGGGGCAGGGTGGCTTCGGGGGCAGGCCTGTTTGACGCCACGGAGGCGTGCTCCTTTCCTTCCTTCTCGCCTACCGGGTTAGCTGACGGGTTCGGAGCAGGAAGGTCTCCTACGAGCCTCTCCGTACGTACGAGACGTACGAAGGCCGGCCCGATTCACCCCAAGGAATGGTTCCCCGGTTCCCTTGCGGAATTCGGCGCGTGCGCACGGTGTCGTCTCTTGCGACGACTGGGACGACCGCGCTGCGTTATCGAACGTTAATAGACAGGGGGGTCCGTTTCCAAGCTGTTCCCGGTGATCGTTAACGGCATTGGCCCGCACCAATCAGGACACAACTGACCACAATCGGGCGAGTTGACCGCCCCTCAGAAAACATCCGCCCCATGACGGTTCGTCAATTGTTATGCGGAGGGGTGTCTTGCGATTACCCAGCGTCGCGAAGCTAGGTTTCGGGACATGGTTGTCAGCAGCACGCAATCCGTGGCCGACCGCTACCGCGAGTTCTCCGTGGAGCAGGCACGAGGGGTATCTCCCGTATACGCCGAACTCACCGCCCGCATCAGCGAGGACCAGGACCTCTGCGCCCGCATCGCCGCCCTGCCCCCCGGCAACATGAGCCCGCGCGCTGCGCCACCCTGCTCCCCGCCCTCGCCACGCTCCCCCAGCCGCTCGCCCTGATCGAGGTCGGCGCTTCGGCCGGCCTGTGCCTGCATCCCGACCGCTACGCCTACCGCTACAACGGCGGCGAGCAACTGGGCAGTTCGCCCGTCACCCTCGACTGCCGCACAGAAGGCCCCGTGCCCCTGCCCGCCGCACTCCCCGAGGTCGCCTGGCGCGCAGGCATCGACCTCAACCCGCTGGACACCACCGACGAGGAGGACGTCCGCTGGCTCCGGTCACTGATCTGGCCGGGCCGCACGGAGCGCCCCCGCCGTCGACGAGCGCGCGGTCGCCTTTACGGCACCGCACGGGCAGAGCGTCTCTGATTGGCTTAGGGATCCCGTGGGTTGCACGGGATCAGAGCACCGGGATGAGACCCAGTGAAGCCAATCGCCTTCGTGCCCTGGTGCCGATGGACGAAGCCGTCGGCCCGCGTGGCACGTCCCTCCGGACGCTGGCCGATCAGGCACACAGGTCCTGACCGGGGAGGGTGCCTGACGTCGCCTGGGCGCCGGGCATGCATGTCACACTCTGCCACGGGATCACTACGGTTGGCTAATCCGACTGGTGGGCCTGCACTGGCTCGGTGGACCCGCTTGATGATGTCCACCGTCCTGCGGCGGTCCTGCTGCCCCTCCGCGGGCCGCCCGACCGCCAGCAGGGCCATGTCGTCCGTGGCCCCGCCCCCCGTGTGCAGCCGTACGTCGTCGATGATCGCGTCGAGCAGGTCGCCGGGGCCCGGGAAAAGGCGCCCGCGCAGCCGGGCGGCCGGATCGTAGAAGACGCCCGCCGCGTTCCTGGCCTCCGAAAGGCCGTCCGTATAGAGCAGCAGCGTGGCCCCGGCGGGGAACGCGTACTCCTGCGCCCGGTCCGGCCAGTCCCCCAGCCCCATGCCCAGCGGCAGCGCGGTCTCGGTGGGCTCGATGGGCTGGAGGCCCCCGTCGGCGTACAGCAGCAGCGGCTCCGGATGGCCTCGGTTGACCAGCCGTACGATGCCCTCGCCGTGCGGGATCTCGGCGAGGACGGCGGTGGTGAACCCCTCGAAGGCATCCAGCCCGTCCCGCCGCGCGCCCTCCCGCTCCAGCGCCCGCTCCAGCCGCCGCGCGACCTCTTCGAGCGAGCCCTCCTGCTCGGCGGCCTCCCGGAACGCCCCGACGACGATCGCCACCGCCTCCACCGCGCCGAGCCCCTTGCCGCGTACGTCGCCCACCACGAGACGCACCCCGCTGGGGGTGTCCTGTACGGCGAAGAGGTCGCCGCCGATGAAGGCGTCCGCCCGCGCGGCCTCGTACCGCGCCGCGACCATGAGCCCGGCGATGCGGTCGGCGGGGATGGGGATCACTGCGCGCTGGGCGGCCTCCGCGATCTCGCGCGCGGACGCGAGCTGCCGGCCGCTGCGGCGTACGACACGGTTGATGACGACCGCCAAGGCGGCCACGGTGATGACGGTGACGAACTCGGTGACGGCCTCGACCTGCGTCGCGGTGCCGTTGTGGAGGTGCAGGGCCGCGACGACAGCGGCCACGACGGCGCCGGTCAGCAACGTGCCGTGGAGGGTGAAGAAGGGTGCGGCGATCAGCGGGGCGGCGGCGAAGAGCGGCGACGCGGTGAAGTTGGGCGGAGTCGCGAGGTCGAAGATGCACCCGCCGACGATCAGCAGCGCGGGCAGTGCCCGGACGAACATCCGTGTCGTGCGCACGACACGGCTGCCGCCTCCGTCTTGGTTCCCCACCTGTGGTCTCCTGCCCAGTCCGCACCCGGGTGCGGACGGTACCGCGCCCCACTCAGGCTGGCCGCAGCCGCGCCGCACGGCCAACCGGTGTCGGCCGATCGGGGGACGCGGGGACAGGGGGACAGGGGGACAGGGGGACAGGGGACGGAGGACGGGGGGACGCGATGGGCCTTGGGGACGCTTCGGGGCGTCAGTCGGTGAGGTGCCGCTCGGCGTACACCTTCATCGCATCCCGGACGAAGACGGCCGTGCCCTCGCCGTGCCGGTCGTACGTCGCGGTGAAGCGGGGGTCGGCGACGTACATCTCGCCGAGCCCGAGGACGTACGACCTGGACGGCGTGACCGTCACCGACAGCCACTCGACCTGCCGCCGCACGATGTCCTGCACCTCGTCACCGGCGACGGCCTTGCCCTCCTTCAGCGCCCGGGCGAAGTCCTCGCCGATCCGGATCTGCTTGTCCTGGAACGCCTTTTTCTCCTCGGCGCTGAGCGACCGCCACCAGCGGTCACCCTTCTCGTACGCGTCACGCCCCCAGCGCTCGGTCACCTCCTGCTCGTACTGCGTGTGATCGAACCCGTCGAATACTTCCTCGGCCATGAGCTCTTCCCCTTCCTCGGTTTTCCGCAGAGTGGTCCGCACGGAGGCGATCTGTCGCCCAATGCGCTCCCGTTCCTGCTCCAGCAGCGCCAGATGCGTGCGCAGGGCGCCGGCTGTATCCCGCTGGCCGTCGAGCACCTCCGCGATGGCGGGCAGCCCGAGCCCCAGCTCACGCAGCAGCAGAATGCGCTGCAGCCGTACGAGCGCCTCCTGGTCGTAATAGCGGTATCCATTGCTCCCGACCCGGCTGGGCGCCAGCAGTCCCAGGTCGCCGTAGTGGCGCAAGGTGCGGCTGGTGGTTCCGGCTTTGCGTGCGATGTCCTGGATCGACCACTCCATGACTCACACGCTAAATCTTGACGTTGCGTAAAGGTCAAGGGAGAAAGCGCGGACACGAAAAAGGCCCGGACTCAAAGAGTCCGGGCCTTGATCACTACTTCTTCAGTAGCGGGGACAGGATTTGAACCTGCGACCTCTGGGTTATGAGCCCAGCGAGCTACCGAGCTGCTCCACCCCGCGTCGGTAAACACAACTCTACGCCATTGGTGGAGCACCGCCGACCACCTGCGGTCCGGGCCCGACACACGGGCGCGTTCAGCCCCCGTTCAGGTGGCCCGGGTCACAATCGCCGCATGCGGGTTCTGGTCGTCGAGGACGAGGAGCGCTTCGCCGAAGGGCTGCGCAACGGCCTGGAGGCGGAGGGCTTCGCCGTCGACGTCGAACTCAACGGTACGGACGGCCTGTGGCGGGCGCGCGAGACCGCGTACGACGCGATCGTCCTCGACATCATGCTGCCGGGCCTGAACGGCTACCGCGTCTGCGCCGCCCTGCGCGCCGAGGGCAACTGGACGCCGATCCTGATGCTCACCGCCAAGGAGGGCGAGTGGGACGAGGTCGAGGGCCTCGACGCCGGCGCCGACGACTACCTGACCAAGCCCTTCTCGTACGCCGTACTGCTCGCCCGGCTGCGTGCGCTCCTGCGCCGCGACCCGCACCAGCGGCCCGCCGTGCTCAGCGCCGGGGGGCTGCGACTGGATCCGGCGGCCAAGGAGGTCTCCCGCGACGGCGTACGGGTCGAGCTGACCGCACGGGAGCTGGCGTTGCTGGAGTTCCTGCTGCGCAGGCGCGGCGAGACGGTGTCCAAGCGGGAGATTCTTGCGCACGTGTGGGACGACGACTTCGAGGGCGACCCGAACATCGTCGAGGTCTACATCCGCCATCTGCGCAACAAGCTCGACCGGCCTTTCGGGCGGGCCGCCATCGAGACGATGCGCGGCAGCGGCTACCGGCTGGCCCCGGACGGCGGCTGACGATGCGGCGGACGATGCGGCGACTGACGATGCGCCGGCGGACGGGCTTTCCGAGGGGGGTCCGGTTCCGGTCGGCCGTCGTGGCCGTTCTCGTCGTCGCCGTGGGGCTGGTCGCGGGAGCCGTGACCCTGGTCGCGCTGCTACGGGCCGAACTGACCGGCGACGTACGGGAGACGGCCCGTACCCGCGCCGAGCAGGTGGCATCCGTGATCGACTCGGGGCGCGGGCTGCCTTCGCTGGCCGTGGCCGAGCCCGAGGAGCAGTTCATCCAGGTCCTGGACTCCGAGGGCACGGTGGTGGCGTCCAGCGGGAATGTGCAGGGTCTGCCCGCGCTGGTGCGCCCGGACGAGGACGGCGAAACGAGGACCACCACGCCGTTGGACGAGGACGAGTTCCTGGTGGTCGCGGCGACCGCCGAGGGGCCGGAACCGCCGGACAGCCGCAGGACGGTGCTGGTCGGGCGAGCCCTGATCGCGGTCGCCGAATCGACGCAGATCGTCACCCGGCTGCTGCTGGTGGGGCTGCCGCTGCTGCTCCTGCTGGCCGCGTGGGCCACCTGGACGGCGGTCGGACGGGCGCTGGCGCCGGTCGAAGCGATGCGCGCCGAGGTCGACGCGATCTCCTCCGCCGAACTGCACCGGCGGGTGCCGCTGCCGCGCGGCCGCGACGAGATCGCACGGCTCGCCGCCACCATGAACAGCATGCTGGCCCGCCTGGAACGCGCCCAGACGGCGCAGCGGCGCTTCATCTCGGACGCCTCGCACGAACTGCGTTCGCCCGTCGCCTCCATCCGCCAGCATGCCGAGGTCGCGCTCGCCCACCCCGGCCGGACGGCCCCCGAGGAGCTGGCGGCAACCGTACTTGCGGAGGATCTACGGATCCAGGGGCTCGTCGACGACCTGCTCCTTCTCGCACGGGCCGACGAGGACGCGCTGCGCCCGCGCCTGCAAACGGTCGACCTCGACGACCTGGTTCTGGACGAGGCGCGGCGGCTGCGCTCGACGGCCACCGGGCTGCGGATCCGGACCGCGGGGGTGTCGGCGGCGAGGCTGGAGGCGGACGCGCAGGGCCTGCGGCGGGTGCTGCGCAATCTCGGCGACAACGCGGCACGCCACGCCCGCTCGCAGGTCGCGTTCGACCTCGCGGAGCGGGAGGACGGCCGGATCGTGCTCGGGGTCGAGGACGACGGCCCCGGAGTGCCGGCCGCCGATCGGGAGCGGGTCTTCGAGCGGTTCGTACGCCTCGACGACGCGCGATCCCGCTCCGGGGGAACCGGCGGCAGCGGGCTCGGGCTGGCGATCGTCGCGGAGCTGGTGGCGGCGTACGGCGGTACGGCCACGGTGTCCGAAAGTGCCCTGGGCGGGGCCCGCTTCGAGGTGTCGCTGCCTGGGCCGGTCGGCAGCTGAAGGCCCGTTCAGCTTCGTTCAGGCTCCTTTCAGCGCCCGGCTGCCACGCTCTCCGTACCGAGTCGGATCGGACGAGGAGGCAGCCATGAGAAACCGAAAGCTGAACCTGGCGGCCGCGGTGGGCGTGGCCCTGACCGCGACGCTCGCGACCGGTGCGTGCGGCGCCGACGCCTCGGAGCCGAAGGCGCGTACGGACTGTGTGCGGGTCGTGGACGAGGACACCGGCGAGCCGACCGACGAATGCCTGCCGCTCGCACCCGAGAAGGACCGGGTGGACACGGCCGAGCCGGTCTTCACGCGTCCGACCTCCATCACCAACCCGCTCCACCCGAGCTCGGAGGTCAAGCAGGTGATCTACGGCGGCCAGGTCGACGACAAGCCGTTCCGGACCGAGTTCACCCTGCTGCCCGACACCAAAACCATCACGATGAACGGCGAAAAGGTGAAGGTGCGCACGCTCCAGTACATGGCGCTGTCCGACGGACGCATCGTGGAGCTCGCGCACGACTGGTTCGCACAGGCCGACGACGGCTCCGTCTGGTACTTCGGCGAAGACGTCTTCAACTACGAGGACGGCGTCGTGGCCGACACCGAAGGCACCTGGCTGGCCGGAAAGACCGGGCCCCCCGCCATGATCATGCCTGCCGACCCGAAGGTCGGAGACGTGTACCGGCCGGAGAACGTCCCGGAGGTCGTCTTCGAGGAGGTCACCGTCAAGGCCGTGAACCAGACGGTCAAGGGTCCGTACGGGCCGGTCAAGGGCGCGATCACAGTGGCCGAGCTGCACATGGACGGCTCCCGTGAGGAGAAGGTCTTCGCACCCGGGTACGGGGAGTTCTCCACCGGTAAGGAGGGCGAGCTGGAGGCCGTCTCACTCGCCGTCCCGACCGATGCGAAGCCCGGCCCTGTGCCGGAGAAGCTGACCGCCCTGTCGACCGCCGTCCGTGACGCGCACAGTGACGGGGCGCCGGACCCGGCAGCGGCCGAGAACGTGCGTGCCGCCTGGGACGCGTACCGGACCTCGGACCGTGTCCCGGACCTGCTCACCCAGCAGATGAACCGCGACCTCGACGCGCTCGCCGAGGCCGTCAAGGCGCGCGACGCGGAGCTCGTGCACGGAGCGGTCCTGCGGGTCGCCCAGAACGACCTCGACCTGCACCTGCACTACGAACCGCTCGCCAAGGTCGAGTCGGACCGCATGGACCTGTGGGCCCGTCAGCTGAAGCTGGACGCGGAGGCCGACGACGCGGGCGCGGTCGCAGGAACTGTCACCAGCCTCGAACTCACCTGGGACCGTGTCCGGCACAACACCGCGCCCGACAAGGCGAAGCAGATCGAGGACCGGCTGCGCGAACTGCGCGGCGCGGCCGACCGCAAGGACACTGCCGCGGCGGCGGAGTCGGCACCCCGGCTCATGGCCGCACTGGCGCAGGCAAAGACCTGAGTCACTCGGCGATCTCTGTCCGTTCCCACCACTCATAGACGGTCAGCCGGCCCTCCGCACTGTCCTGGTGGCGCGGTGGGGAGGTGATCTTGAAGTGCTCGTACCCGCCGCGGTGCGGAATCTTCAGCTCTTTTCCGGGGGGCGTGATCGGAACGATCCGCTCGTGCAGGTCGTTCGGTCCGCCCTCCAGAAGTGCCTTTTCTGTCATGCCCCCCAGTGTTCCTACCCCTCCGCATCTCCGCATGTCGTGACGACCTCCACATCCCGGGCCAGCACCCCCCACAGGACCGCCCATTCCTTGCTCAGCCCGGCGAAGGCGGCGTCGTCGACCCCGTACGCCGACACGGTGACGGCGACCGGGCCGGTGCCGACGGGCTCGGCGGTGTCGAGCGGCTGCTCGGCGCTGATGGCGACCAGGTGGCCGTCGGTGTCGACGAGGATGTGCTGGAAGCGGCTGGTGTGCCAGATCTGGGTGCCGGTGGTCTGCAGGCTGTCCCGCACCATGGCCGCATTGGCCGACCCGGTCATATAGACCGTCCGCCGGGACCGCACACCCTCCCGCTCCAGCCAGAACCGCAACTGCTCCAGGAAGGTGCGCCAGCCCTCTTCCACCCCGTCATAACGCCCGTCGGCCGCCGCACCACCACAGACAACCCGCACGACAGTACGTTCCGGACCGTCCGCCGAGAGCTGGATCTCCTGATCCTCCTCCAGCACGATCCGGTGCTCGTCGGGCAGCTGCTGGGCGTGATCGACGAAGATGTACCGGATCTCGGCCTCGATCCCGTCGTAATCCCAGCCGAACCATTCCCGGATCCGGTCCGGTTCGGTGAGCGCCTGCCAGACGGTCTCCAGCGGCGCGTGGATCAGGGTCTCGACCCGGAAGGCCTTCTGCTCGGTCATGGCTGTCGCTCCTGGTTCGTGTGCGTTCGAGCACCCGCACAGCCACCCTGCTGCCAGCGCTCGCCGCTCCGCAACCGGCATGGGCCCGGCGCCGTTCGGAGGGACGACACGCTCACGCAGGAGCCGGAAAAAAGACCAGCCCCAGGTCAGAGGATCTCTGACCTGGGGCTGAGCGGTAGGCCGTGTGGGACTCGAACCCACAACCAACGGATTAAAAGTCCGCTGCTCTGCCAATTGAGCTAACGGCCCTCGGCGAATCACCCCCGAGCATAGCCGCAGCGAGCCCGGCAACCGATCGGGTATCGGTTGCCGGGCCCGTCGAAGCGTGTACGGAGCCTAGAACAGGCCCTTGTAACCCTGCCAGCCGGTGGCGATCTCGGTACGACCGCCGAAGGAGCCACGGCCGTTGCCGTCGTTGCGGAAGAGCTTCCCGGCGGTGTCGCGCGCGACAATGTCCGGCTTGCCGTCGCCGTTCAGGTCACCGATGCCCACGAGGGCGTTGTACGAACGCCCCCAGTCCTTGAAGACCTGCACCCGCGCCTTGAACGTGCCGTTGCCCACACCGTCGTAGCGCCACAGGCCACCCGACTTGTCGTGCGCGATCAGGTCCGCCTTGCCGTCGCCGGTGATGTCACCGACGCCGGCGATGCGCCCGTACGTCTTCCAGTTCGTGCCGATCCTCACCTTGGCCGCGAGCTTCCCACCCGTCGCACCGGCGATGAAGTACACGTCGCCGGTGGACGCATGACGCGCCACCAGGTCCGTACGGCCGTCACCGTTCATGTCGCCGGGAGACGTCAGCACGTCGTACTGCCCCCAGCCGGACCCGATCGAGGTGTACGCCGTCGAGGGCGTCAGCGGCTTCCCGCATCCGGGCTTGTACGCGCGCAGCTCACCAGAGGGCTGCCGCACCAGCACGTCGTTGCACCGGTCGCCGTTCACGTCGCCGAACGGCACGGCGTACGCCGACGTCGACCAGCCACTGCCCGACGTCTTGCCGGAGAACTTCCCTCCGCCGGTCCCGTGCTGGAAGGTGAAACTGCCGGAGGAGTTCAGCGTCAGCAGATCCCCGACGGCGTCGCCCGCCACGAAGTCGTGGCGCACAGGTGCCGCGCCCCGCAGCTTGACGGTCCCGGTCCGCTGCAACGCGGCGCCGTTTCCGTCCGCGGGCAGAACGGACAGTGTCCAGGCGTACGTACCGTTCGGGAAGGCGGCATCGCCCTGCGCGCCGGGCACCATGCCGTGCCAGTGGGCGGCGAGTTCCTCGCGTACGGCGCCACCGCGCACCGTGTCGACGACCTTGCCGGTGCCCTTGTCGCGCAGCGTGAGCGTCCAGGACGCGGCCGGCTTGGACAGCGGCGTGGTCGTGACGATCTCGGGCACGGCGTCGAAGGTGCGCGCGGTGACCTGAGTGCTGTTGGCCGGGGCCCCGGCGGTGGTCATGCGCTGCCCGAGGACGCCAGACGGGACCAGGTGAACCTGTTCCTGGTCGTCCACGTAGGCGGCGTTGCCGCCGAAGCGGTCGACGGTCCACCGCACATGCCGCTGCGAGACGCCCGTAACGGGCAGGTCGCCGACGGTACGGCTGCGGGCTTCCCCGGTGTCCACCGCCGTGAGAACGAGCTTCCCGGTGGCCTTGTCGTGCGTGACCACCCATCCGTCACCGAGCAGCGCCTCGCCCGAAGGCACGGGCACCGATTTCTTCTCCGTACGGTCGTACACCCCGGCGGGACCACCCGAGGGGCAGCTCCAGTACAGCCAGCGCCCGACCGCCTGAAGCTCGTCGGGCACGCAGTCCGCGCCGGTGCCCACGGATTCGGCGGTAGTCCCGGCGGCCAGGTTTCGGGCGGTGACTACGCCCTTCGCCGTGCCCGGGGTCCACAGCCGGCCCGCCCACACGGCGGCGGCACCTGGGCTGCGCTGAACGAGGGCCTTTCCGTCGGACAGGCGGTAGACGGTCTGCTGTCCCGCCGCCCTGGATGTGTGGATCAGGTGGTCCGGGGTGACGGAGGTGATCTCCCCGTCCTCGGGCACCACCAGCGTGCTGCCGTCGTCGGCGGCCGTCCCTTCGACGCGCACAAGGTCCCGCTCTGCGGTGTCCCGGTCCAGCCGCGCGAACCGCCCGTCGCCCAGGCCGTGGAGCGCGCCGCAGGCGGGGTCGTCGTCCGCGCACGCCGGCAGGCTGTAGGCGTAGTCGGTGAGCCGGCCGCGCTCGCCGTACGTCGGCGTGCCGGTGGGGCTGAGCGTGCGGCCGTAGTCCTGCTTCGTGCCCGTGCTGTTGTCGATGAAGCCGAGGCGCCCCTGCGCGAGCGCCAGCCCCTCAATGGCGGCTGGCAGTTGCGGCAGTTTCTTGACGAGAGTCACGGCCGGCTTTCCGCCCTCGCCCTCGGTGATCCGGCGGATGCCCCAGTCGGTGGGGTAGGAGGATCCGCCGACCACCACTGCGGACCCGCCAGGGCCGGTCGCGAGTGGCCCCGAGGTCCTTTGCACCAGAGTCACCAAGGGGCCGCCCGCAATCGGCCTCGTGACGATCGCACCGAGGCTGTCTTCGTACGCCAGCCAGTCGCCGACGACCGCAAGGTTGTGGTGCGCGGTCGGCTGCGCGGGCGCCAGGTCCACCGTGGCGGGTTGCGCCGAGAGATCATTACGGGGAAGCACCAGCACGGCTGTCTTGCGCGTGCTGTAGACAGCGACACGGTCAGCCGTGGCCGTCGCGTACCCGTATCCGTCGGGGAGCGGCGCGCTGATCGCGGCGACCCGGCCGGTGACCGCGTCCACCCGCACCAGGCGGGCCAGACCGTCGACTCGGGCCAGAGCGAAGATGTCCTTGGCGTCGCCCGTGACGGGAGCGCCGATCTGGCTGCCCTCGGGCAGGCCGGTGACGACCACGTCACGTGTGTCCCCGTCGCCGTCGGGCGACAGGAAGTGCAGCCACCTGGTGGTCGTGCCGTCCGCACCGATGACGCTTCTTACGGCGACAACCGTGCTGCCGTAGATACGCAGATAGGTCAGCCCACTCGGCACCGTGAGCCTGCGGACCGTACCGTCCGACGCGTCCCGGAGCTCCACCTCCCGGCCGTCGACATGGGCCAGCGCGTCGGTTCCCGTAGAGCGGCCCAAGCCGCTGGCGGGCACCGCGAAGGTCTCGCCGTCCTCGAAGCGCGTCCACTGCCACGCGGAGAGACCTCTTTCCTGGTGGAACACTCCGCGCGCGCCGACACCGTCCGTGTCCCAGCCCGGCCCGGCAAAGAGCGTGGCCGCCTGGGCCTCGTCCCGGAGGGTCGTGGGAACGACGACTTCCTGTGAGGCCGGCGCCTCCGCAGCCACCGAAGCGCTCATGGACGCAACTAGGCCGACTCCCATGGTTGCGGCGATCGTGCCGCGTACAAGGGCATGACGTGTCACTGGGGTCCCTCCCCGGGAGCCTGCAGAAGGCATGGGGAAGCGACGGCGGCTGTGCGCGCCGTCGGCGAATCGAATCGAGCCACGCCCCCCGGCGGTGCTCCCCATGCAAGTGGCCGGAGCGTAACAGCAGTTATGCATGTGGGGAAAGGGAAAACAAAAGCGGGCCTGTTCGTTAAGAACGGGCCCGCTTTCGCAGGTCAGCGGATTACGCCGCCGAGCTGATCAGTTGTCAGCTGCGCTTCCAGCGCGGCTTGTCGTCACGGCGGCCGAACGAGCCGGTGCCTGTGCCGGTGCTGCCGCTGCTGCGGTGGTCGTCGCGACGGCCCTGCGGGCGGTCGTGGCCACCGGTGCGGAAGCCGCCGCCGGCCGGACGGTCGTCACGACGGTCGCGGTTGAACGGACGGTCGGCGTGGCCACCGGCGCGGAAGCCGCCACCGGTCGCCGGGCGGTCGTCACGGCGCTGGAAGCCGCCACGGTCGCCACCGGCGGGACGGTCGTCACGACGCTGGAAACCACCGGACGGACGGTCGTCGCGACGGAAGCCGCCACCACGGTTGTCGCCACCACGGTCGTCACGACGCTCGAAGGAACGGCCACCACCGGCCGGACGGTCGTCACGACGCTGGAAACCACCGGACGGACGGTCGTCGCGACGGAAGCCGCCACCACGGTTGTCGCCACCACGGTCGTCACGACGCTCGAAGGAACGGCCACCACGGTCGCCACCGGCCGGACGGTCGTCACGACGCTGGAAACCACCACGGTCGCCACCGCGGTCACCGCCGCGGTTGAAGCCGCCACGGTCACCACCGCGGTCACCACCGCGGAAGCCACCACGGTCACCGCCACGGTCGTCACGGCGCTGGAAGTTGCCGCGATCGTCGCGGCGCTCCACCGGCTGGGCCGCCACAGCGGCCGCAGCGGCAGCGGCGGCGAGTTCGGCCTCGGTGGCCGCGGCCACCTCGGCGACAGCCGCCTCCGGGTCCTCGCCGCGCTCACGCGCCGCGCGGGCGACCAGGCGGTCGGCCTCCTCGCGGAGCTCGGTCGCACGGCGCTGGATGCGCTCCAGCTCGATGGTGAGCTCCTTGGCCTCGCGCTCCGCCTGCTTGGCGGCGTTGTTCGCGGAGTCGGCCTGGACCTCGGTCAGCGAACGGGCGCCGGTGATCTCGGCGACCTCCGGCTCGAACGCGCCCGCTCCACCGACGATGTGGCGCGAGGCGTCGACGCCCGCGTCCTCCATCAGGCGGAAGATCTGGCGGCGCTGGTGCGGCAGCGACAGGGAGACGACGACGCCGGACTTGCCGGCACGGGCGGTACGGCCCGAACGGTGCAGGTAGTCCTTGTGGTCACCGGCCGGGTCCACGTTCAGGACCAGGTCGATGCCGTCGACGTGGATACCGCGAGCGGCGACGTCGGTGGCGACGAGGGCGTTGACGTAGCCCTTCTTGAAGTCTTCGAGGACGCGCGTACGGGCGCCCTGCGTCATGCCGCCGTGCAGTGCGTCGGCCTTGACGCCCGAGTCCTGCAGCTGCTCGGCGATACGGTCCGCGCCCAGCTGGGTGCGGACGAAGATGATCGTGCGGCCCTTGCGGGCGGCGATCGCGGCCGTGACCGGCGCCTTGTCCTTCGGCTTCACGACGAGGACGTGGTGGGTCATGGTCGAGACGTTGCCCTGCGCGCTGTCGACCTCGTGGGTGACCGGGTTCGTCAGGTAGCGCTTGACCAGCGTGCTGATCTCGTTCTCCATGGTGGCGGAGAAGAGCATCCGCTGGCCGCCGCCGGGGATCTGGTCGAGCAGCTCGGTGACCTCGGGCAGGAAGCCCAGGTCGGACATCTGGTCGGCCTCGTCGAGGACGGCGACCTGGACGTTCGCGAGCGAGCAGGCGCCGCGGTTGATGATGTCGCGCAGACGGCCCGGGGTGGCGACGAGGACGTCGACGCCGCGCTCCAGGGCGTAGATCTGGTTGCTCATGGACGTACCGCCGCAGACGACCTTCATCTTCAGGCCGAGTACGTCGCCGTACGGCTGAAGCGCGTCCGCGACCTGCATCGCGAGCTCACGGGTCGGGGTGAGGATGATCGCGCGGGGCTTCTTCTTCTCGGTGTGCCCGCCGGCCAGCGTGGCCAGGGTCGGCAGACCGAAGGAGAGGGTCTTGCCGGAGCCGGTACGGCCACGGCCGAGGATGTCCTTGCCAGCCAGGGCGTCCGGGATGGTCGCGGCCTGGATCGGGAAGGGGGCGGTGACGCCGTTCTGCGCGAGCTTGCGGACGACGCCCTCGGGCAGGCCGAGGGAGGCGAAGGTCACAGTGGGCTCGGAGTCGGAGTCGGAGTCCGCGTCGACGTCGGAGTCGGCGATCCCGGTCTCGACGATCTCGGTGATCTCGACAGCCTCTACGGCGTCGGCGATCTCGACGATCTCGGTGATCTCTACGGCCTCGACGACGTCGGCGGCCTCGATGACCGTCTCGTTCTCGGGCATGGCGGTGCGGTCAGTGCTGGAAATGGACATACGAAATGCGAAACCTCTCGGAGTCTCGGCACGCGCCCAAACTCCGTGAAATCGCAAATCAATCGCAAATCGACCGCCTCAGTGCGGTCAGTCACGGTAAGGGAGAGTACGCGCCACGGGGCGCTCCAGGTCCTCGTTTTTTACGAGAACTCAACGGCGCCGGGCAATGGGATCAAACGATCTATAACCATACGCACCCTCCCCCGCTTTAGGCAAACCGGATCCCCTACACCGGCCCCACCTGCGGTGATGCCTCCGGCTCGCGCCGCATCTCCCCCCGTTCACCCATCGCCGCGGTCTGCGTGTCCGCCGCCGGCGAGGCCGAAGGAGGCGGCGGGGTCGGCTCCTGTTCGGACGGCGTGGGCGGCGGCGGCTCGGGCGTCACCGGCGGCTCGGGCTCCTCGGGCGGGCGGGTCGCCGACGGCGTGTCCTGGGGCGCCGACGGCACACCGGGACGCGGCTTGGGCCGCGCGCCGCCCTTCCCGGGCGGTTTGCCGCTCTTCGAGGGGGCGGCCGATGCCCCGGGCGACGAGCCGGGGCTCGCCGACGCGTCCCCGGCGTCCTTGCGGTCCTTGCCGCGGTCCTTGCCGTCCTTGCCGTCACGGCCCCCCGTCGCGCGTTCGCCCGTACGGCCGTGTCCGGTCCCGTTCGCCGCCGTACCGCCTTCCGCCGCCTCCGCCACCACCCCCTGCCGGGCTGTCGAACGGGACGGCGCCGGCTTGCCCCCCTCGTCGCTCACGCTCATGCAGCCTGCCGACGCCGCCACCGCGAGTGCGGCAGCGGCCAGTCGGACAGGGGCCAATCGGACAGGCTGGGGCAACTGGCGCACGGACGGCACCTCCGGGGCACGGCGAGCGGGATTTCACTGCCCAACTCCCTTTTCGCCGCAAGGGACACGCGTTGCCCCCAAGGCGGCACGCACCGCCCGCCCGGCTACCGCAGCAGCCCCTCCGCAAGATCCATCCCCAGAAAGACCGCACCGAGCCCGACCAGCAACGACGCCAGCGCATTCGCCACCGCGAGGAACTTCCAGCCGCGCTCGGCCAGTCGCAGCGTCTCGTAGGAGAACGTCGAGTACGTCGAAAGGGCCCCGCACAGCCCGGTCCCGAGCAGCGCGTACGTCCCCGAGGACACCAGAGCCCCCGTCAGCAGCCCGAGCACCAGGCTGGCGACGGCATTGACCACAAATGTCCCCCACGGGAACACCGAATCGTGCCGCACCTGCACCGCACGGTCCGTCAGATACCGCAGCGGCGCCCCGACCGCGGCCCCCACCGCCACCAGCAACCAGGTCATCGCGCCGTCGCCCCCACCGCCACCAGCACCCACGTCATCGCGCCGCCGCCCCCGCCCGCGCCACGACCGCCCGCGTCACCACCGCCGCCGCCCACACCGCACCCAGCGCCCCCGCGAACGTCCCCGCCGCGTACGCCATCGCGGTGACCGCCTCCCGCTCCTCCAGCAGCCGCGCCACATCGGCGACGTACGTCGAGAAGGTCGTGAAGCCGCCCAGCACGCCGACCCCGAGGAACGGCCGGACCAGCGGATGCCCCCGGCCGTGCTCGCTCAGCAGCACCATGAGTACGCCGATGAGCGCGCAGCCCACGACATTGACGCCGAACGTCGTCCACACGCTCCCCGGCCAGAGCACCGAAGCCCCGTACCTGGCCAGGCCTCCCAGCGCGCCGCCCGCCGAGACCGCCCCGAGCACGTGCCACTTGGCGTGTCCGGCGGTCTCGGCGCGGTCGGCCGGTACATGCAGGTCGACGTCGGGATCGATCGGCTCGGGCGCCCTCGCGCTCATCCGTAACCCAGCGCGTGCAGCCGCTCGTCGTCGATGCCGAAGTGGTGCGCGACCTCGTGGACGACGGTGATCTCGGTCTCCACGACGACGTCCTCCCTGGACTCGCACATCCGCAGCGTCGGCCACCGGTAGATGGTGATCCGGTCCGGCAGCACGCCCGCGTACCACTCACCACGGTCGGTCAGCGGTGTCCCCTCGTAGAGCCCGAGCAGCTCGGGATCGTCCGCCGGAGGCTCGTCCTCCACAAAGACCGCGACGTTGTCCATCAGTCGCGTCAGTTCCGGCGGGATCCTGTCCAGCGCTTCCGAGACAAGTTCCTCGAACTCCTCACGCGTCATCTCCAGCACCCGGCCATTGTCACCGAATTCCGGCCGCGCGGCGGGGCGCCTGTCCCGGCGGGCAGGCATGGGCACCCGCCCTCCTGGGCATACGGGCCCAATGGCCCGCGACCGCATCCGTGCCACTGTCACCCGGCTCCAGCGTCACTACCGCTCCCAACGCACCGCCCCCACCAGCACCCTCGTCCACACCCCGCACCCGTACACCCGGGCGCTGGGCCTCACCGCCGTGGTCCTCCTCGGCGCGTGGCTCGGCCTGCTGATCGTGGGCAGCGTCCGTACGCCGGTCGGCCCGATGGACACGAGCATGACGCTGCGCCCGTCCCTGTCCGGCGGCACGAAGATCAACGTTTCCCCGCTCGGCGCGCTCGAACTCGACACCCACGTCGCCCCCATCCGCCTCGACGTGGACGTCGACCAGCTCGACCCGGCCCGCTCCCAGGCCCTCGTCGAGCACCCCGAGCGCCTCTCCGGCCTCCAGAGCGAGGTCACGAGCGACGTCACCGACGGCACCACCGGCCTGGCCCTGCGCTCCTGCGTCGCCGTCGTCTCCGGCGCGACCGCCCTCGGCCTCGCGGTCTACCGCCGCCCGCGCCGGGCCCTGGCGGCGGGCGGCCTGGCGCTGGCCCTGCTGGCGGCGTCGGGCATCAGCGCGTACGCCACCTGGAACCCCAAATCGGTCCTGGAGCCGAAGTTCTCCGGACTGCTCTCCTCGGCGCCCTCGGTGGTCGGCAACGCGCGCTCGATCGTCACCGAATTCGACGTCTACCAAAAGGAGTTGGCGCGGCTGGTCACCAATGTCACGAAGCTGTACGACGCCACGTCGACGCTCCCCACCTACCGCCCGGACCCGGCCACGATGCGCGTCCTGCACGTCTCCGACATCCACCTCAACCCGGCGTCGTGGCACATCATCGGCTCGCTCGTCGAGCAGTACGACATCGACGTGATCATCGATTCCGGCGACACGATGGACCACGGCGGCGCCGCCGAGAACAGCTTCCTCGACCCGATCCCCGACCTCGGCGCCCCGTACGTCTGGGTCCGCGGCAACCACGACTCGGCCGCCACGCAGCGCTACCTCGAAGAACTCGACGGCGTACACGTCCTCGACGACGGCAGGGCGGTGACGGTCGCGGGCCTGCGGGTGGCCGGCATGGGCGACCCGCAGTTCACCCCTGACCGCTCGGTCGCGGCCCAGGGCGACCCGGCCGAACGCATGGCGGGCATCCGCCTCGCCTCCGCCCTGCGCGACCAGAAGCGCGCCGGCACGCCGGTCGACATCGCGGTCGTGCACAACCCGGTGGCGGCCCACGAGACGGACGGCGAGGTGCCGCTCGCACTGGCGGGGCACATCCACAACCGCAGGAACGAGCTCCTCCCCCGGGGCACCCGCCTCAAGATCGAGGGTTCGACGGGCGGTGGAGGCCTGCGCGCGCTGGAGAGCGACGAGCCGGAGAAGGTACGTACGTCCGTGCTCTATCTGGACCGCAGGACCAAGCGGCTCCAGGCCTGGGACGAGATCACACTCGGCGGCCTGGGCCTGACAACGGCCGAGGTCAGCCGCCATCTGGCAGAGCCGGACACCCCCGGAACGTCCCCCTCCCCGAGCTCACCCGCGACGCCCCCGTAAACCGTTTTGGCGAACGGTCCCGGCATCCCATATGCTTCTCACGTCCCCGACGCGCTGCAAAGCGCCCAGGTCGGGCTCTAGCCCTCATCGTCTAGTGGCCCAGGACGCCGCCCTTTCAAGGCGGTAGCACGGGTTCGAATCCCGTTGGGGGCACGCACAACCGTGTGCGAGACTTGTTCTCGCACCACGCTTGGTCCTGTGGAGCAGTTTGGAGTGCTCGCCACCCTGTCAAGGTGGAGGCCGCGGGTTCAAATCCCGTCAGGACCGCTGCGCCTCGCAAGAGGCGCGTGGCTGGGTAGCTCAGTTGGTACGAGCGATCGCCTGAAAAGCGATAGGTCGCCGGTTCGACCCCGGCCCCAGCCACCACACCGAAGACCCCGTCCCACCAGACGGGGTCTTTCGCGTTACCCGCACCCCCAACCCCCCACCAACCGGCTCGCCACCCGGTCAAGGTGGAGGCCGCGCCCGCGGCGCAGCCGCAATCGGGTACAGCAAATCCCGTCAGGACCGCTGCGCCTCGCAAGAGGCGCGTGGCTGGGTAGCTCAGTTGGTACGAGCGATCGCCTGGCTGTGTCCGACAGCGGCTGCGCCGCGGGCGACAGGTCGCCGGTTCGACCCCGGCCCCAGCCACCACACCGAAGACCCCGTCCCACCGGACGGGGTCTTTCGCGTTACCCCTCCCGCCCCTCCGCCGCCTCCCGGCGTGTCCGGCGCCAGGTGCGCAGGGACAGGGCCAGGGCTACCAGGGTCACTACGCCGGTCAGCAGTACCGCGTCCGGGACCGCCTCGCCGAGGCCGCTGACCCATTCCTCCACCGCGAACGAGTCGTCCGCGTCCAGCAGTCCGGGCAGGGCCGTCGTTCCGTCGAATGCGAGGAAGAGCGTGCCCAGCGCAACGAAGAAGAGCCCGGACAGCAGCGAGGTGGTGTGCAGTTCGAAGCGGCCGAGCCGGAACGCCCGCCCTCGCAGCCACTGCCGGTTACCCAGTTCGAAGCGCTCCCACAGCAGTGCAAGCAGGAACAGTGGTACGGCCATGCCCAACGCGTAGACGGCCAGCAGCAGTCCGCCGTACACCGGGGTGCCGCTGACCGCAGCCACCGTGAGGACGCTGCCGAGGATCGGGCCCGCACAGAAGCCCGCCAGGCCGTAGACCGCGCCCAGTGCGTACACCGAAACCGCCGTCGTGGGCCGGATACGGCCGGACAGGGCGGCGATACGGCGCGACGCGAAGCCCATGCCGAGGATCTGCGCGAGGCCCAGCGCGATGATCAGCCAGCCGCCGGCGAGGACCAGCTGGTCGCGGTGCCCGTAGAAGAGCCGCCCGGCGTACGAGCCGGCCGCGCCCAGCGGCACGAGGGTGGTCGCCAGTCCGGCGTAGAAGATCCCGGTCCTGGCCATGAGGCGTGACGTCGAGTCGATCGAGTACGCGAAGAAGGCCGGGAGCAGGAGTGCGCTGCACGGGCTGAGCAGGGCGAGGAGGCCGCCGAGGAAGGCGGCGAGGTAGCCGATGTCGGAGCTCACTTCGCTGCCTTCTCCGTCTTGGCCGACCTCTCTGCCTGCTCCGCCTTCGCTGCCTTCGCCGCCGTCTCGATCGCCTCGGTGAAGGTCGCTGCGGGCTGGGCGCCGGCGATCGGCCTGCCGTTGACGAGGAAGGACGGTGTGGAGGTGGCACCCAGCTCGTACGCCTCCTCCTGGTCCTTCAGCACGGCCTGCGCGGCGGCTTCACTGCCGGCGTCGCGTGTGAAACGGGTGATGTCCTTCACACCGGCCTGCTCGGCGAGCGCCTTGAGCCGGTCGTCCCCGAAGCCCTTCTCCTTCGCGCCGTCGGCGTACGCCGCCGCGTGGAACTGCCAGAAGCGGCCCTGCTGCCCGGCCGCCCAGGAGCCTCGGGCGGCCGCCTCGGAGTCCTTGCCGAAGATGGGGAAGTTGCGCCACTCGATGCGGAGGGTCCCGGCGTCGACGTACTTCTTCACGAGGGCGGGCTCGGTGTCGCGGGCGAACTTCCCGCAATAGCCGCACCTGAAGTCGGCGTACTCGATGAGCACGACAGGCGCGTCGGCCCGGCCCAGGGCGAGGGGGTCCTTGGCCTCGCGCCGGGCGAGCTTCGCGAGCTCGGCGTAGACGCCGGTCTGCGGGTCGGCCGAGACGTCGGCGGCGGGGGTTGCCGGGGCCTGCGCCGGCTTGGTGGAGGTGTACGAGACGACACCGAGGAGGATCGCGGCGGCTGCGACGCCCGCGGCTATGGCGACGGACTTGGAGCGGGTACGGGAGGAGGAGGTCATGGGTTTTCGGTACTCCTGGAGGAAATGCGGGGCGGCGTGAAAGTGGGGGCGTGGGGCGCGGCGAATCGAGGCGCGGTCGCTTGCCGGGGCCGGGGGCGGGGCCTCATTTCCCCACCCCTTCCCCAAGCTCTCAACTTCGTTCGAGCAGGGGAGACCCCACTCTTCCCGGCTGTGACATTTGCGGCTCCGCCGCGTGAGGGGGGCAAGCCCCCGGACGCCCGGACGCCCTACGGCTGAAATGCCGAGGACCGGGGTCTGGGGCGGAGCCCCCACGCGGCGGCAGCCGCAAAATGTCACAGCGGGAAGGGGCGGGGTGGGGAAAGAAGTCCGCCGCAGGGCCGCCCGCCCTAAACGCGTAGGACCGACAGGCCTATCGGCGTCGGCGGGTCGCGCGGCGGCGGGCGGCGGTCGACCGCGGGCTGCGGGACCAGGGCGTCGGCGCCCCAGGAGCCGTTCCCGGCCCTGGCGTCGTACAGGGCGGGCAGCAGCTCGTACGCCGCCCCACTCCGCGGCGGCGCAGCCGGCACGCTCCCCACGCCGTCCCCGTGCTTCTCACGGCAGCCGGGCTCCCGATCCTCGCCGGAGACGGGGACGGAGACAGCAACGGGGACGGGGACGGGGACAGAGACGGAAGCGACCACCTCGGTCGCACCCGGCGCTTCGCCCGCAGGCGCAGGCGCAGGCGCACCCCCAGCCACCGCAAACAGCAACGGGAGCAGCAGCAGCCCGAGCAGCACACCCAGCACCCCACCACGCCACCCGAACCCGCGGCTGACCTGCTGCATAGCTCAAGGTCTCCCGTCCGGGCGCATCGCCGCATCGTGTCCCCAGAAGCGTAAAGGGAAATGGGTTCGCCACTCGCAACCGCCGGGTGAGATCCTGAACCAGGTATGTCTACTTCCTTCGCCGACCTCCAGACCGCACTCGGAGGGCTGCCGCTCCGCGACGCCCACCGGCTCGGCCGCCGTCTCGACGGCGCCCGTCGCATCCGCAAGCCCGAGGCCCGGCAGGCCGTGCTGGACGATATCGCCGCCGAGGCGGAGAAGTCCGCCGCCCGCCTGGCACAGCGGGCTGCCCGAATGCCCGGGATCACGTATCCCGAGGCGCTGCCCGTCAGCCAGCGCAAGGACGACATCGCCGAGGCGATACGCGACCACCAGGTCGTGATCGTCGCGGGCGAGACCGGCTCCGGCAAGACCACCCAGATCCCCAAGATCTGTATGGAGCTGGGCCGTGGCGTGAAGGGCATGATCGGCCACACCCAGCCCCGCCGCATCGCCGCCCGCACCGTCGCCGAACGCATCGCGGACGAGCTGAAGACCCCGCTCGGCGAGGCGGTCGGCTGGAAGGTCCGGTTCACCGACCAGGTCAACCCGGACGCGACCTTCGTGAAGCTGATGACGGACGGCATCCTGCTGGCCGAGATCCAGACGGACCGCGACCTCCGCGCGTACGACACGATCATCATCGACGAGGCCCACGAGCGGTCCCTCAACATCGACTTCCTGCTGGGCTACCTCGCCCAGCTCCTCCCGAAGCGCCCGGACCTCAAGGTCGTGATCACCTCCGCGACCATCGACCCCGAGCGCTTCTCCCGTCACTTCGGCGACGCCCCGATCGTCGAGGTCAGCGGCCGTACGTACCCGGTCGAGGTCCGCTACCGCCCGCTGCTCGAAGAGGACAGCGACGACGTCGACCGCGACCAGATCACCGCGATCGCCGACGCCGTCGACGAGCTCCAGTCCGAGGGCCCGGGCGACATCCTGGTCTTCCTCTCCGGCGAGCGCGAGATCCGCGACACCGCGGACGCGCTGAACAAGAAGAACCTCAGACACACCGAGGTCCTCCCCCTCTACGCCCGCCTCTCGCACGCCGAGCAGCACCGCGTCTTCCAGCGGCACACGGGCCGCCGCATCGTCCTCGCCACGAACGTCGCCGAGACATCCCTCACCGTCCCCGGCATCAAGTACGTGATCGACCCGGGCACCGCCCGTATCTCCCGCTACAGCCACCGCACCAAGGTCCAGCGCCTGCCGATCGAGCGGATCAGCCAGGCCAGCGCCAACCAGCGCAAGGGCCGTTGCGGCCGTACGTCCGACGGCATCTGCATCCGGCTGTACGACGAGGACGACTTCATCACGCGCCCCGAGTTCACGGACGCCGAGATCCTGCGTACGAATCTCGCGTCCGTCATCCTCCAGATGACGGCGGCCGGTCTCGGCGACATCGAGAAGTTCCCCTTCATCGACCCGCCGGACCACCGCAACATCCGCGACGGCGTCCAGCTTCTCCAGGAGCTGGGGGCGTTGGACCCCAACGAAAAGGACCCGAAGAAGCGCCTCACCGAGCAGGGCCGCAAGCTCGCCCAGCTCCCCGTCGACCCGCGCCTGGCCCGCATGGTGCTGGAGGCCGACAAGAACGGCTGCGTGCGCGAAGTCATGGTCATCGCGGCTGCGCTGTCGATCCAGGATCCGCGCGAGCGTCCGTCCGACAAACAGCAGCAGGCGGACCAGCAACACGCCCGCTTCAAGGACGAGACGTCCGACTTCCTGGCCTTCCTCAACCTCTGGCGGTACGTCCGCGAGCAGCAGAAGGAGCGCGGCTCCTCCGGCTTCCGCCGGATGTGCAAGCAGGAGTACCTCAACTTCCTGCGCATTCGCGAATGGCAGGACATCTACACCCAGCTGCGCTCCGTCGCGAAGCAGATGGGCATCCACGTCAACGAGGCTGTGTCCGATCAGGGAGCTCCGCTCCCGGGCGCGCCGGAGCAGTCCGTGCACACGTCCCTCCTCGCCGGCCTGTTGTCCCACATCGGTCTCAAGGACACGGACAAGAACGAGTACCTCGGCGCCCGCAGCGCCAAGTTCGCGATCTTCCCCGGCTCGGCGCTCTTCAAGAAGCAGCCCCGCTTCATCATGTCCGCCGAGCTCGTCGAGACGTCCCGCCTGTGGGCGAGGGTCAACGCGAAGGTCGAGCCGGAGTGGATCGAGCCGCTCGCCCAGCACCTCCTCAAGCGCACGTACAGCGAGCCGCACTGGGAGAAGGACCAGGCCGCTGTCATGGCGTACGAGAGGGTCACGCTGTACGGCGTCCCGATCGTCGCCCAGCGCAAGGTCAATTACGGCCGGATCGACCCCGAGACGAGCCGCGACCTCTTCATCCGCAACGCCCTGGTCGAGGGCGACTGGCGTACGCACCACAAGTTCTACGCGGACAACCGCAAGCTGCTCACCGAGGTCGAGGAGCTGGAGCACCGCGCCCGCCGCCGCGACATCCTTGTGGACGACGAGACGCTCTTCGACTTCTACGACCGGCGCATCCCCGAACACATCGTGTCCGGCGCGCACTTCGACTCGTGGTGGAAGCACAAGAAGCGCGAGGAGCCCGAACTCCTCGACTTCGAGCGCGAGATGCTCATCAACGAGAAGGCCGACGCGGTCACCAAGGACGACTACCCGGACTCCTGGCGCCAGGGGAAGCTCAAGTTCCGTGTGTCGTACCAGTTCGAGCCGGGCGCGGACGCGGACGGCGTGACCGTCCACATCCCGCTCCAAGTGCTCAACCAGGTCACCTCCGAGGGCTTCGACTGGCAGATCCCCGGCCTGCGCGAGGAAGTGGTCACCGAGCTGATCCGCTCCCTCCCGAAGCCGATCCGCCGTCATTACGTGCCTGCGCCGAACTACGCGGCGAAGTTCCTCGATCGCGCCGTCCCGCTGCAGGAACCGCTGCCGCTCACGCTCGCCCGTGAGCTGAAGCGGATGGTCGGCGTGCCGGTCGAGGCGGACGACTTCGACCTGTCCCGCGTCCCGGACCACCTGAAGATCACGTTCCGGATCGTCGACGAGCGCCGCAAGAAGCTCGCCGAGGACAAGGACCTGGAAGCGCTCCGGCTGAAGCTGCGCCCCAAGGCCCGTCAGGCCCTCTCCAAGGCAGCCGCGGCGACGGCGGGCCCCACGGGCGAGTCCATCGAACGTACGGGCCTCACGGACTGGACCATCGGCTCGCTCAGCCGCGTCTTCGAGACGCGCAGGGCGGGCCAGCCGGTCAAGGCGTACCCGGCCCTCGTGGACCAGGGCGCGAGTGTCGCCGTACGGCTCTTCGACACCGAGGCCGAGCAGCAGCAGGCGATGTGGCAGGGCACCCGCAGGCTGATCCTGCTCAACATCCCGGTGAACCCCGCCAAGTTCGCCTCGGACAAGCTCAGCAACCAGCACAAGCTGGCCCTGTCCCGCAATCCGCACGGTTCGATCCAGGCCCTCTTCGACGACTGCGCGACCGCGGCCGCGGACAAGCTGATCGCGGACCACGGGGGTCCGGCCTGGGACGAGGAATCGTTCCGGAAGCTGTACGACAAGGTCCGCGCCGACCTCGTGGACGCGACCGTACGGACGGTGAACCAGGTCCAGCAGATCCTCGCCGCCTGGCAGGCCTGCGAGCGCCGCCTGAAGGCCGCCTCCAGTCCGGCGCTGCTGGCCAACCTCACCGACGTACGCAACCAGCTGGCAGCCCTCGTACCGGCCGGCTTCGTCACGAGGACCGGGCTGCGCAGGCTGCCCGACCTGATGCGCTATCTCGTGGCCGTGGACCGCAGGCTCCAGCAGATGCCGACGGCCGTCCAGCGCGACACGACGCGCATGGAGAAGGTCCACGAGATGCAGGACGAGTACGCCTGGCTGCTGGAGCAGCTGCCGCAGGGCAGGCCCGTCCCGCAGGAGGTCCTGGACATCCGCTGGATGATCGAGGAGCTGCGGGTGAGCTACTTCGCGCATGCGCTGGGGACCGCCCAGCCGGTCTCCGACAAGCGGATCGTGAAGGCGATCGACGCGGCGGCGCCGTAACTCCTCCGTCGCCTTGAGTGAGTTCGACCGGACCCTCTGACCTGCTGTACAGTCTGTCTTCGCAACGCCGCGCAAAACGGCAGAGCGAATCAAGGTCCTGTGGAGCAGTTTGGAGTGCTCGCCACCCTGTCAAGGTGGAGGCCGCGGGTTCAAATCCCGTCAGGACCGCATAGAATCGATGGCCCGCATCCCCACCGGATGCGGGCCATCGCCTTTGCGTCCCGAAGCTGCCCCTGAGGCCACGCCCGCGGCCGGAGGCCGCAATCGGATGCAGCAAATCCCGTCAGGACCGCAGTGAATGAAGTACGGAAGGCCCGGATCCGCAAGGATCCGGGCCTTCTTGCGTCTTGACTGCGGCATCTGCCGCCGGTAACCAGGCATCAGGGCAACCGGGGGTGGGGCCCGCACCTGGAGGTGACGCATGGCGGCATCAACGGCCAGGCACGAGACGCGAGCACTGCTGCGCGCCCATCTGGCGGCCGCGTCCGGCTATCGCCACGTCACACGTCACTGTCCGATCTGCCACCGGCTCCTGAGGCTCGCCATGGAGCCCGAGAGGCCGAAGCCGCCGAAGACTCTCAGGGCGGCCGAGACACCCGCACCGGCCGACGGCGAAGAGAATTAGCAAGCACCGCACCGTGTGACGGGAGTCACCTCACGAGTTTTCAGAACCGGTGGACTTACACCCTCCCTACAACCGCTCAATTTAATATGTGCAATTGCACCCCCTCACAAGGGGCATTCCGAGGCCGGGAGGGGGTCGCGGGCAAGCCGCCCAAAAGGCGGCGCACAGCAGGTCAGAGCGGTCGCCGGGTCGCGTCGGGACACGCCGGGCCGCCGGGACGCAGGCACAAAAAAGATCGCGCTGGACCCGGCGGAGTCCAGCGCGATCAACGACGCATCCGTCTAGCTTGAATGTGGCGCCTGTTGGGGCAGGCGCCTGTCGTGTGGTGCTCAGGTGGGCGATCCGAGTTGGGGGACCCGGAGAATGCCCGGCAATGCAGGGTTATGCGGTTGTTCAGGCCTCGCTGCGCTGCTGCGGGATCCCCGCAAGCAGTGCGCGGACCTCTGCCTCGCGGTAACGCCGGTGTCCACCAAGAGTGCGGATGGACGTGAGCTTGCCAGCCTTGGCCCAGCGCGTAACCGTCTTCGGGTCCACGCGGAACATCGTGGCAACCTCAGCCGGGGTCAGCAGCGGCTCGGCGTCGGGGGTGCGAGCGGTCATGAGCGGCCTCCTCGGGAGAACCGAACCATCACGGTTCTTTCCTCTAAATTCTGCACCTTGACCCGCGTTGCCCGAAATGGCGGACGCGGGCCGAGTCGGTTATAGGACGAACGGCTTGTCCTCGGCACTACAACTACACCATCCGTCCAGCCACGTCGGCCAAACCGATGGAATTGCCCTCCCAGGTGTTCATCAGCGACGAAGCCGATGGACCATGCCATAGCGGACAGTCACGTCACAGTGACGATCAGTCACAGAGCGATCAGGAGCCACCAGACCCCCCATAGCGTGCAATGCTGAGCATTCCGCCCATAGTTGGACGGAAGGAGCCCTCGCCGGACTCCTTGTCCTATTTTGGCATGAGGGTAGGGGATGGGCGCAAGAGCCCGCTAAGTGCTGTCCGTCACGCTTGAGGGCAAAGGCCCGGATCAGGACCTACGTCCCGACCATTCGGCCCAGCCGGGCTCAGCCGTTCGGCTCAGTTCGCGAACTGGAGCTCGCGCACCGCACGCCACCGCTCGGTCAGCCGCCCGTACGCCTCACCGGCCGCCGCAGCGTCGTCGTCCCGCAGCGCCGCGATTCCCTCGGCCACATCCGCCGCGGAGACGTCCTGGGAAAGATGTGAATCGGAAAGTACGTGGACAAGGCCCCCGTAGTCGAGCTCGACAAGTGAACGGGGGTGGAATTCCTCCAGCCAGCGCCCCACATCCACCAGGCCCTCGCTGAGTGGCTCCCTGGCCGTCGCGTCGAGATGCTCCCGCAGCGCCTTCAGCGCCCGCGCCACGCGCCGCCGCGCCTGCACCATGGGCGTCCGGTAGCGCAGTACGGGCCCGGCATCCCCCTCGCCGGCCTTCACGTACTCCCGCTCGTCCCCTTCGAAAAGAGCGAACCAGCGCACCGGCACGTGCCACACCGAGCTCCTGATCCACGGCCGCGCGTCCGGGTTGCGCTCCAGCCACCGCTCGAAGTCCGCGGAAGCCTGCCGGCGCACCAGGGGCGGCAGCGCCGCGTCCACCATCGGCTCCGGATAGAGCTCCGGCAGCTCCTCCAGCGCCAGCCAGCCGCGCAGCCGGGTCCGCCAGGGGCAGACGCACACCACCCCGTCCACCTCCGTCACGAACGCGTCGCCGCTCTCGTGCACCGGTACGGGGACGGGCGGGACGGGCAGCAAGTCGGCCAGGGACCGTCTCAGTTCGTCCTGCGCGGTCGGCAGATCCTTGCGCCGGGCATAACTGGCCCAGTGGCTCCGCTCAGGTTCGGGGAAGGCCGCCAGCGGTTCGTACACCCGCAGATACGAGACGTACGGGACGATCACCGATGACGCCTGGGCCACGCCTGCTCCTCGACTCGGACTCGGACTCGGACTCGGACACTCGGACACTCGGACACTCGGACACGGACGCTCGGACACTCCGAACGGAGACGAATCGTCCCACGCATACTCCGCCAGGGGGTGATCCTGAACACTGCGGCCACCCGGGGCCCCGCCAGGTCTTACTCTCTTGCCCATCGGCCCTCCCCACCCGTAGGAGGGCATCGCCGCCTCGTACTTGGGAGTCACCACCGTGACCGACGCAACCGACGGCGTCCTGCACACCCTGTTCCGATCGGAACAGGGCGGCCACGAGCAAGTCGTGCTGTGCCAGGACCGTGCCAGCGGCCTCAAGGCCGTCATCGCCATCCACTCCACCGCCCTGGGCCCGGCCCTCGGCGGCACGCGCTTCTACCCGTACGCGACCGAGGAAGAGGCCGTCGCCGACGCGCTGAACCTCTCGCGCGGCATGTCGTACAAGAACGCCATGGCCGGTCTCGACCACGGCGGCGGCAAGGCCGTGATCATCGGCGACCCGGAAAAGATCAAGACTGAGGAACTGCTGCTGGCCTACGGCCGGTTCGTGGCCTCCCTGGGCGGCCGTTATGTCACGGCTTGCGACGTCGGCACGTACGTCGCGGACATGGACATCGTGGCGCGCGAGTGCCAGTGGACGACGGGCCGCTCCCCCGAGAACGGCGGCGCCGGCGACTCGTCCGTCCTGACTGCCTTCGGCGTCTTCCAGGGCATGCGGGCCTCGGCCCAGCACCTGTGGGGCGACCCGACGCTGCGTGGCCGCAAGGTCGGCGTCGCGGGTGTGGGCAAGGTCGGGCACCACCTCGTCGAGCACCTCCTGCAGGACGGCGCGGAGGTCGTGATCACGGACGTACGGGAAGAGTCGGTACGCCGCGTCACCGAGCGGCACCGGCAGGTGACCGTGGTCGCCGACACTGAGGCGCTGATCCGCGTCGAGGGCCTGGACATCTACGCCCCGTGCGCGCTCGGCGGTGCGCTGAACGACACAAGCGTCCCAGTACTCACGGCGAAGGTGGTGTGCGGCGCCGCCAACAACCAGCTCGCCCACCCGGGCGTCGAGAAGGACCTCGCGGACCGCGGCATCCTGTACGCGCCCGACTACGTGGTGAATGCGGGCGGCGTGATCCAGGTCGCCGACGAGCTGCACGGCTTCGACTTCGACCGGTGCAAGACGAAGGCCGCGAAGATCTTCGACACCACGCTGGCGATATTCGCACGTGCGAAGACGGACGGCATTCCGCCGGCCGCGGCGGCGGACAGAATCGCCGAGCAGCGGATGGCCGAGGCACGCCGCCGCTGACCCTGTCGGGGTCCTGGTGGGGTCCTACGGGGTCCTGCCGGGGCCCTTGAGGGATTCGGCCCGCCGTCGGCGAGACATGACTCACCCTCGTCGGCGGGTCGGCCCTCAGGAAGAGGTTAAAATCGCAGTTGACCAGCGAGGACGGGGCTTCTCGCGGGTTCTGTGACGAGGCGTTGCATGCGGGCGGCGTACCGTATGGCCGCGGAAGCAGGTACCGTTGATGCCCTACGGACCGGTCTCTCCAAGGGGAGCCCGTTCCGAATCATGAACGCGTGTCAAGACTCTGGGGCCGTCGAGCCCCGTCACCGAGGGGGTCGAGCCATGGGGCGCGGCCGGGCAAAGGCCAAGCAGACTAAGGTCGCCCGCCAGCTGAAGTACAGCAGCGGCGGGACTGACCTGTCGCGTCTGGCCAACGAGCTGGGCGCTTCGACTTCGCAACAGCCGCCTAATGGCGAGCCGTTCGAGGACGACGACGAGGAAGACGACCCGTACGCACAGTACGCGGCTCAGTACAACGATGACGGGGACGAGGACGAGGAGTCCGGTCCTTCGGCCCATCGTCGCGGCGCTTGACGCCCGTACGCCTCGAAAGCATGACCACACCGACCCGGTCCTGGGGCCTCGGCCCCGGACCGGGTTCTGTGCTCCCCCGGGTGACTACTTTGCGTAGTCGCCCGTAAGCGTCGCGCCCGTGGCGTTGTCGCCGCGCTCGGTGATCTCTCCCGCGACCCAGGCGTCGACGCCCCGGTCGGCGAGTGTCGCGAGCGCCACATCCACGGACTCCTCCGGGACGACGGCGATCATGCCGACGCCCATGTTGAGGGTCTTCTCCAGTTCGAGCCGCTCGACCTGACCGGCCTTGCCGACGAGGTCGAAGACAGCGCCGGGCGTCCAGGTGGAACGGTCGACCGTGGCGTGCAGGTGGTCCGGGATCACACGGGCCAGGTTGTTCGCAAGGCCGCCGCCCGTGATGTGGCTGAAAGCGTGCACCTTGGCGGTGCGGGTGAGGGCCAGGCAGTCCAGCGAGTAGATCTTGGTGGGCTCCAGCAGCTCCTCGCCGAGCGTGCGGCCGAACTCCTCGACCTCACGGTCCAGCGACCAGCCGGCGCGGTCGAAGACCACGTGCCGTACGAGTGAGTACCCGTTCGAGTGAAGACCGGAGGACGCCATGGCGATCACCGTGTCACCCGTACGGATACGGTCCGCGCCCAGCAGCTGGTCGTACTCCACGACGCCCGTGCCGGCGCCTGCGACGTCGAAGTCGTCCTCGCCGAGCAGGCCGGGGTGCTCGGCGGTCTCGCCGCCGACGAGGGCGCAGCCCGCGAGGACACAGCCCTCGGCGATGCCCTTGACGATGGCCGCGACACGCTCGGGATGCACCTTGCCGACACAGATGTAGTCGGTCATGAAGAGCGGCTCGGCGCCGCAGACGACCAGGTCGTCGACGACCATGCCGACGAGGTCGTGGCCGATCGTGTCGTACACGCCCATCTTGCGGGCGAGGTCGACCTTCGTACCGACGCCGTCGGTGGCGGAGGCGAGCAGCGGGCGCTCGTAGCGCTTGAGGGCGGAGGCGTCGAAGAGTCCGGCGAAGCCGCCGAGGCCGCCAAGGCCCGCGACCTCAGCGCGCTTCGTCTTCTTCACCCACTCCTTCATCAGCTCTACGGCACGGTCGCCGGCCTCGATGTCGACGCCCGCGGCCGCGTAGCTGGCGCCAGTGCCCGCGTGCGGAGCACGCCCAGAAGATTCAGCAGACATTGCTGGGAACTTTCGTGTCGTTCAACAGGGAGCGTTACGGGCGACGGAGCGCTTCGGCGGCGGCGGTGTTCGCCGGGCCGGCCGCGAGCTCGGACTCCAGGAGCTGCTTGCCGAGCAGCTCGGGGTCGGGCAGCTCCATCGGGTACTCACCGTCGAAGCAGGCGCGGCAGAGGTTCGCCTTGGGGATGGTGGTCGACTCGATCATCCCGTCGATGGAGATGTACGAGAGCGAGTCGGCGCCCAGCGACTTGCCGATCTCTTCGATCGTCATGCCGTTGGCGATGAGCTCGGCGCGGGTCGCGAAGTCGATGCCGAAGAAGCAGGGCCACTTCACCGGCGGGGACGAGATCCGGATGTGGATCTCGGCGGCGCCGGCCTCGCGGAGCATCTTGACCAGGGCGCGCTGGGTGTTGCCGCGGACGATCGAGTCGTCGACGACCACGAGGCGCTTGCCGCGGATGACTTCCTTGAGCGGGTTGAGCTTCAGACGGATGCCGAGCTGGCGGATCGTCTGGGACGGCTGGATGAAGGTCCGGCCGACGTAGGCGTTCTTGACGAGGCCGGAACCGTACGGAATTCCGCTGGCTTCCGCGTAGCCGATGGCTGCGGGGGTGCCTGATTCCGGCGTTGCTATGACCAGGTCGGCTTCGACCGGGGCTTCCTTCGCCAGTTTCCGGCCCATCTCCACACGCGAGAGATAGACGTTGCGGCCGGCGATGTCGGTGTCCGGGCGGGCCAGGTAGACGTACTCGAAGACACAGCCCTTGGGCTTCGCTTCCGCGAATCGGGACGTACGGAGCCCATTCTCGTCGATGGCGATCATCTCGCCCGGCTCGACCTCGCGGACGTACGCGGCGCCGCAGATGTCGAGGGCGGCGGACTCGGAGGCCACCACCCAGCCGCGCTCCAGCCGGCCGAGGACCAGCGGGCGGATGCCCTGCGGGTCGCGGGCGGCGTAGAGCGTGCCCTCGTCCATGAAGACGAGGGAGAAGGCGCCCATCACGTCCGGGAGAACCTTTGCGGCGGCTTCCTCGATGGTGAGGGGCTTGCCGTCGTCGTCCGTCTGGCCGGCCAGCAGAGCTGTGACCAGGTCGGTGTCGTTGGTCGCGGCGACCTGCGTCGCGCGGCCGTTCTCCTTGGGCAGCTCGGCGACCATCTCGGCGAGCTGCGCCGTGTTGACCAGGTTGCCGTTGTGGCCCAGGGCGATCGATCCGTGCGCGGTGGCACGGAAAGTCGGCTGTGCGTTCTCCCACACCGAGGCTCCGGTGGTGGAGTAGCGGGCATGGCCCACCGCGATATGGCCCTGGAGGGAGCCGAGAGAGGTTTCGTCGAAGACTTGCGAGACCAGTCCCATGTCCTTGAAGACGAGGATCTGGGACCCGTTGCTCACTGCGATGCCCGCGGACTCTTGTCCACGGTGCTGCAGGGCATACAGTCCGAAATAGGTGAGCTTGGCGACCTCTTCGCCGGGAGCCCAGACACCGAAGACGCCGCAAGCGTCCTGGGGGCCTTTCTCACCGGGGAGCAGGTCGTGGTTGAGTCGTCCATCACCACGAGGCACGCCACCGAGTGTAGGCGAGATCGACCACTGGTCCGAATTGGGGATGGCGGCGGGGGCCGGGCGGGGTGGGTCGGCGAGTGACGAGCGGTGTCCGCGTTGACGTCCGGACGCGATTCGGGTGTCCAGGGTGGTGTCCACGGACCGGGACGGCCGCGGCGGACGTCGTACTTTTCGGCCGTGTCCGCCGCCGCTTCCGCCTCGCTTGTGCCTCCGCTTCCGCCTTGCCGCTACTTGGCGCGGGCGTCCAGGCCGTTGCCGTCCGCCGCGACGAGAGTCAGGGTGCGGTCGCGCAGCTCGTACTTCACCTTGCCGTCGAGGATCTTGAGCAGCGCCCGCTCGGTCTCCATGATCTTGGGCGGGCACATCTTCCTGGTCGTGGCGATCTTGGAGAAGGTGAGGGTGGAGCCGGAGACCTTCGCCTCGCCCGTGACGTTGTTGCAGCCGAGGTTGCCGCCCACGGAGCCGTCCTTGCCGAAGACGAGGTTCGCCTTGCCCGCCACGTCCTTGGGCAGCGAGGTGGCGGTGTCGCCGTCGAGCAGCGACTCCACGCGCCACTGGGTGCCGACGAGCGGGGCGGCGGCGGCCGGCTTCTCGGCGGTGAGGGCGATCGTGTCGCCCTTGGTCGTGGTCAGCGTCAGCTTGTCGTCCGTGACCTTGGCCTTCAGGGCGCCGCGGAAGGTGCGCTGAAGGTTCTCCTCGAACTTCTGGATGTCCTTCGCGCAGGCCATCTCGGTGCTCTGGCCGGGGCCCACGGTGATCGTGTCGCCCTTGACGTCCACGTCGGCGCCGAATTGGTTGCAGCCGGAGTTGCCGGACGCGCGGGCCTTTCCGTTGCCGTTGTCTCCGTCGCCGTCCTTGTCCTCGTCGATACGGACCGTGGTGCCCTTCGGCGCGGGAAGCTTCTTGCCGTCCACGGTCACGCTGTCGACGGTCCAGTCGACCCCGGCGATCTGGAGGTCCGGCTTTACGGTGCCGTCGCCTCCGGCGTCCGAACCTGACTCAGTGCCGCAGGCGGCCAGGGCGAAGAGGGCCAGGGCGGTGAGGGTTGCGGTGGCGACGGGGGTGGCGCTGCGGCGGGTGGGGGTTCGCGACGTATCCATGGCGATGTGACGGGGCAAGTGGGGTTTCTGGTTCCAGGAGAGCTTTCCCCTAGGGCGTGTCCCTAGCCCAGGACCGGCAGCAGCGCCGACAGGTCCGCCCGCTCGCCGCTCGCGCTCACCTGCGCCCCGGCGACCGCCTCGCTCCACCCCACCCGACCCGTGGCAAGGCGGATCCACGTCAGCGGGTCGGTCTCGACCACGTTCGGCGGGGTGCCGCGCGTGTGGCGGGGGCCTTCCACGCACTGCACGACCGCGTACGGCGGGACACGGACCTCGACCGAGCCGCCGGGTGCCTTCACGGCGAGGGCGTCGGCGAGGAGGCGGGTACAGGCGGCGAGGGCGTGCTTGTCGTACGGGATGCCGAGACCGGTCGCATGATTCAAGTCGTCGGTGTGGACGATGAGTTCGACGGTACGGGTGACCAGGAAGTCGCCGAGCCGCATGCCGCCGAAGCGTGACGGCACCAGGCGCTCGTCCGACGTGCCGGGCAGGTCCTTCTGGATGGCTGCGGCGGTCCGCGCGAACAGTTCGCCGGGCTCGGCGCTCGCCGCGATCGCCCTGGTGTCCTCGTCGACCTGCCCGGCAGCCGTGACTGTTGCGAACGGCCACTCCAGCAGGGCGAGTTCACGCCTGGCGGGCTCGGGCATGGCCAGGTAACGGGAGACGGTTCCCATGACCATGGCGATGTGGGCGGCGAGATCCCGCACGGTCCAGTCGCCGAGACGGGTGGGCTGTTCCAGCTGCTCGGGCGTGAGGGTGAGCACGGCGGCGCGTACGTGCTCGAACTGCGCGAGTACGGCGGCCCGGGTCTTGGCGGAGTCGTAGCTACGAGTGCGCTTCTTGGCCGGTGGCATGGGCCGAGATTAATCGCATCCGCATGGCCGCCGCCCGGTACCAGGCGGAAAATGAGAGAGCGGAAAGTACGAGAGGAAGGGCGTGAACCAACCATGAGTCAGCACCCGGACACCGCCCTGGTGCGCCAGGGCTACGCAGCGTTCAGCAATGGCGACATGGAGACACTTGCCTCCATGATGACGACGGACTGCGTCCACCACGCGCCCGGACAGAGTCAGGTCTCCGGGCACTTCAAGGGCCGGGACAACGTCCTGGCCATGTACGGCAAGCTCTTCGAGCTCACCGGCGGCACCATGCGCGTAGAGCTGGAAGGCGTCTACCCGGACGGGCGCGGCCACGTCATCTCCGTCCACAAGATCTTCGCCGAGCGGGAAGACCGCGGTATCGAAATGAGAGGCGGACTCTTCTTCACCATCATCGGAAACAAGATCTCCGACATCGACGAGTGCGTCGAGGACATCGACGAGGCGGACGCCTTCTGGGGCATGGGCACCTAGTGACAGCCACGGAGCCCCCACCCGGACCAGGTCCGGACGGGGGCTGCCGCAGAGCTGTGGATCAGGCGAACAGGCCGGGGATCGTCTCCTCGTGCGCCGTACGGACCTCGCCCAGCGCGATGCTGAACTGTCCCTGCACCTCGATCTCATCGCCGTCCACGACACCGATACGGGCCACGGGCAGGCCGCGCGCCCCGCACATGTCGTTGAAGCGGAGCTCCTCGCTGCGCGGCACGGACACGACAGCCCGGCCCGCCGACTCGGAGAAGAGGAAGACGAACGGGTCCAGCCCGTCCGGCACGATCAGCCGTGCGCCCTTGCCGCCCCGCAGGCACGACTCCGCGACCGCCTGGATCAGGCCGCCGTCGCTCAGGTCGTGCGCAGCGTCGATCATGCCGTCGCGCGAGGCGGAGATCAGGATCTCGCCGAGCAGCTTCTCGCGGTCCAGGTCGACCTTGGGCGGCATGCCGCCCAGGTGGTCGTGGATGACCTGGGACCAGGCGGAGCCGCCCAGTTCCTCGTGCGTGTCACCGAGCAGGTAGAGGAGCTGGCCCTCTTCCGCGAAGGCGACGGGCGTACGCCGGGTCACGTCGTCGATCACACCGAGCACCGCGACGACGGGCGTCGGGTGGATGGCGGTCTCGCCGGTCTGGTTGTAGAGCGACACATTGCCGCCGGTCACCGGGGTGCCGAGCTGCAGGCAGCCGTCCGCGAGACCGCGCGTGGCCTCCGCGAACTGCCACATGACGTCCGGGTCCTCGGGGGAGCCGAAGTTGAGGCAGTCGGAGATGGCGAGCGGCTTGGCGCCGGAAGCGGCGACATTGCGGTACGACTCGGCGAGCGCGAGCTGGGCCCCGGTGTACGGGTCGAGCTTGGCGTACCGGCCGTTGCCGTCCGTCGCCATGGCCACGCCCAGGTTCGACTTCTCGTCGATACGGACCATGCCCGCGTCCTCGGGCATCGCGAGCACCGTGTTGCCCTGTACGAAGCGGTCGTACTGGTCGGTGATCCACGCCTTGGAGGCCTGGTTCGGGGAGGCGATCAGCTTGAGCACCTGCTCGCGGAGCTCGGCGGAAGTCGCCGGGCGCGGGAGCTTGTTGGCGTCGTCCGCCTGGAGCGCGTCCTGCCACTCGGGGCGGGCGTACGGCCGGTGGTAGACGGGACCCTCGTGGGCCACGGTCCGCGGCGGTACGTCGACGATCTGCTCGCCGTGCCAGAAGATCTCCAGCTGCGAGCCGTCGGTCACCTCACCGATGACGGTGGCGATGACGTCCCACTTCTCGCAGATCTCCATGAACCGGTCGACCTTGCCCGGCTCGACGATCGCGCACATGCGCTCCTGCGACTCGCTCATGAGGATTTCCTCGGGCGAGAGGGAGGAGTCACGCAGCGGAACGGTGTCCAGCTCCACGCGCATGCCGCCGGAACCGGCCGAGGCCAGCTCGGACGTCGCGCAGGACAGACCGGCGCCGCCCAGGTCCTGGATGCCCGCGACGAGTTCCTCGCGGAAGATCTCCAGGGTGCACTCGATGAGGAGCTTCTCCTGGAAGGGGTCGCCGACCTGGACGGCGGGACGCTTCGCGGGTCCTGTCGACTCGAAGGTCTCCGAGGCCAGCACCGATACGCCGCCGATGCCGTCGCCGCCCGTGCGGGCGCCGTACAGGATGACCTTGTTGCCGGGACCGCTCGCCTTCGCGAGGTGGATGTCCTCGTGCTTCATCACGCCGATGCACCCGGCGTTGACCAGCGGGTTGCCCTGGTAGCACTCGTCGAAGACGACCTCGCCGCCGATGTTCGGCAGGCCGAGGCAGTTGCCGTAGCCGCCGATGCCGGCGACGACGCCGGGCAGCACGCGCTTGGTGTCGGGGTGGTCGGCCGCGCCGAAGCGCAGCGGGTCGACGACCGCGACCGGGCGGGCGCCCATCGCCAGGATGTCGCGGACGATGCCGCCGACGCCGGTGGCCGCGCCCTGGTAGGGCTCGATGTAGCTCGGGTGGTTGTGCGACTCGACCTTGAAGGTCACGGCGTAACCCTGGCCGACGTCGACGACGCCCGCGTTCTCGCCGATGCCGACGAGCATCGCGTCGTTCTGCGGGACCTTCTCGCCGAACTGCTTCAGGTGGACCTTGCTGCTCTTGTACGAGCAGTGCTCGGACCACATGACGCTGTACATGGCGAGCTCGGCGCCGGTCGGGCGGCGGCCGAGGATCTCCCGGATGCGCGCGTACTCGTCCTCCTTGAGGCCGAGTTCCTTCCAGGGCTGCCCGACCTCGGGGGTCTCCGCAGCGTGCTTGACGGTGTCCAAAGTCATGCGTTGACCAGCTTCTTCAGGATCGAGGTGAAGAATCCGAGGCCGTCGGTACGTCCCGTGCCGACCAGCGGCTCCACGGCGTGCTCCGGGTGCGGCATCAGGCCGACGACATTGCCCGCGGCGTTGGTGATGCCGGCGATGTCGCGGAGCGAGCCGTTCGGGTTTCCGTATCCATCAGCGGCTGCGCCGCGGGCCAGATAGCGGAAGGCGACGCGGCCCTCCGCCTCCAGCTCGTCGAGTACGCGCTCGTCGGCGACGTAACGGCCGTCCATGTTCTTGAGCGGGATCCGGATCTCCTGCCCGGCGGTGTAGTCCGCCGTCCAGGCCGTCTCGCTCGTCTCGACGCGCAGCTTCTGCTCGCGGCAGATGAAGTGCAGATGGTTGTTCTGCAGCATCGCGCCGGGGAGCAGGTGGGCCTCGGTGAGGATCTGGAAGCCGTTGCAGATACCGAGGACGGGCAGGCCCGCCTTCGCCTGCGCGATGATGGTCTCCATCACCGGCGAGAAGCGGGAGATGGCGCCCGCCCGCAGGTAGTCGCCGTAGGAGAAGCCGCCCGCGAGGACGACCGCGTCGACCTGCTTGAGGTCCTTGTCGCGGTGCCACAGCGAGACCGGCTCGGCGCCCGCGATCCGGACGGCCCGCAGGCTGTCCTGGTCGTCGAGCGTTCCAGGAAAGGTGACGACTCCGATACGAGCGGTCACTTCGACTCCTCCACCTTCACGGTGAAGTCCTCGATGACGGTGTTGGCGAGGAACGTTTCAGCCATCTCATTGATGCGGGCGAGGGCGGCGTCATCGACCGGCCCATCGACCTCGAGCTCGAAACGCTTTCCCTGACGTACGTCCGCGATTCCCTCGAAGCCGAGACGGGGCAGTGCACGCTGCACCGCCTGTCCCTGCGGGTCGAGGATCTCGGGCTTGAGCATGACGTCGACTACGACGCGTGCCACTGGCACTCCCGGTGGTGGTGTGGTGCGAAGGCGGTTCCATCAGCGTACCCGCCCAGAAATTCTACGCGGGTAGATATACGTCGGCCCGGATCACGTTCCGGTATCGGCAGCGACAACCGCCGGGAAAATCCGGGGAAAAACGGCCGCCTCCGATTGCGGAAGGACACGCTGACAGAATTAACTGGGCTTCACAATGCAATGCCTCTCGCTGTACAAAGGAATAGCGAAGGAATCAGCATTGCTCCAAAACAGCCGGAAGGCCGGTATCACCGCACGTCAGGCGCGGTGGTGCCGCAGGAAAGGACCGATATCCGTGGCTCAGCGCGTAGTGGTCACGCTCTCCGACGACATCGACGGAGGGGACGCAGCGGAAACGGTCACGTTCGGCCTGGACGGGAAGTCGTACGAGATCGACCTGAATCCCGCCAATGCAAAGAAACTACGCACGGCTCTTGAGCCGTTCGTAGAGGCCGGCCGAAAGCAGTCGAAGTCGGGCAAGGCCTACCGGCACACCGCCGTCGCGCCCCATCCGGCGGCTGTGCGCGCGTGGGCGCGCTCGCACCAGATGGACGTGCCGGCTCGCGGGCGCATCCCCAAGAAGGTCTACGAGGCCTTCGCGGAGGCCTCCTGACGGCCCCTGGGGGCAACCGACTTGCATTGCACCCCCGCTCGTCGGCTAGAGTCTGGGACACGCCGAGGGGCGAGGCCGCAAGGCCGGACCTCACGCAGCGTGCGGGTGTAGTTCAGTAGCAGAACATCCCCCTTCCAGGGGGAAGGCGCAGTGTGCAATTCCTGTCACCCGCTCTGCATCGCTTACCAACACACTGAGGTGTGTCAGGTATAGTGGTGGCACAAATGCGGACGTGGCTCAGTTGGTAGAGCATCACCTTGCCAAGGTGAGGGTCGCGAGTTCGAATCTCGTCGTCCGCTCAGTGAGTACGAAGGCCCCGGTCATTGCGACCGGGGCCTTTGTCGTATCCGCCGTCTGCCCACCTCTTGGCGTACTGACATTTGTCATCTGCGGTGATGACAGCTCGCACTGCTCCCGGCCGTGATCCGCCGGAAGTCTTGAGGCATGACCATCAACGACCATGTGATCGACGCCGAGGGGCTCCGGCGCACCTACAGCGGCGGCTTCGAAGCCGTCCGCTCGCTCTCCTTCTCCGTGGCGCGCGGCGAGCTCTTCGCACTGCTGGGCACGAACGGCGCGGGCAAGACCTCGACCCTGGAACTGCTGGAGGGCCTGGCCCGGCCCGACGGGGGCAGCGTCCGGGTGCTCGGCCATGATCCGTACACCGAGCGCGCGAAGGTACGCCCACGGGTCGGCGTAATGCTCCAGGAGGGTGGATTTCCCTCCGAACTGACCGTGCGCGAGACGGCCCGCATGTGGGCGGGGTGCACCAGTGGGGCGCGACCGGTGCGTGAGGCGCTTGAGCTGGTGGGGCTCGGCAGGCGGGAGGGCGTACGGGTCAAGCAGCTGTCCGGCGGGGAGCGACGGCGGCTGGACCTGGCCATGGCGCTGCTCGGCCGGCCGGAGATCCTCTTCCTCGACGAGCCGACGACCGGGCTTGACGCCGAAGGGCGGCGCGAAACGTGGGAGTTGGTGCGGGATCTGCGGGACGGGGGGACGACCGTACTGCTGACCACGCACTACCTGGAGGAGGCGGAGGAGCTCGCCGACCGGCTGGCGATCATGCACGAAGGGCGGATCGCCGCCGAGGGGCGGGTGGCGGAAGTGGTGGGGGCGTATCCGTCGCAGATCTCCTTCCAGCTGCCGGACGGCTACCACCTCGGGGATCTGCCGCCGCTGGGGCAGCTGGGCGTCACCCGGCACGAACTGAGCGGCCGGACGGTGCGGTTGCACACCGACCGGCTCCAGCAGGCCGCGACCGGGGTGCTTGCGTGGGCCGAGGAGCAGGGGCTGGAACTGCGCGGGCTCGATGTGCGGTCGGCGTCGCTGGAGGAGGCGTTCCTGAACATCGCGCGGGAGGCGAAGGAAACCGGGGCACAGGAAAGCGCGGCGCAGGAAACGGTGGGCGCCGGCACGGCCGAGGGGGAGGTGGCTGCGCGATGAGCACGGCTGTTGCGGGACGTATGGCGGCGCTGATGCGGGCGGAACTGACCCTGCTCCTACGGCACAAGGCGGTGCTCTTCACGGCGCTGGTGCTGCCCGTCACGATGACGTACGCGATGCGGCCGGTCTTCGACGACATGGACCTGGACGAGGCCGGGATTTCGCTCGGTGCGGCCATGATGCCGATGTCCGTGGCGTTCGTGCTGCTCTTCGGGGTGTACTCGGCGCTCGTCACGGTCTACGTGGTGCGGCGCGAAGAGCTCGTACTCAAGCGGCTGCGGGCCGGGGAGCCGGGCGACGCCGAGATTCTCACCGGAACGGCGGCCGCCACGCTCGTGGCCGGGCTCGCGCAGTGTGTGGTGCTGATGATCGCGGGCGCGGCGGTCCTCGGCATGGAGATGCCCGCCGATCCCCTGCTGGTGGTGACCGGTCTTCTGCTGGGTCTCGTGGTCGCGGGGACGATGGCAGCCGCCACCACCGCTTTCACCAGGTCCGCCGAGGGCGCACAGATCACGATCATGCCGGTGATGCTGGTCTCGCTGGTCGGCTCCGGGGTCGTCGTGCCACTGGAGCTGCTGCCGGACAAGATCGCCTCGGTCTGCGAGCTGCTGCCGCTCTCGCCGGTCGTCCAGCTCGTGCGGGGCGGCTGGACCGGGCAGTTGGGGGCGTACGAGGCGCTGGGTGCCGTCGCCACCGCGGTGGCCTGGACCGTACTGTCGGTGTTCGCTGTGCAGCGGTGGTTCCGCTGGGAGCCGCGGCGCTAGACGCTGCGGCGCGGAACGGCGCTGGGCTGGGCACGAAGAAAATGTGGGGACGGGGACGGGATGAAGGGCTTCTGGGGGAAGCGGAGCCAGGCCGCGAAGCTTGACCTGTACATGCGGGTGACGCTGTATCTGCTGCCGTGGCTCATGTCGATCGGCGTTCTCACGCCCCTCTCCCAGGGACTGAGCCGCGATCCCGGCGCCGTCGCGCTCGGGCGCGGGCTGCTGGCCCTTTCCGTGGCGCAGTGCGTGGTGGCGATGCACTGCCTCCGCCGAGGGCTGGCGCATTACGTCGACGGGGCCCCGGCGCCGTGGCGTTCGGCGTCCGTCGCGCTGGCGCTGGGCGGGCTTTCGGCAGGCCTGATCGTCACCCTTCAGGCCACCGGCGGGATCAAGGACGGGTCTGTGACGGTGCAGATGCTGCCGTACGCCCTGCTGACCACCGCCATGTCGACGTTCATGCTGTCGACGCTCCGTTGTCTGCTGATCGGGAGCTTGGTGGCCGCGGCGCTGGTGGCCGGGGCACTGGCCGCCACGGGGGCAGGTACCGGACTGGCCGTGGGCGGGGTGGCGGTCGTGCTGTTCGTGGCGCTCTTCGCGCTGCTGACCACACGGTCGTCGGCCTGGTTCATGGCGGTGATCTGGGAGCTGGACCAGGCCCGCGACGTGGCCGCCAGGCTCGCGGTCGCCGAGGAACGGCTGCGCTTCGGGCGCGACCTGCACGACGTCATGGGCCGCAATCTGGCCGTGATCGCGCTCAAGAGCGAGCTGGCGGTGCAACTGGCGCGGCGTGGCAGGCCGGAGGCCGCGGAGCAGATGGCCGAGGTGCAGCACATCGCTCAGGAGTCGCAGCGCGAGGTGCGGGAGGTCGTACGTGGCTACCGCGACGCGGATCTGCCGGCGGAACTGGAAGGGGCGCGGGGGGTGTTGAGCGCGGCGGGCATCGACTGCCTGATCGACAGGGGCCCGGACGAGGAACTCCCGGCCGGCGTGCAGTCGGCGCTCGGCTGGGTCGTACGGGAAGCGACGACCAATGTGCTGCGGCACGGGGACGCGCGGCGGTGCACGGTGCGGCTGACGACGGGCGGTGGGCTGGCGGTACTCGTGGTGGAGAACGACGGCGCGGCCGAGGTCTCCGCCGCCTCCGCCCCCGGCTCCGGCCTCGCCGGCCTCCGGGAACGCCTCACCGCGGTCGGCGGAACGCTGCGGGCGGGCCCGGCGGCACCCGACGTCTTCCGGCTGACGGCGGAGGTGCCGGTGGCTGAGGCCCCGGTGGCGAAGGCGCTGGGGGTGGGGCTGTGAGTGAGGGACCTCTGCGGGTGTTGTTGGCCGATGACGAGCACTTGATCCGGGGTGCGCTCGCCGCGCTGCTCGCCCTTGAGGACGATCTTGTCGTCGTCGCGCAGGCCGCTTCCGGACCCGAGGCGCTGGCCATGGCCCGGGCGCACCGGCCGGACGTCGCCGTGCTCGATCTGCAGATGCCGGGCGCCGACGGTGTGAGTGTCGCCACAGCTTTGCGGGCCGAGCTGCCCGGCTGCAGGTGCATGATCGTGACCAGCCACGGGCGCCCCGGGCACCTGAAGCGGGCGCTGGCGGCGGGCGTGCGGGCGTTCGTGCCGAAGACCGTCAGCGCGCAGCGGCTGGCCGAGATCATCCGGAGCGTACGGGACGGAAACCGTTACGTGGACCCGGAGTTGGCGGCGGATGCCATCGCCGCCGGGGACTCGCCGCTGACCGCGCGCGAGGCCGAGGTGCTGGAACTGGCGGCCGACGGGGCGCCCATCGCGGAGATCGCCGAGCGGGCCGCGCTGTCGGCGGGGACGGTGCGTAATTACCTGTCGTCGGCAGCCTCGAAGCTCGGTGCGGAAAACCGGCATACCGCAGTGCGTCTCGCACGCGAGCGAGGTTGGGTATAGTTGGCCTCGCGCCACGGCGCATGCGGACGTAGCTCAGTTGGTAGAGCGCAACCTTGCCAAGGTTGAGGTCGCCAGTTCGAACCTGGTCGTCCGCTCGGTGAAGTAAGTAAGAAGGCCCCGGTCATTGCGACCGGGGCCTTCTGCGTTGCTACGACCGGTGCTGCATGACCGGTGGTGTTACGAGCTACTACGACCAGTGCGCGCCGGTGAGCAGCTCGTACGCCTCCAGGTACTTCGCCCGGGTCGCGTCGACGATCTCCTGCGGAAGCGCCGGCGGCGGCGGCTCGCTCTTCCTGTTCCAGCCGGAGGCCGGAGAGGTCAGCCAGTCGCGCACGTACTGCTTGTCGTACGACGGCTGCGCGTGGCCGGGCTCCCAGGTGGCGGCGGGCCAGAAGCGGGAGGAGTCCGGGGTCAGGACCTCGTCGGCGATGATCAGGTGCTCGCCCTCGAAGCCGAACTCGAACTTCGTGTCGGCGAGGATGATGCCGCGGTCGCGGGCGATCTCGCGGGCCCGGCTGTACACGGCGAGGGTCGTCTGGCGCAGCTGGGCGGCGGTCTCCGCGCCGATCTGGCGGGCCACTTCCTCGTACGAGACATTCTCGTCGTGGTCGCCCACGGCCGCCTTGGTGGCGGGCGTGAAGATGGGAGCCGGGAGCTCCGAGCCGTCCGTGAGGCCCTCGGGGAGAGCCAGCCCGCAGACGGTGCGGGATTCCTGGTACTCGGCGAGGCCGGAGCCGGTCAGGTAGCCGCGGGCGACGCACTCGACCGGGACCATGCGCAGGGACTTGCAGATGAGGGTGCGGCCGGCCCAGTCGGCGGGGGCGCCGGGCGGGAGCTCGGCGGAGATGACGTGGTTCGGGACGAGGTCCGCGAGCTGGTCGAACCACCAGAGCGAGAGCTGGGTGAGCACCCTGCCCTTGTCGGGGATCTCGGTGGGCAGCACCCAGTCGTACGCGGAAATGCGGTCGCTGGCGACCATCACGAGGTCGCCGGCCTCGTTCTGGTAGAGATCACGCACCTTGCCCGTGTGGAGGTGGGTGAGGCCCGGAACCTGAAGCGGCTCGGGCTTTTCTACGAATCCGGACACGGTTCCTCCGCGTAGGTTGATCCAGGAGCGCTACCGATTCTCCCGTATGCGGGCCGGAACCGTCGTGGCGGGTCGGTTTCGGACAGTTCTGCCGGTGCGGCTCGTGTGTCAGTCCCTTTTGCAGATGCGGTCGAGAAGGTTCGCCGTGGCGCGCTGGATACGGGGATCCACATGGCCCGGGCGGTCCAGGGCCGGAGACCAGGCGAACGTCCCCGAGGCGAAAACCAGGGCGCCGCTGGGCGCCCGATAGAGGGACGTTTCCTGGTGGCGGCGGGCGCCGTCGCCGTCCCGGTACGGGGAGTGGGCGAGCAGGATGCGGTCCTGGTGCTCCGGGAGGGTGGTGCGCGGGAAGTACCGGTCGGCCTCGCCCGCGACCAGGCCTTCGATCTCGTCGTTCTCGTGGGCGCCGGTGGCCTCCCAGAGCCAGTGATCGGCGTTGCGCACGACCATGGGGCTCGGCTCCGGGACCCGGCCTGCGTACTGGATGCCCATCAGCTCCTGCTCGGGGCGGTCCATCTCCCGCCAGAGGGAGGGCCTGCCCGGCCCTCGGCGCTTGCGGCACGTGAGGAGGCGGTCGGCGGTGCCGGAGGGGGACGGGGCGAGCTCGACCTGCCAGTACATGGTGTTGGCGGAGAGGAAGACGAGGGACGTGCCGGTCTCGCGGGCCAGCTCGACGGTGCGGCGCATGGGGACCGACCAGTACTCGTCGTGGCCGGGGAAGACCAGGCCCCGGTAGCGGGTGGGGTCGATGCGGCCGGCGTGCAGGTCGCGGGCGTCGGCGTAGGCGAGGTCGTAGCCGTAGCGCTCGGCCCAGCGGATGAAGTCGTAGGCGTGGCCGACGTGGAGGGGGAGGCCCGCGCCGGCGTACGGGCGGTCGAAGGAGACCGTGGTCGCCGCGTCCTCCTCGCCAAGGAGGCGGCCCATGCTGTCCCACGCGTGGTAGAGGCTGGCGCCGGTGCGGCCGTCCTCCGGGTAGAGGTTGTACGCCTGCCAGGTGATGTCGGGCAGGAGTAGCAGCAGGTCGGCGGGGTGGCTGTCGCGGACCGTGAAGGGGATGTGGGAGCGGTAGCCGTCGGCGGTGGTGAGCACGGCGACGTACGCCCCGATGTTCCAGAACTCCGGGATCTGGAGGCGCCACGACATCCACCAGTGGTGGCAGGACACGGTGCGGTCGGCGGTGAGCGGGGCGGGCTGGACGATGCCGGACAGGCGGGGGCTGGTGGTGATTTTTGCCGCGCCGTCGCCGCCGTAGTGGCCGATCCGGTAGATGTCGACGGAGAACTGCTGGGGCGGGTCCACCGTGATGTGGAAGTCGATCGCCTCGCCGGGGGCGGCCGCGCCGGGGGACGCGAAGCCCTTGATCTGCTGGCGTACGTCGTCGGCCGTGCGGGGGCCGCCGGTGGGGGCGGTGCGGAGCTGCGGGAGCCGGGCTCCGGTGACGGGGTCGCGGTGCTCCGCGCCCTTCGCGTGCTCGACGTGTTCGGCGTACCAGGGGATGACCTGCCCGCTGTCGCCGAAGTAGTGCTCGCCGCCGCGCAGCCAGGGCAGTGGGCCCTGGCCGAAGGGATCCGACACGGCGTGCGCGAGGGCGCCCGATTCCCAGCGCCGGATGTACTCAGCCCCCATGCCGCTTCCCTCCCTTTGGCCCCCGAGACAACTGTGGTGCTTCACTTGTCAGCTACCGACCCCCAGCACATCACATAACGCACTCACTCCGTCACCGTTCGTCGCGAATTGACGTGAACGGAAGGTCATCCTCCGCTCCGCGAGGTCGACAGGCGGGGCTGCGGTGGCCCTGCGCCACCTCACGGACCACAGAGGCTGGTGGGGTTCGGCCCGGACTCGGGCGGCTCAGACGAGGCGGACCGGCTTCTCCGGGCGTACGCCGACGGAAGCGAGCCAGGAGCGGAGCGGCTCCGCGTCGCCGTCCTCGACGAGGCTCAGGACGCGGCCGCCGAGGTCGGCACGGCGTTCACCGTCGATCAGGAGGGCGGGACCGTCGAGCCAGTCCAGACCGGGCGCCGCTCCGGCGGTGTCGACGGCGGCGCAGCAGACCATGGCGGTGACGTGATCGGCGAGCAGCTCGCGGCCGGTGCGGGGCGGCTGGAGCGGGAAGAGCGGGAGGGGCCCGGTGTCCCAAAGATCGTCGTCCCCGAGCCCGTGCGGTGCGGGCGGCGGGGCAGCGGCCTCTTCCCGCGCCACCTCGGCACTGATCCCGGCAGCAAGCGCGTCGCCTGCGTGGTGGGGGTCGGCGGGGTGGCGGGGGTCGCTGGTGGACCTCGGGCCCCCGGTGCGGGCCGGGGCGCCTGCGCCGCCGGTGCGCGCGGGGTCGCCGGTGTGGTCATCGCCGGTGACATCTGGGGCGCCGGTATGCGCCGGATCGCCGGTCTCGCCCGTCGCGCTCGCCTGCCCCGAGGCGCTGGTGCCAGCGGGGTCGCCGCTCCCGGCGCTCGCTCGGCCCGGGTCGCCACCCGGGGCGGCGGTCCGTCCTGCTTCGCCGGTGCGCCCGGGGTCGCCGGCGTAGTCAGGGTCGCCGCTGGCCCCGCTGTGGCCCCGGTCGCCGGTAGGGGCCGGGTGGCCGGTGTGCTCTGTGTCGCCGGGGCGCCCGGGGTTGCCGGTGTGATCATCACCGGTGGCGTTTGTGGCGCCGGTACGCGCTGGGTCGCCGGTCTCGGCCGTCGTGCTCTCCTGACCCAGGTCGGCGGTCTCGGCCGTGCCGTCCGTCGAGCCGGTGTCGCCGGTGCGGCCCGGGCCGTCCGTCGAGCGCGTGCCGTCGGCCGGGGGGCCCGTCTCGCCTGTGGCGCTGTCGTGCGTGGACAGGTGGTCCATCACGCGGTCCAGTGTCGGGCCCACGCGGCCGGTGGAGCCGGGTGAGCGGCGTACGCCCATCTTGTCCAAGACGCGGTGCAGCCGGGCTGCGTCCGCACGCCACTTCCGGTCGACGACCTCTTCCGGATACTGCTGCCAGTCCACCGGCGACCAGTCGGGCCCGGGCTCCGCGGGCCCGCCGTGGAAAAGCCGGGCGGCGAGCAGGGACACGGCCTCGTCCACCGCACCCGGCTCTTCGAGCAGATCGCACGCGGGGCGCTCACCCAGACGGGAGGTGAAGCCCTCGGCGAGGCGGTCGCGCCGCGAAAGTTCCGTGAGCGCGGAGACCACTCCCACATCCAGGCGGGACGGCCAGCGGCCCATGCGCCAGGCGGGCAGCGCGACCCGGGTCATCAGCCGGTCCCAGCCCGCGTACGCGAGGCCGACCTGCTCCTGGGCGACGATCCGCAGCCCGTAGTCCACAGCTTGTGCGCGCTCGGACGCGGCGGTCGCGACACCCCGCTCCATCTCCGCGCCGTGCACCCGGCAGCTGCGCAGCAGCAACCGCGCGACCCAGCCGAGGAAACACAGTGGGATACGGCGAACCGGACCCAGCCCGGGCCTGGAGGCAACAGCCACCGCCGCGTCCAGGCCGCGCACGAAGCGCCGGGCGGCGGCTATGTCGGGGTGCGCGGAGGGCCCCGTACCGGCGACGACCGGGGCGAGCACCGCGCGCAGCTCGGCCACCCGCATCCACCACAGGAAGGGCGAGCCGATGACCAGCACCGGTGCAGCGGCGACCCGGCGCCGCCCGGCGTCCGGTATCGGCGTGGAGGCGGAAGCGGAAGCGGAAGCGGAAGCAGAAGCCGACGCCGGGTGGGTGCGGTCCTCCAGCCAGCTGTCGCAGTCGGGGGTGAGCGCTATCGCGGACGGCGCCGGCACCTCCAGGCGGTCCGCCAGGTCCCTTACGAGCCGGTAAAGATCGGGTGCGGATTCCTCGGCGACCTGCACTGTGGGACTTACGGCGGGCCTTGCCCGTACGATCACGGCCGCTACGGCCGCCGCGACCAGCAGCACCACCACGGCGCACACAGTCACCGCCCAGCGCGCGGCTTCCCAGCCCCCTCCACCGAAATGCCCCGTGGCGCCGCCCGCGAGCAGCACGACGGCGACAGCCGCAGGCAGCAGGGCGACAGCCAGCGCTCTGCTGCGAATGCGCAGCACAGCGAGAGCCCTGGAACGCGCGGACTGCGCGCCCATCTCCATTCCAGTACCGGTACCGGACACGGCCGGACGTCACCCCCTTCGCCCTGCGACGGCTTTGCTCACTCCCCCACTGTGGCACCCCCCACTGACATCGCAATGTCGGAGGGCCAAGTGCCGGAACGCTTGCGCCGCACCCTAGTTGGGGCTGCGGCGGCCGTCAGCCGGATGGCTCAGCGGTCACTCGATGGAATGGCTTCGGCTAAAGGTGCTGACGCCGTCGGGCATCGGGCTGTCGGGCATCGGGCTCAGGACTCGGACGCGGCCTTCTGGGCGATGTCCGTACGGTGCTGCGATCCGTCGAGCCGGATCCTGGCCACCGCGGCGTACGCCCGCTCGCGTGCCTGCGCCAGGTCGGATCCCGTCGCGGTCACCGACAGCACACGGCCGCCCGCGCTCACAACGGCGTCGCCCTCCCGCTTGGTACCGGCGTGCAGGACGTACGCATGGGGCGCGTCCTGGGCCGCCACCTCGTCGAGGCCCTCGATCGGGTCGCCCGTGCGCGGCGTCTCGGGGTAGTTGTGCGAGGCGATGACAACGGTCACGGCCGCGTCGTCGCGCCAGTTCAGCGGCGGCTCGGCGTCGAGCGTGCCGTTGGCGGCGTTGAGCAGGACGCTCAGCAGCGGGCTCTTGAGGCGGGCCAGGACCACCTGGGTCTCCGGGTCGCCGAACCGGGCGTTGAACTCGATGACCCGTACGCCGCGCGAGGTGATCGCCAGGCCCGCGTACAGCAGCCCGGAGAAGGGCGTGCCGCGGCGGCGCAGCTCGTCGACGGTCGGCTGGAGGACGGTCGCCATGACCTCGTCGACCAACTTGGGGTCGGCCCACGGCAGCGGGGAGTACGCGCCCATGCCGCCGGTGTTCGGGCCTTCGTCGCCGTCGAGGGCGCGCTTGAAGTCCTGCGCGGGCTGCAGCGGCAGCACGGTCACGCCGTCGGTGATGGCGAACAGCGACACCTCGGGACCGTCGAGGAACTCCTCGATGACCACGCGCCGGCAAGCCAGTGCGTGCGCGCGGGCCACCTGGACGTCGTCGGTCACGACGACGCCCTTGCCCGCGGCGAGGCCGTCGTCCTTGACGACATACGGAGCGCCGAAGGCGTCCAGGGCCCTGTCGATCTCTTCGGGGGTGGTGCAGACGTAGCTACGGGCGGTGGGGACGTTCGCCCCGGCCATCACGTCCTTGGCGAAGGCCTTGGAGCCCTCCAGCTGGGCGGCCTCCCGGGACGGGCCGAAGCAGGGGATACCGGCCGCGCGCACGGCGTCGGCGACCCCGGCGACGAGCGGCGCCTCCGGGCCGACGACGACGAGGCCGGCGCCGAGCTCGGTGGCGAGCCGGGCAACGGCGGCACCGTCGAGGGCGTCCACCGGGTGCAGCTCGGCCACCTCTGCGATGCCGGCGTTGCCGGGGGCGCAGTACAGGGCGGTGACGTCGGGATCGAGGGACAGAGAGCGGCACAGGGCGTGTTCGCGGGCGCCGCCGCCGATGACGAGGACCTTCACGGGGTGCAGCCTAGCCCGCGCGCCGCGGTCACCCCGCCGCGCTGCCCGCTCGTACGCGTCCTGTCTCGCTCGCCGCACTCGCGTACTCGCCCGTCGTACTCGCCGCTACTGCTCGTTGACGAACTCTTCGACGACGGTCGCGCCCAGCTCCCGCACGATCAGGTCGTGGCCGGACAGCGCGGAGTCGACGAGGTCCGGATCGTCTTCCGCCGGTACGTCGTCCTCGATCGCCATCGGGGGAGGCGGGGGCGACGATTCCGCGGCGTAGGAAGGGCCGGGAGAAGGCTCGGGCGCCGTACGCGGCGGCGCCTGGGCGGGGGCCTGCGCCTGGGGCGCGGGGGCGGCCGGGCCGGTCTGGTAGGGCTGCTGGGCGGGACGCGGAGCCGGGGCAGCGGGCGGCCGCCCGCCAAAACCACCACCGCCACCGGAGCCGCCGCCGCTACCGGGCGGCTGGCCACCACCCGACGGGTCGACGACCGCCTCGACCTTCCACTGCACGTTGAAGGACTCGGCCAGCGCCTGCTTCAGCACGTCCTCGCTGCCACTGCTCGTGAAGTTGTCACGGGCTCCGGCGTTGATGAATGAGAGCTGGAGCGTGGTTCCGTCGAAGCCGGTGACCTGCGCGTTCTGACTGAGCAGGATCCAGGTGAACCGCCGCCGGTTCTTGACGGCCTCCAGGATCCCGGGCCACATGTTCTGCACCTGTACGGCCCCCTGGGCGGCCGGTGCCGGGTTCGCCGGCGCGGGCGCGGGCGCCGCAGCGACGGGCGGGGCCTGCACGGGGGCGGGCTGCGGCTCGGGCCGGCCCTGCCCGGGCGAGGAGGCCGTGGGCCAGCCACCGGGCCGGCGCCCGGCTTCCTGCCCGCCACCGCCTCCGGCACCACCCGAACCACCCGCACCCGGCCAGGCGCCGGGACGCTGCGGCTGCCCGCCACCCACGCTCTCGACGGGAGGAGCCTCCGCCACCGGAGCGGATACAGGAGCGGCGACGGGCGCAGAAGGCACAGGAGCCACAGGAGCCACAGGAGCAGCCGCACCGGATACGCCAGGCACAGCATGAGCCTCGGGCCCCGGCACGTACCCCATAGCGGGACCAGGAGCCGCACCCGCGGCCATGAAGCCGCCACCGGCGCCCCGCTCCAGGCGGTCGAGACGGGCCTGCAGCGAGCGCTCGTCGTCGAAGGCGGCGGGCAGCAGCACCCGGGCGCAGATCAGCTCCAGCTGCAGTCGCGGCGAGGTGGCGCCACGCATCTCGGTGAGCCCGGTGTTGACCAGGTCGGCGGCGCGGCTCAGCTCGGCCGCGCCGAACACCGAAGCCTGCGCCTGCATCCGCTCCACGACGTCCGCCGGGGCATCGATGAGCCCCTTCTCCCGCGCGTCCGGCACGGCGGCCAGGATCACCAGGTCACGCAGCCGTTCCAGCAGGTCCGCCACGAACCGGCGAGGATCGTTGCCACCCTCGATGACCTGGTCCACGATCTCGAAAGCGGCAGCCCCGTCACCCGCCGCGAAAGCATCCACGACGGAGTCGAGCAGCGAGCTCTCCGTGTACCCGAGGAGCGCGGTGGCCATGGCATATGTCACACCGTCCTCGGCCGCTCCGGCGAGGAGCTGGTCCATGACGGACATCGAGTCACGCACCGACCCGGCCCCGGACCGTACGACGAGCGGCAGGACTCCCTCCTCGACGGGGATGCCCTCCTTGCCGCACACCTCGCCCAGGTAGTCGCGAAGCGTCCCCGGCGGCACCAGGCGGAAGGGGTAGTGGTGCGTACGCGAACGGATCGTGCCGATGACCTTCTCGGGCTCCGTCGTCGCGAAGATGAACTTGAGGTGCTCCGGCGGCTCCTCGACCACCTTCAGCAGGGCATTGAAGCCCGCCGGGGTGACCATGTGCGCCTCGTCGATGATGTAGATCTTGTATCGACTGCTCGCGGGCCCGAAGAAGGCCTTTTCCCGCAGGTCACGGGCATCGTCCACGCCACCGTGCGAAGCGGCGTCGATCTCGATGACGTCAATGGATCCCCGGCCGTTCCTGGCCAGGTCGAGGCAGGACTGGCACTGGCCGCACGGGGTGGGCGTAGGCCCCTGCTCACAGTTCAGGCAGCGGGCGAGGATGCGCGCGCTGGTCGTCTTTCCACAGCCGCGCGGCCCACTGAACAGGTACGCGTGATTGACCCGGTTGTTGCGCAGGGCCTGCTGCAAGGGGGCAGTGACATGCTCCTGCCCGATGACCTCGGCGAACGACTCGGGACGGTAACGGCGGTACAGCGCAAGGGACGACACGTATACGAGGTTATCGGGACCCACTGACAACCGACCCCGCCCAACGCAAGCGCCCCCCACGCACCCGCCAGAGCTCACTTACCCTTGCTGCCTTCCGGCCCTGGGGGAGTTCGGTGAGATAGCGCCACGTGAGGGGCTGGCCCCCACAGTAGCGGATCGCCCACCGGGAAAACGAGCCGGGCCCCGACCACGGGCAACGCGGCGGAACGTGTTCGCGAGCACTCCTCAACGTCTTGTATTGTTTGCGGCGGAGGATTCGCCTAGTGGCCTAGGGCGCACGCTTGGAAAGCGTGTTGGGGGCAACCCCTCACGAGTTCGAATCTCGTATCCTCCGCCAGTGCCTCACCGGGCACTTGAAGGCCCCGACCGGGAAACCGGCCGGGGCCTTCTGCGTTCCGTGGTTGCAGTTTTGGCTGCCTTCATGCCGGAGAATTCAGGAAATTTCGACGGGCGGGCAGGGCGTGTCCCACAGCTCGACGACACCCGTGGGCGGGAATCTTCCGCCCTGCGACACATCCAGGCCCACCAGACAGGCAATCCTTGAGCTCGGCGCCGGACTGGCCGAGGTCCGACCATGGCGCGTTCCTTGACCTGAGGAGAGGTTCTCCATGGCATCCGGATCAACGCTGACAGCCTGGCTGCGCGGTCTCGACGGCCCGCGCCTGGCACGCGTGCTCGCGACACGGAGGGACACCGCGTCCCCTCCGGAGCCGCGCTCGGTGGGGGAGCTGGCGGACCGTCTTCAGCGGCCAGGGTCGGTGGCACTCGCGCTGCCCCTGCTCACCCTGCCCGAATTGCAGGTGGCCGAGGCCGTGGCGGCGTTGGGGGCGCCCGCGTCGCGCGAGGCCCTGGCGAAGCTGCTGGGAGCGACGGCCGGCGAGGCCGGCCGCGCCTTGGAGGCAACCCTGGAGGCACTGGCCGGACACGCGCTGGTCTGGCCGGACCACAGCGGACGGCTCCACATGGCCGCACCGTTGCGACAGGCGTGGGAGGCGCCGCTCGGGCTGGACGCACCACTGGCGGTGCTGCTGGCGGACATGACCTCCGACGAGCTGCGCGGCATGTTGGCGGCGCTGGGCGTCAAGCCGCCCGGCACCAAGCAGCAGCGCATGACAGCGCTGGTCGCACACCACAGTGATCCTGAATGGGTTGCCTCGGTGGTCGCGAAGGCACCTGCGGCGGCCCGGAAACTGCTGGAGCGTCGAGCGCAGTCCGGGTCGTCACAGGCCGGGTCCATCATGTTCGGGGCTCCCGGCGCCGACTCCGAACCGGGCGAGCGATGGGCGCTGGACCGAGGGCTTCTGATCCGGGACCGCCGCTGGTACGGCCCCGCCCGGATGCCCGTCGAGGTCGCACTCGCACTGCGCGGGCCCGCCTGGCACGCGCCGTTCGAACCCCGGCCGCCCGCCGTGCAGTTGGTGTCCGTCACCGCGGCGGAGGTGGACCGGGAGGCGACAGCCGCAGCCACGGCGTTCGCAGCGCATGCCGCCTCGGTCCTGTCGGCATGCTCGGCGGCGCCGCCGGCCAGGCTTAAGTCCGGCGGTGTCGGCGCACGTGAACTGGCCCGCATCGGCAAGGCCGCCCAAGCCGATGACGCCGTGGTACGCATCACGCTGGAGGCCGCGCACGCGGCAGGACTACTGGCCCGGGACGGCGACCGCGTCGCCCCCACCAAGGCATACGACGCCTGGGCGGCGCAGAAACCCTCGGAACAGTTCGCCGCGCTGCTCCAGGCATGGCGGAACCTGCCCCTCACCCCCTCGCAGGCACGCGACGAGGACGACAAGGCACTCCCCGCAGTCTCCGGGGCGCCGCCCTGCGGCGGCTGCTTGCAGACCCGGCTCGGGTTGCTCGCCGCCGCGGCGCACCTCCCGGCAGGGCAGGGAGCGCGAACCACCTCGGACCTGGGGATGCTCGTGGCATGGCACCGCCCGCTCGCCGACCCGACACCCCAGGGCGAAACACCGTTCGCCACCGCGATCCGCGAGGCCGAACTGCTCGGCGTACTCGCCCGCGGCGCCCTGTCGCCCCTCGGCACCGCCCTACGAGCCGACGATACGGACCAACTTGCCGCCGTGTGCCGGCGTCTGCTGCCCGCGGCCACCGGCACGGCCCGGATCGGCGTCGACCTCACCGCCGTCGTCACCGGAACACCGACCGCGCGACTGGACGCGCTCCTGGATTCCGCCGCGGACCGGGAAACCCGCGGCACGGCCTCGGTGTGGCGGTTCAGCGCTGTCAGCATCCGGCGAGCCCTGGACTCCGGCCGCACCTCGGACGAGATCACAGCCGACCTGTCCGCCATCGCCGCCGGGCCCCTGCCCCAGCCCCTTACGTATCTGATCGCCGACACCGCTCGCAGTCACGGCCGCGTACGCATCGCCCCTGCCGCCTGCGTCATCCACGGCGAGGAGCCCGCGCTCCTGGCCGAAATCGCCGTCCACAGCAAGCTCGCCAAGCTCGGCCTGCGACAGCTCGCCCCGACGGTCCTGGTCAGCCGCAGCCCACTCGACCAGACCCTCGCCGCGCTTCGAGCCGAGGGCTACGCTCCCGTGGCCGAGACGGCCGACGGAACCGTACGCATCGAGAAGACCCGGCCCCATCGGGCCGCCGCACCCGTACCGGCCCCACGGAACGCCCGAGCGCAGGCCGGCCTCCGAAGCACGACGGCTCGCCACGCGGCGAAGGCCCCCGCCGCGTCCGACCTGAACGCCCTGGCCGCCCGACTCCTGACCGCCCCGCCGACCACACCGGAACCCGACCCGTTCGGGCCCGGCGGAGTCCCCTTCGGCACGGATACCGAAGAGATCGTCGCCGGGTACGCGAAGCTGCTGTCGTACAGCGATGTCCGCCAGCTGGCCCATGCCATCGACACCGGTACGGCCGTCACGGTCGACTACGTCGCCGCGTCAGGAAGCCGCACCGTACGCACCCTCGACCGCCTCACCCTCGACCCGCCCTATCTCGAAGCCTGGTGCCACCTGCGGGACGCCGAACGCGTCTTCACCCTCTCCCGGATCCACGGCGTGATGCCCGCATAGGACCCGAGCGGTCCGGCGGCAACAAAATACAACTTGCGAGATATATTTGAAGCCACACTTGATATCCAGGAGGGTGTACATGAGTCGGACCGTCATCGATCTGGACGACGAGCTGGTCGCCGACGTGGCGAAAGCCCTGGGAACGAGCACCAAGAAGGAGACTGTCAACACCGCCCTGCGCGAAGTGCTGGAGAACCGGCGCCGCGCCCTGGCGCTCACCCGGCTCCGTGCCGCGGCCGACGAGGGCGCTTTCGACCTGGAGCTGTTCGAGAACAAGAGGAACTACCGGCGGTGAACGCGGCGCAGTTCCTGATCGACACCAGCGCGCTCGCGCGCCTCATGCGCGGGGATGCGGAACAGTACGGCTGGGACCAAGCGGCAGCCGCCGGCCTCATCGCGACCTGCCCCATCACCGAGCTGGAGTTCTTCTACAGCGCCCGGTCGGCGGCCGACCGGGCGCGCGGCATCGAGGACATGCGGCTGATCTTTGGCTGGGTTCCCGTCGACGACCGCGCCTACGACCGCGCCTGGCAGGTCCAGGACGCCCTCACCAAACAGGGAAAGCACCGAAGCACCGGTGCCGTCGACCTCGTCGTCGCCGCGACAGCCGAGCTGCAAGGGCTCACCCTCCTTCATCGCGACCACGACTTCGAGTGCATCGCGGCAGTGACTGGCCAGCTCCTCCAGTGGTACGGCCCGGAGCCCGGCAAGTAAGCCTCCGTCCGGGTCTCGGCTTCCGTTACAACTCGGCTTCCCTTACAACCGGACCTCTCCCCCAGCCGCGTCAGCGTGCTGAGACTGAGTGAGAAGCCGGTCCGCCAGGCCGCCGACAGCGGCCGGTTTCCGGAGCAGGAGCAGCGCCGCGTCGTCGTGGAGCCGGCCGCCGACGTGCGCCAGCAGCTCGTCGTGGAGCGCGGCGAGGGTGCGGGAGGGCTCGTCCGACACGTGCCGCGCCACCCGCTCGACGAGCGGGTAGAACTCACGATCGCGGTTGCGGGCCTCGGTGACACCATCGGTGTAGAGGAGCAGCTGGTCACCGTCGGCGAAGGGCAGTGTCTGAAGGCTCGGAGTCTCGCCGGTGAAGGCATGCAGCCCGAGCGGTGGGGCCGGATGGGTCGGCTCGACGGCCAGTACGTGTGAATCGCGGACCACCAGCGGCGGCGCGTGTCCGCAGTTGACCACCTCCATGACCCCGGCTCCCGGGTACCCGGCGACCACGGCGGTGACGAAGTCGTCGGAACCCAGATTGCGCGCCAGGCTTCGCTCGATCCTGCCGACGACGTCGAGGAGGTCCGGCTCGTCGTAGGCGGCCTCACGGAAGACACCGAGCACCAGGGCGGCGGTGCCCACCGCGGGCAGTCCTTTTCCGCGCACGTCGCCCACGATCAGCCTGACCCCGTACGGAGTCGGCACCAGCGCGTAGAGGTCCCCGCCGATGCGGGCCTCCGCATCGGCGGCGCTGTAGCGGACGGCCACCTGAAACGGGCCGACCGTCGCGGGCACGGGCTTGAGGAGGGCGTGCTGGGCGGCCTCGGCGACCGAGCGCACGGCCGCGAGTACCCGTTCGCGGCGCACGCGCAGCGCGCTGGCCAAGCCACTCGCCAGGGTTACGGCGACCAACGCCGAGAGCACGATCGCCAGCTCGCGACCCGGTACGCCGTCTCGAACCCCGAGCACAGCGCCCAGAACGGCGGCGAGGAAGCCGACACACAGAACTCCCCGCGGCCGGCTGGTGGTGGCGGCCAGCGCGGGTCCGGCGGCGAGCAGGGGCAGCCAGGTCATCGCGGCTCCGCTGACGAGGCCGAGGAGTACAACGACAGAGACGATCAGTACGGGCGCAACGGAGGCGAAGTGCGCGGCGGCTCCGGTCCGGGTCTTCGTGAACGGCCACGTCGGCCACCAGCCGCCTTCATGGTCTCGCGCCTGACTCATGTTGTGGTTCGCAGTCCTCTCCTGGTGGCGGGGCATACGCCCAAATGTCCCTTTCGTTCAGGGAACAGGGTCCGTGCGGGCGCCACAAGGACAGAAATTTCAGATAGTGAGCGAAAGGCCCCTGGTCACGCGACTGGCTGTGGGCACCAGACGCTCTCGCACCTCGTCGATGCGGGAGAGCCGGTCCGCCGGCATGGAGATGCCGAGCGAGCCGAGCTTGTCGCCGCTGTAGACCGGCACCGCGACGCAGACCGTACCGAGGGCGTACTCCTCCAGGTCCAGGACGGCCGGGGCGGTGGTCGGCGACTCCAGTCGCCGGATCAGTTCGGAACGCCGGGTGATGGTCCGTGGCGTGAGGTCGGCGAGGGAGTGCCGGGAGAGGTAGTCGTTGCGGGACTCGTCGTCCAGCTCGCGCAGCACGCACTTCCCGAGCGCGGTGGCGTGCCCGGCGTCCTCGAATCCCACCCAGAGGTCGACCCGCTGTGCCCGGGGGCTGTCGACGATCTCGGCGACCCGGATCTCGCCCTCCTCGTAGAAGGTCAGGTAGGCGGCGGTCGACAGTTCGTCCCGCAGAGCGGCGAGCGTGGGGCGGATACGGCTGAGCAGCGCCTGCCCGCGGCTTCCGGCATGCAGCACGTCCAGCTGGTCGCCGATGACGAACCCGCCGTCGTCCAGCTTCCGTACGTACCCGTCGTGGACCAGCGTCCGCAACAGGTGATAGGTGGTGGCCAGAGGCAGGCCCGTCTCGCGTGCCAGCTGCTTCGCCGGCGCCCCGTTCCCGTGCGCGCCCACCGCTTCCAACAGGCGGAAGGCTCGCTGTACGGAAGTGATGAGCGTAGGGCCGTCGTGCGCAGCCATGTGACCAGCGTGCGCCCGACTCACGGACCGGGCAAGGCCCCCTCGGCCTGGAGTGGGCGTAGCTGTCCTCGACGAGCAGAACCGCTCAACCGGCCGGCTCGATGTTCTGGTTCGCGTGGAAGAGGTTCTCCGGGTCGTACGTCGCCTTGATCTGGGCGAGCCTGCCGTAGTGGTCCCGATAGGTGGACCTGACGCGATCCTGGCCCTCGCCCGCGCCGATGAAGTTCACGTACGAGCCGCCCATGGAGTGCGGCTGCAGAGCCTGGTGGTAGTCGACGGCCCACTGCTTGATGATCTCGGCCTTGGCCGGGTCCGGGTCGACGCCGCCGACGATGCCGGACCAGATCGCGTCCCGGTAGCTCCACGCGGTGTCGTCCTTCTCGACGCGCCCGGCGGCGGCATCCACCGGGTAGAGGTGCACCGTCGAGAGATCGGTCGGCACGTTCTCGGCGAACCTGGCGTGTACGTCGAGGGATTCGTCCGTAATGCGGTCGAAGAAGTGCCCGCGCCAGTACCACTGCAGGCCAGCGGGAATCAGCTCGTCGAACAGGGTCTGCACCCCGGGGTAGGGCATCGGCGTCGTGAAGTGGAAGGCGGGCGGGCCCGCGTCGCCGACGCCGGCGAGTGCGTCGTCGATGCCGGCCAGGTCCCCTGTCCAGCACCACACCACGCCGCACATCTTCTGGTTGTGGATCTCCTCGGGGAACGGCGGACCGGGCGGGACGGTGAGCAGGTTGTAGAAGCCGTTCAGGTCCTCGGGGGCCTGCGGCAGGAATTCGCGGTACCAGCGCAATACGTCCGCCGTACGGTCGACCGGCCACACGGTGATACCGAGCCCCACGGTGTGCACCGGGTGCAGCTGGAAGGTGAACGACGTGACGATGCCGAAGTTCCCGCCGCCGCCGCGCAGTGCCCAGAACAGGTCCGGGTGCTCCTTCGTGCTCGCGGTGACGAAGCTGCCGTCGGCGAGCACGACGTCCGCGGCCAGCAGATTGTCCACCGTCAGGCCGTACTTGCGGGTGAGATGCCCGTGGCCGCCGCCGAGGGTCAGGCCCCCGACGCCGGTCGTCGACATGATTCCGGCGGGTGTGGCCAGGCCGAAGGCGTGGGAGGCGTGGTCGAGGTCGCCGAGCTGACTGCCGCCGCCGACGAGGGCGGTCCTGGTCTCGGGGTCCACGTGCACCCAGCGCATGGGCGACAGGTCGATGGTGACGCCGCCGTCCACTTCGCACAGGCCCGGACCGCTGTGTCCGCCGCCCCGTACGGCGAGTTCGAGGCCCTGGTCGCGTATGAAATCGACGGCTGCCATGACGTCGCCCGCGTCCGTGCACCGCATGATGGCGGCCGGGTACCTGTCGATCATCGCGTTGTAGATCTTGCGAGCCTGGTGGTAGTCCGGGTGCTGCGGGCCGATGACCGGGCCGCGGACCGCGGCCTCCATCGCTTCCAGAGTCGTCGCTTCCAGAGTCGCGCCGTCCATAGGCCTGCTCCTTAAACCGAGACGCGGATTGAACCCCGACGCAGACCGCTTTCCACCGGCCTCCCGACACCACGACGGCTGACATTTCCAGGATCCTGCCGGTGGGAGGGGCTCGCAATTCCGCCGGATTTCGCCTGAGGTGCCGGGTCCCGGGCACAGGCGCAGGATGAATTCATGGAAAGCCGCCCCTCCAGCGACCCCTTCAGCGACCCCTTCGGTGACATCAGCCCGCCCGCCCGCATCGCGGAGCCCACCGAGGGCATCACCCCCGAGGAGCTCGCCCTGGCGACCCGCAACCACGGACTGCCGCTCGAAGCCCTGCGCTACGACCTGACCCCGCCCGGACTGCATTACGTACTCGTCCACTACGACATCCCCGCCGCCCGCGCCGACGACTGGCGCCTCACCGTGGGCGGCCGCGTCCGACGTCCGCTGACGCTGGACATGGAGACGCTGCGTTCGTTCCCGGCGGTCACCCACCGCGTGACGATCGAATGCGCGGGCAACGGCCGGGCCCGGCTCACACCCCGGCCCGTGAGCCAGCCCTGGCTCGTCGAGGCGGTCGGAACGGCCGAGTGGACCGGCGTACCGCTGCGCCTCCTCCTCGCCGAGGCCGGAGTCGAGCCCGACGCCGTCGAGGCCGTCTTCACCGGCGCCGACCACGGCGTCGAGCGCGGCGTGGAGCAGGACTACCGGCGGAGCCTGCCGCTGGAGGTGGCCACCGGCGGCGATCCGCGTCCCGAGGTGCTGGTGGCGTACGGCATGAACGGCCGGCCCCTGCCGCCGCAGCACGGGCATCCGCTGCGGCTGGTGGTCCCCGGCTGGTACGGCATGGCGCACGTGAAGTGGCTTCGCGACATCACGCTCACGGACGCGCCGTTCACCGGCTTCCAGCAGACGGTGGCATACCGCTTGCGGCAGGAGGCCGACGAGCCGGGCGAGCCGGTGACGCGCATCGCTCCGCGGGCCCTGATCGCCCCGCCCGGGTTCCCGGAATTCATGTCCAGGACCCGTGTCGTACGCCCTGGTCAGGTGGTTCTTGAGGGCCGGGCCTGGTCCGGGTGCGCCCCGGTCACGCGGGTCGAGGTGAGTACGGACGACTGCCGCTCCTGGAGCGAGGCCACGCTCGCCCCGCAGGACGGCCACGCCTGGGCCTGGCGAGGGTGGCACGCATCGTGGACGGCCACCCCCGGCAGCCACGTCCTCAGCGCCCGCGCTACGGACGCGGAAGGCAACACGCAGCCGCTCGAACAGCCCTGGAACCGGGGCGGCTTCGCCAACAACCTGGTGCAGCGGATGCCGGTGCTGTGCGTCGCCGAACAGCAGGTTTCGTCGTTCTCGTCATGACGGCGATGCCCTGCAAGGCGCCCACGGGCTGTCTGCCGTAGCGGAGTTCGCCGTCGTAGTCGTCCTCGGCGACCGTTCGGTGCACGGGGGCGTATTCCCAGGCAGGCGCCGTTGCACCGCATTCTTCCCGGGTCGGAGGTGACGTTCTCACGCCGCATGCGTGACAAAGGGTGGTGTTCCGCGACGGGTCGGCTCTGGAATCCTCACTAGTGATCCCGGGTGAACATTCCCCCCACGAGCGGAGCTTCCCGTGGACATGCGCTACGAGGTCTTTTGCCTCATGGACACGCACTTCTACGACGCGCCTACCCGCGTGCAGGATCAAAGCAGCGGCAGCGACTTCGACCTGGCCCGATGTCCGGCTCCGGAGGGGTGGGAGCGTTACGAGCTCGACAACTGGGTGGTCTTCGATCCCCCCGGTCTCGACCTCCCCCCGCAGGGCTGGAAAATCCATGCCTCGGCCTGCCTCGACAATGCCAAGGAGATCCTCACGGCGGTGTGGGACTACTGCGTCCCACGGAGGATCTCCTTCAAGTTTCTCCGGAGCATGGACATTCTGCTGTTCGCCAACGCGAAATACGCCTCCCGGGGGTCCAGTGCGAAGTTCGTGACGATCTATCCGGCGGACGAGGAGCAACTCCAGCGCACAGCCACCGAGTTGGGGCAGATCCTGGAGGGCCAACCGGGGCCTTACATCCTCAGCGACCTCCGTTGGGGTCCCGGGCCGCTCTACGTCAGGTACGGCGGCTTTGCCTACCGGACCTGCGTCTCTCCCGAGGGAGAGACGGTGCCGGCGATCGAGGACGGATCCGGCAGGCTGGTGCCCGATCTGCGAGGACCGGCGTTCCGTGTGCCCGAGTGGGTGACGCTGCCCGGTTTCCTCGAACCCCACCTGGCCGCGCGCAACAGCACGACCGTCACCGACCTGCCGTACCGCATCGAGGGCGCCCTGCACTTCTCCAACGGCGGTGGGCTGTACACCGGTCAGGACGTACGGACAGGACAGCGAGTCGTGCTCAAGGAGGCCCGGCCGTACGCAGGGCTCACGCTGGACGCCGCGGACGCGGTCACCAGGCAGCGCCAGGAGCGGGAAGCCCTTGAGCGGCTGCGCGGCCTCGATTGCGTGCCCGCACTGATCGACCACTTCGTCCTGGGGGACCATCACTTCCTGGTCGAGGAGTTCGTCGAGGGACCGACGCTCAACAGCCTCTTCGTCGAGCGGTACCCTCTCGTGCTTCCGCAGGCCGACGACACGGACATCGCCGGCTACACCTCGTGGGCCCTCGACATGCTGGACCAGGTCGAGCGCGCGGTCGCCGACGTGCACAGCCGGGGCCTGGTCATCGGCGACATCCACCCCGACAACATGCTGGTTCGCCCGGACGGCCGCGTGGTGCTGATCGACTTCGAGGGCGTGCTGGACGCGGCGGAGCAAGGGGCCACCCAACGCCTTGCCGCCGCCGGGTTCGTGGCCCCGAAGGGCCGGACGGGGATCGACATCGACCACTACGCAATGGCCTGCCTGCGACTGTGGATGTTCATGCCGCTGACCAGCCTGATCGAGCTCGACGAGAGCAAGACACGGCAGCTCGCCGAAGAGGCCGCCGAGGCGTTCCCGGTGCCCCCCGGATTCTTCGACGAAGCGGTACGTGTGATCACCGGGGAAGGGGAAGAAGGGGAAGGCGGCGGTCCGCCAACAGGCTCCGGCACGCGGCAGCGGCTGGAGCCGGACCGCCGCGGGTGGGTCCGTGCCCGCGACTCCATGGTCGCCGCCATCCTGGCGGCCGCCACACCGCACCGTGACGACAGGCTCTTCCCGGGCGACCCCGTGCAGTTCGCCGCGCCGAGTGGAGGCCTGGGCTTCGCGAACGGTGCGGCAGGGGTGCTGTACGCGCTCGACGCGGTCGGCGCCGGACGCCACCCGGAGCACGAGGAGTGGCTCATACAGCGGGCTCTGCGCGAGGAACGGGGAACGCACCTCGGCTTCTTCGACGGCCTGCACGGTGTCGCGTACGTCCTCGACCACCTCGGCCACCGCGACGAGGCCATGAAGGTCCTCGACATGTGCATGGGCGAGGAGTGGCAGCAACTGGGGCTCGACCTGCAAGGAGGCCTGGCGGGAATCGGCCTGAACCTCCAGCACTTCGCCACGGCCACCGGCGACCTCGCGCTCCGTGATGCCGCCCTCAAGGTGGCGGGCATCGTCGCCGACCGGCTGGAATCACCCGACGAGGCGGTGGGGGCCGGCGCCGGGCTGCTGCGCGGCTCGGCGGGTCCCGCCCTGCTGTTCGTGCGGCTCTACGAGGACACCGGAGAACCGGAGTTCCTCGACCTGGCCGCCACGGCGCTCCGTCAGGACCTGCGCCGCTGCGTCGTCCGTCCCAGCGGGGCGATGGAAGTCGACGAGGGCTGGCGGACCCTGCCGTACCTGGGGAACGGCAGCGCGGGGATCGGCCTCGTGCTCGACGACTACCTCACCTACCGCCAGGACGACCAGTTCCGCGAGGCAGCAGCCGCGATCCGCAGGGCGACCACGGAGCAGTTCTTCATCCAGCCGGGACTCTTCGAGGGCATGGCGGGCATGATCCTGTGCCTCAGCCGACCCCATCCCCCCGGCACCGCCGCAGAGCGGGACCCGGTCGTCGCCGGACATGTGCGCCGCCTGTCATGGCACGCACTCACCCTCGATGGCCACCTGGTCTTCCCCGGCGAGCAGCTGCTGCGGCTCTCCATGGACCTGGCCACCGGCAGCGCGGGCGTACTGCTCGCCGTCGGCTCCGCCCTTCACGACCAACCGGTGCACCTTCCGTTCCTCGCCTCCCACGCGCCGACGGAACCCGGTGCACGCACCGACCACCACCGTCCCCACGAGATTTTGAGGGAGGAGGTGAAAATCCATGGCGCTGCTCGAACTGCAAGCCTTTGAGCCGGACGTAGTTGCCCACGGCAGCAACAAGAGCAAGAAGCGCGGCGGCAGCAGCTTCAGCACGCTGCTCTGCGGTCACCAGCCCAGCAACCTGAGCCTGACGCTCTGCAGCGGCCACTGACCGCCCGATGCGGGGGCGCCTCGTGCGCCCCCGCCCCACGCCTCCACCGAGCACGACCGGGAGTACACATGGGCCTCCGACCGGCGGACCGCCTTCTCCTGGCGTCAGCACGGCGGGGCGGTGTCTGGGTCGGCGTCATGGTGGTCTCGTCGCTGCTGCTCACCGGCGTCGCCATCGTGCTGCCCGCCGTCATCGGCCGCAGCGTCGACGCCGTGCTCAGCGGCAACGACGTGGCTCAGTGGCTGGCCCTGAGCGGCGGGTTGATCTTCGTCCTGGTGGTCTTCGACGCCGTGGACGACCTCGTCGGACAGCTGGCCGAGGCCCGGGCGACGGCCTGGCTGCGGCATGGGCTGCTGCGCCATGTGCTCGCCCTGGGCCCGCGCGCCACCCGCCGGTTCACGGCGGGAGACCTGGTGAGCCGGCTGGTGGGCAACGCCGCCAGGACCGGGAACTTCGCGTCGGGCCTGGTGTGGGTCGTCATGGACGTCGTCCCACCGCTCGGCGCGATCGTCGCGCTCGCGCTCATTGATCCCTGGCTGTGCCTCACCTTCCTGGTGGGGCTGCCCCTCGTGATGTTCCTGGTACGCGCCTTCCTCCGCGACATCGCGGACGCCAACGAGGGCTACTTCCGCGTACAGGGCACAATCGCCGCACGCCTCGTCGACGCCCTGGGCGGAATCCGTACGATCGTCGCGGCGGGAACGGTCGACCGCGAGGCGCGACGTGTCCTCGCCCCGCTGCCGGAGCTGCACCGCCACGGGCTGGGGATGTGGAGAGCGGTCGCCCGGATTTCGGCGCGCGGAGATCTTGTCGTCCCCATGCTTGAGGTCGCCGTACTCACGGTGGCCGGACTGGGGCTCGCACAGGGGCGGATCACACCGGGAGAGCTGCTCGCGGCGAGTGAATACGTCATCATGGCAACCGGCATCAGCAGCGTGATGGCTTCGCTGAACCAGCTCGCCCTCGCCCGCGCGACAGCCGGGCGGATCACGGAAGTGCTCGCCGAGCCTCCCGTGGAGTACGGCCACGAGCACCTTCCCGAAGGCTCCGGGCAGTTGGAGTTCCGGCGTGTGACCGTGCGGCGGGCGGGCGGCACCGTCCTCAAGGACCTCGACCTGTCCGTCCCCGGAGGCGCCCTGGTCGCGGTCGTGGGACGCTCCGGCGCCGGAAAGTCGCTGCTGGCCGCGCTGGCCGGGCGCCTTGCCGACCCGGACGAAGGCGACGTGCTGCTCGACGGCGTGCCGCTGCGCCGCCTCACGCGCGACGATCTCCGGCAAGCGGTGGCGTACGGCTTCGAACGCCCGGTACTGCTCGGTGAGACCTTCGCCGACGCGATCGGCTTCGGACCACGAAACCCCTCTGCGGACGAGCTGACGGCGCAGGCCGCGGCGGCCCGCGCCGACGCGTTCATCCGGCACATGCCGGCCGGCTACCGCAGCCGGATCGCCGACACGCCGATATCCGGCGGGGAAGCGCAACGAGTCGGACTGGCACGCGCGTTCGTGCAGGCCAGGCGGGTGCTCGTGCTCGACGACGTCGCCGCCAGCCTGGACACCGTGACCGAGCACCACATCAGCCAGGTGCTCACCGGCGCGCTCGCCGACCGTACGCGCCTCATCGTGACGCATCGGCCGTCCACAGCGGCCCGGGCGGAGCTCGTGGTCTGGCTCGCCGACGGCGGAGTCCGCGGCCGGGGCACTCATGACGAACTGTGGGCGGACCCTGAGTACCGGGCCGCGTTCCAGCCGGTTTCCCCCACGGTCACCGAGCCGTTGGCCGTCATGAGTGGAGTCGTGGGTGGAGGGGGTGCGCGGTGACTCGGCGGTCGTTCCGCATTCTGCTCTCCTCGCTGAGCCGTCGGCGCCGGGAGTACTGGCGGCTCGTGGGCTGGTCGCTGGTGCAGGCCGTACCGGCCTTCCTGTCCGGGTGGGTCGTGGCCCGCGCGGTCGACCGCGGTTTCCTCGCCGACCGGCCCGCCACCGGATTCGCCTGGCTGGGCGTGCTGGCGGGCGCCTACCTCGTCGGAGCCTGGGGAACCCGGCACGCCACGCTGGGACTCGCAGCGCTCATCGAACCGTTCCGGGACGAGCTGGTCACCCTCGTGACCACCGGCACGCTGAACCGGTCCGCACGGCTGGGCGAGCCGGCCGACACCGCCGGCGTGGCACGGCTCACCGAGCATGTGGAACGGGCCCGGGACGCCTACGGCGCGGTCGTCCTGTTCATACAGAGCTTTGTGGTCACCGTCATCGGCGTATCGCTGGGCCTGGCCGGCCTCGCCCCCGTGCTGCTCCTCCTCGTCCTGCCGCCACTTCTGATCGGGCTCGGTATGTTCGTCGCGGCGCTCCGGGCCATGGCCGCCCGGCAGCGGGCGGTCATCCTGGCCGACGAGCACATCGCCGAAACCACGAGCGCCATCACGGGCGGGCTGCGGGACGTGGTCGCGTGCGGCGCCGAGGAGCGCGTACGAGCGGAGGCAGGCGCACAGGTCGACGACGCGGCGCGGGCCGTGGTGAAACTGGCGCGGCTCACTGCGGCCAGGACCGCCGCCTTGGGAGTCAGTGGCTGGATGCCCCTCATGCTCATCCTCCTGGGAGCGCCCTGGCTGGTGCGCAACGGCGTGACGGCAGGGGCGATCCTGGGCGCGGTGATCTACGTGTCGCAGAGCCTGCAACCCGCTCTGCAGAGCACCGTCCAGGGAATCGGCGGCAGCGGGCTGTGGCTGCTGGTGACCGTCGGCCGGATGGCCGAGGCTGCCGAGGTGCCGCAGCCGGAGGACCGGACCGGCGTTCCGGCAGGGGAGCCCCGCACATCCGCAGTGGAGCTGCGCGGTGTCACCTTCGGCTACGCACGGTCCGCGGAGCCGGTGATCCGCGACCTCGACCTCGTACTGCGCCCCGGCGAGCACCTGGCCGTGGTCGGCCCGAGCGGCGCCGGAAAGTCCACCCTCGCCGCGCTGATCGCCGGAGTGCTCGAACCTCAGGCCGGGCAGGTGCGCCTCGGTGACGTACCCGTACGGGCGCTGGTCGGCGACGACCTGGCCCGGCACCGTGTGCTGATCCCGCAGGAGGCGTACGTCTTCGCGGGCACCCTGGCGGAGAACCTCACCTACCTTGCCCCCGGCGCGGCTCCGGAGGACGTGGAATCGGCGGTACGCGACGTCGGCGCGGGGCCGCTCGTCGAGCGCATCGGCGGTTACGACGCCCCGCTGGATCCCCAGGAGCTCTCGGCCGGCGAGCGCCAGCTCGTCGCGTTGGCGCGAGCCCTTCTCCCGTCACCGCGCCTGACGCTGCTGGACGAGGCCACCTGCCACCTCGATCCGGTCGCCGAGGCGGTCGCGGAGGAGGCGTTCGCCCGCCGCCCGGGCACCCTGATCGTCGTCGCCCACCGCATCAGCTCGGCGCTGCGGGCCGACCGGGTGCTGGTCATGGACGGTACGCGGGTCCGCCTCGGCACCCACGAGGAGCTGATGGCCGACTCCGCGCTCTACCGTGACCTGGTCGGGCACTGGGGTGCTGGGGCGGCAGGCCCGTCGCCCGCAGCGCCGTCCAGTGCGGACCGGTTCCCGGCGTCCTCCGTGCCACGGTCACACCCAGCCCGATTCCCGGGCTATCCGTATGGCGTCGATCCGGTTGCGTCCCCCGGCCTTGTTCGTGATCGCTGAGAGGTGGTTGCGGACCGTGCCGACGGACAGGGACAGCCGCTCGGCGATCTCCCGCGTAGGCATGCCGTCAGCGGTCATACGCAGGACATCCACCTCCCGCGGGGTCAGCGGGTTCTCTCCCGCGTCGAGCGCGACCAGCGCGAATTCCGGGTCGATGAACCGCTTCCCCCTGACCAGCTTGCGGACGCCGTAGACGAGACGGTCCGGTGGGGCGTTCGTACTGATGACACCGGCAGCGTGCAGGTCGAGCATGCGCCGGAGGCGCTCGGGTGTCGGCGAGGTCATCATCAACAGCATTCGGCACTCCGGGAGCCGCGCGGCCAGCTCACCCCCGGTGGCGAATTCCTCGCCCTCCTTGCAGTCGACGTCGACCACGGCCACGTCGGGGCGGCACAGCACCGCCCTCGCCAGGGCGTCACCATTCCCGTCTGCTTCGGCGACGACTTCGATGTCCTTTTCGCGAGACAGGAGAGCGGCGAGCGCCCCCCGCACGAGGCGGGTGTTCTCGACGAGAAGAACGCGGATCAATGTCGCTCCCACCTGGCCGTATGCGGCCTGCTGTCACAGCTCGCCCTGCTGTCACACCTCGTCTCGGCTTGTTCCACGCCGTGTGAAAGTCCTAGACCCATTATCGCCGCCATGTCAGGACCTGCTATCCGGTGAGTCACGCGGTCGTGATCGCTGCCACCCGGTCTCGCCATGGCGTCAGAGGGACCTCCGCACGTCGGCCGGGCTCGAAGCCCGCCGCCCTCGCCGCCGCGTCCATGCGGCACAGCCCGCACACCGTCTCGCCTTCGACCGGCCGGAACGCGTGGTCGTCACCCGGCCCCGCGCACAGCACCAGCTCCGCCCGGTCCCGGCCGGGCGCAGGCGCCGCCGTAGCGACCAACCGGGCTACCGACGGCACCTCGGGCATCTTCTGCACCAGCCGATACCGCAGGAACCCGACCACCGACCTCACCCCCTCCCCCGGCAGCCCCGCGCAGAGCGCCCGCCGCAGCTCCCCCGGCGAAACCCCGCGCCGCAACCACTCCGCCGCCGTCTCCGCCAGCCCCTGCGCCTCTCGTACGCCGAGATGCAGGCCCCGGTTCGTCTGCCGCAGGGAGAGCAACACCTTCGCCGCCTCGGCGAGTTCGCCGGTGAGCGGTCCCGGCTCGTCTTCGGGTGGGGGGGAGGTTCTTCTCCTGTTCTTCTTCCTCCGTAGGAGAGTGTCCGACCACCCGATCGGTCGAATCACCGGCCGTCGGCATCTGCGCACTCGGTGACGCGGCAACGTCGTTCGTAAGCGTCTGTTCAGTGACCCAACGCCCGCGCTCGTTCTGCCGCTTGTTCTCCCGCAGAAACCCGCACTCCACCAGCAGCGCCTTGGCCTTCTGGTACGCCCGCGGCTTGATCCCGAGCCGGGCGGCGTGATCGCTCAGCGGCTTGTCGCACCTGCTCTCGGGGAGCCCGAGGACGTACAGCAGGAGCATTTTCGCGTCGTTGTTGAGGCGTGAATGCCGCACGATCGCGTGCGGGGCCTTGAGGTAGTCGCGCGACGGCGCGATAGCATGCCGGAGCATTCCGTTGGACCTCTGATCCAGTCGGTGTGTAGGTCCTCGGCCGGTGTCGCAAGCACCGCCGGGGGCCGCTCCGAATAACGGAGCGTGATGACGCGGTTACCGTACAGCACGGACCGCCCGCTCGACCATTTCAAGCAACAATTCGCCGTCCACGAACGGCACTTCATCCGTAGGCAGCGACTGCCACCCCAGTGGCCAGGTGTCTCCGTCCATCGCCGGTACGCCGACGAACGCCGCGCCCCCCGCGTTCCGGCTCAGCGCCCGCACACCCGCCGGCCAGCGGTGGGCGGCAGCGGTTTGCGGTGGCAACAGGAAGTACATGTTCCGCGCGCCGGTGCCCTCGCGGACGATCGGCCCGGCCTGGAAGTCCGTGAACTGCAGGATTTCGTACGCGGCTTGCTCGCCCAGGATGCCCTCGATGCGTACGGCGTCGAAGTGGATTCCGGCATGTCGCAGCGCGTGTCCGGAAGCGGGCACCCAGGAGGGCGGAGTTTCTCTGTTCATGAAACAGACGATTGCGCGTGGGAGTTGAATGTGACCAGCACCACACGAAGGTCGTGCAGGGTCTGTGCACTTGGGGAGGATGTTGTGCACTCCAGTGAACGAAGTTCCGGCAACGCGAAGATGTTCGGCTCGTTGCTGCGCTTCTACCGCGAACGTGCAGGAATCTCGCAGGAGGCGTTGAGCCGTCGCATCGGCTTCTCCAAGTCCCAAGTAGCCATGGTGGAACGGGGGGAGCGCCCGCCAAAGGGCACCTTCGTCCCGAGCGCAGACGAGGTACTGGGTGCACAAGGTGCACTCCTAGCCGCAGCGAAAGAGCTGAGAGTCAGCCATTTGCCTTCCTGGTTCAAGGCATTCGTAGACGAGGAGGCGAACGCTGTCTCCCTGCACTCGTACGTAACTCACGTAGTCCCTGGGCTACTCCAGATTGAGGCGTACGCACGCGCAGTGTTCAGCTGCCACTATCCGCCGCTGGACGACGAGGAGATCGAAGGCCGGGTTGCGGCCCGGCTGGAGCGCCAAAAGCTCTTCCAGCGAAAGCCCGTGCCAGCCATTGGCTTCGTACTCGAACTCGCTGCGCTCTCTCGCCCGATCGGCGGTCCACAGGTCCTCCAAGAGCAACTGGACCACGTCCTCGACGTCGCCCGGCTGCGTAACGTCGAGATCCAGCTGATGCCGCCGTACCGACTGACTCATGCAGGCCTAGACGGCCCCATGACCCTGCTGGAGACTACCGAGCGACGCCAACTCGCATACGTCGAGGGCCAGAGCGGCAGTTACTTCGTAAGCGAACAGCCTTCCTTGGGAGACCTGTTCGGAAAGTATGGCATTCTGCGAGCTCAGGCTCACAGCCCCGAAGAGTCCGTGAAGCTGATCGAACAGGTGGCACACGCACTATGAGCACCGACCTCAATTGGATCAAGAGCAGCTACAGCGGCAGCCAAGGCGGCGAGTGCGTCGAAGTGGCCACCTCCTGGACCAAGTCCAGCTACAGCGGCGACCAGGGCGGGGCCTGCATCGAGGTCGCCACCTCCTGGACCAAGTCCAGCCACAGCGGTGACCATGGGGCCTGCATCGAAGTCGCAACCTGCCCCCACACCATCCACGTCCGCGACTCCAAAGACACCACCCGCCCCGCCCTCACCCTCACCCCCGCCGCCTGGTCCGCCTTCGTCGCCGACGTGCTCAGCCGTCACATGTAGCCGTCGCGAATTTCCCACGCGCCGTGGACGTTTGCGGTGGGTTGTCGTCCACCGTCACCGAGCACGTGGCCGTCCCGCCGGACTCCCCGAGAGTGACGACGAGCGAGCCGCCCTTCATAAGGCCCGTGCTCTCCACTTCCTTGCGCCACGGCAGACGGACGTCGGACACGCTGCTCGACGACGTGTTGCCGTTGTTCCAGGTGGTGTAGGTGATCGACGCGTCCTTCGCGTCGCCTGTCACCTCGTACGTCACCCGGATCTTCCGGTCCGACTCCTCGTCGGCCTCGTTGAAGACCATCGCGGCGATCGCGACGACGCCGAGGACAATGGCAACCGCGAAACCCAGGAGCACCCAGGGCCACACCCGGCGCTTCTCGGCGCGCGGGGCCCACTGAGGTTCGGACATGAGAGCCGGTGTCCTTCCAGAGGCCGGAGGGGAGCGGTTCCTTGCCTCTCGATCATTCGCCGGGCCAGGCCGACGCGCCCTGGGGCGTAGGCCGACAGGGTGGTGGTGTGGTGTGCGCGAGCCGCGCCGGTGCCTGATCATCGAGAGATGAGCACCGTGATTCGACTCGCCCAGCAACCGGACGCCGACGAACTGCTCGGCCGCAGCCCGCTCGCCGCCCTGGTCGGCATGCTGCTCGACCAGCAGGTACCGATGGAGTGGGCGTTCACGGGCCCGTACACGATCGCCCGGCGCATGGGCGGCGACGACCTGGACGCGCACGAGATCGCCGCGTACGACCCGGAAGCCTTCGTAGACCTGCTGTCGGCGAAACCGGCCGTGCACCGCTACCCGGGCTCGATGGCGAAGCGCGTGCAGCAGCTGTGCCAGTACCTGGTGGAGCACTACGACGGGGACGCGGCGGGGGTGTGGCGCGACGTCGCCACCGGCAAGGAGCTGCTGGCCCGCCTGAACGACCTGCCCGGCTTCGGCAAGCAGAAGTCGCAGATCTTCCTCGCACTGCTGGGCAAGCAGCTCGGCGTACGGCCGGAGGGCTGGCGGGAGGCGGCCGGGGCGTACGGCGACGAAGGGTCGTACCGGTCGGCCGCGGACATCACGGGGCCGGAGTCGCTGGCGAAGGTGCGGGCGTTCAAGCAGGAGGCGAAGCGGGCGGCGAAGGCGGCGGCCCCGGCCAAGAAGAAGGCGTAGACGGGCGGGCACGCGGGTGCCGAGTGCCCGGATAGAGGGCGGGACACACCGGACGCCGTACTTCCGCTCACGGTTTACTCCCGTTCTGGCACTGAATACGACCTTTGAGCCCCCGCCTCATGGCTGCGCCCGGAGCCGCTTGCCCGGTAGGCTTTCCGTGTGATCTTCAAGCGCATCGGAAACGGCCGGCCGTACCCCGACCATGGCCGGGAAAGCACCCGTCAGTGGGCGGATGTCGCGCCGCGCCCGGTCCGCCTCGATCAGCTCGTGACCACCAAGGGTCAGCTGGATCTTGAGACGCTCCTCGCCGAGGACTCGACGTTCTACGGCGACCTCTTCGCGCACGTCGTGAAGTGGCAGGGCGACCTGTATCTGGAGGACGGGCTGCACCGCGCCGTCCGCGCCGCGCTCCAGCAGCGCCAGGTGCTGCACGCGCGCGTCCTGGAACTCGACGGACTCTGAGGGTCCGGCGACCCGGACGGTTGAGCCTTATGGGTTGGCCTGGCCCCAACTGGTTGATCATTTAGTAGGCATCATCACCGAGTCGCATTACGCTGCGCTCATGAGCATGCTGACTCCCCCCGGCATGGGCGGAAAGTACCGCATTACGGGCGACAAGTACCCGCGCATGCGACGCCCCCGGAACCGACGAAGGATCATCCTCGCGGTGATGGCCTCGGCCGTGGCCCTCGGCCTGATCGGCTGGGGGACGCTGCAGCTCATCGATGTCTTCACAGGGGGCGGGAAGCACTCGACGGCCGCCCGCAAGAAGCAGGGCTGCGCCAAACAGGGCGAGCCGTCCGGATCGGCGTCCGGAGCCCCGAGCACGCTGCCCAAGCCGGGCACGATCAAGGTCAACGTCTACAACGCGACGAAGCGCGGCGGCCTCGCCAAGGGCACCGCCGACGAGCTCAAGAAACGCGGCTTCAAGATCGGCAAGGTCGGCAACGCGCCGCCGGAGTACGAGAAGAAGGTCAAGGGCGCCGGGATACTGCTGGGCGCCTCCAAGTCGGCTTCCGGCATGCTGCCGGTACTCGGTGCGCATCTCAGGGGCGCCGTACAGAAGATGGACGCGCGTGAGGGCAGCGACGTAGACCTGATCCTCGGCACGGCCTTCAAGAAGCTGGACACCAAGAAGGACGCGAACAAGGCCATGGCCACGCTGGCCAATCCCTCGCCCGCGCCCTCCGGGAAGTGCTGAGAACCGTACGCCTCAGAAACGTACGAACTGCTACTAGTGTCCTGCGCCAATAGTTGATCGTTAGTTGTTGTGTGACTTCTGCTGCTGGTGCGTCAGTTCCTCGTCGGGGCCCGAAGCTGGAACCGCTGCTGCTCTGTGATGAGGAGCGGGCGGTGTTGGAGCGGTGGACGCGTCGGGCGACGTCGGCCCAGGCGCTGGCCCTGCGCGCACGGATTGTGCTGGCGTGCGCGGGGCCGGAGGTGCCGCCGATCGTGGCGGTCGCCCGGGATCTGCGGGTGACCGCGGACACGGTCCGCAAGTGGCGGCGGCGGTTCCTCGCCGAGCGGCTGGACGGGCTGGTGGACGAGCCCCGCCCCGGCCGGCCGCCCAGCATCAGCATCGACCAGGTGGAGTCGGTCGTGGTCACGACGCTGGAGGACCTCCCGAAGAACGCCACCCACTGGTCGCGTAAGTCGATGGCGGACCGCAGCGGTCTGTCGAAGTCCACCGTCGGCCGGATCTGGCGGAAGTTCCAGCTCAAGCCGCACCTGGCGGACACGTTCAAGCTGTCGACGGACCCGTTGTTCGTGGAGAAGGTCTACGACGTCGTCGGCCTGTACTTCAACCCGCCCGAGGGCGCGGTGGTGCTCTCGGTGGACGAGAAGTCCCAAATTCAGGCGCTGGACCGGTCCCAGCCGGTCCTGCCGATAATGCCCGGGATGCCCGAACGGCGCACCCACGACTACGTCCGCAACGGCCTGACCACCTTGTTCGCCGCTTTCGATGTCGCCACCGGTGAGGTCATCAGCGCCCTGCACCGCCGGCACCGGGCGGCCGAGTTCAAGAAGTTCCTGGTCAGGATCGACAAGGAGGTCCCCGCACATCTCCAGGTCCACCTGATCTGTGACAACTACGGCACCCACAAGACCCCGGCGATCAGAACGTGGCTGGCCAAACACCCCCGTTTCCAGCTGCATTTCACCCCGACCGGCTCCTCGTGGATCAACCAGGTCGAGCGGTGGTTCGGCTTCCTGGCCGACCAGATGATCCGTCGCGGCGCACACAAGAACGTCCAAGCCCTCGAAGCCGACATCCGCAAGTGGGTCAAGAACTGGAACGAAGACCCCAAGCCGTTCATCTGGACCAAGACAGCCGAGGAGATCCTCGCCTCGCTCGCCCGTTTCTGCCGACGAATCTCCGGCGCAGGACACTAGTCCGCCGTGCCGTACATCCGGTCACCCGCGTCGCCCAGCCCCGGCACGATGTAGCCGTGCTCGTTCAGGCGCTCGTCGATCGACGCCGTGACCACGGTGACCGGCGTGCCGGCCAGCTCGCGCTCCATGACCTCGACACCCTCCGGCGCCGCCAGCAGCACAACCGCCGTCACATCGTCCGCACCGCGCTTGATCAGCTCACGGATCGCCGCGACCAGGGTGCCGCCGGTGGCCAGCATCGGGTCCAGTACGTACACCTGGCGGCCCGAGAGGTCCTCCGGCATCCGCGTCGCGTAGGTCGACGCCTCCAGCGTCTCCTCGTTGCGGATCATGCCGAGGAAGCCCACTTCGGCGGTCGGCAGCAGCCGCACCATGCCGTCGAGCATGCCGAGACCGGCCCGCAGGATCGGCACGACCAGGGGGCGCGGGTACGACAGCTTCACGCCCGCCGTCGGCGACACCGGGGTCTGGATCTCGACCTGCTCGGTGCGCACGTCCCGGGTGGCCTCGTACGCGAGCAGGGTGACCAGCTCGTCGGCGAGGCGCCGGAAGGTCGGGGAGTCGGTGCGCTTGTCGCGCAGCGTGGTGAGTTTGTGCGCCACAAGAGGGTGGTCGACGACATGGATCCGCATGGCGTCAACAGTAGCGGGGGCAGCGGCCCGCTCCCATCAGTGCCGACCAGGGCTGGCATCAACACGCCGACCGGAGGGAAGGTGGGTGGAGGACAAACCCAGCATTGGGGTGGTGTGGTGGCCGATGCGCGAAGCTGAGCAAGAGGAGCAGGGCGAGCAGGAACAGGACCTCAGCGATGGGAGCGGCGCCGACCGCAGGCGGCGACGCGCCCAGTTCCTGCGCGAACTGCACGAGGCCAAGGCACTGCGCGACCGCGTGCAGCCGCGCCGCGCCCGCGCGGCCCGGATGCGGCAGCAGATGCGGATGCGCACCTTCCGCTGGTAGCCCGTCAGTGGCCCGTCGTGGCTTTCTCGTACGACTGGTACACGACGCAAGAGCGGAAGACCTCTCGCGAAGGCTTTGTTTCTGCCACGATTCCGAGTGGGCGGGGCTCAGGGCTGCGAAACGGTTCTCCCCCACCCCCAGCTACACCCTCCGGCGCCGGGAGGACTTCCAACCGGCACTCATCAAGACCAGTGGGAGAGTCACGGTGTACATCGCCGCACTGCTCGCGCGCACCGAAGACGGGTGGAGAGCGAGCGACACGGAGCTCGACGACGTGGAAACCCTGTCGGACCTGACCGATCTGGCCCGCGAGGCCACGGTCGACGACGACACGGTGATCGTCTTCATTGAGCAGGAAGACGCATGGTTCGGCCTCGTCCGGGTGGACGGCGAGGAGGACCCGCGCATCTATGTCTCGGACGCGGCCTCGGCCGCCCGTTCCTCGTACGGAGAGATCCTGCTCACCGACGAACTGCTCGGCCGGGACCCCGAGGATCCCGACGCCCTGGAAGAGCTCGTCGACCTCGACGGCACCGAGGACGGCGAACCGGAGGAGGACGACGAGGACATCACGCTGGACGACACCAGCGCCGTACCGACGGGACCGCTCGGAGACACCAGGATCCTGGTGGACGTCGGCCTGTCCGAGGACGAACTGCTCGCACTTCGCACCGACGCCCTCACCGAGATCGCCGACGTCCTGGGCGCCGCCGATGTCCTGGAGACCGTCCAGTAGTGAGTCCGGCAGTGACAACAGAAACACCTGACCCAGATCCGGTACGGGACCGGTGGCAGACGCCCATGCGCCTGGCACTGGACGAGGCGGCACGGGCGGCGGAGGCCGGCGATGTGCCGGTCGGCGCCGTCGTGCTGGCCCCGGACGGCTCGCTGCTCGCGGCGGGGCACAACGAGCGTGAGGCCACGGGCGATCCGACGGCGCACGCCGAGGTGCTGGCCATCCGCAGGGCGGCCGAGCGGCTCGGCGAGTGGCGGCTGACCGGCTGCACGCTCGTCGTCACCCTGGAGCCGTGCACGATGTGCGCGGGCGCGCTCGTACAGTCGCGGGTGGACAGGGTGGTCTACGGCGCGCTCGACGAGAAGGCGGGCGCGGCGGGGTCGCTGTGGGACGTCGTACGGGACCGGAGGCTGAACCACCGGCCCGAGGTCGTCCACGGGGTGCTCGAAGCGGAGTGCTCGGCACAGCTGACGGCCTTCTTCAGGGACCGCTGAAGGCAGAGCTGAAGGCAGGGCTGAAGGGACCGCTGGACAACCGATTTCAGAGCACGGCCCGGCGTGGGCTAAGCTCTCTCTCGGTAGCGTGTCCGAGCGGCCTAAGGAGCACGCCTCGAAAGCGTGTGAGGGGGCAACTCCTCCGTGGGTTCAAATCCCACCGCTACCGCTCAGAACGAAAGCCCCGACTCGATGAGTCGGGGCTTTCGTGTTGGCCGCTCGTTCCCGCTGAGTAAGTGATCACATCCGGCCATCCCTGAACCGGCCGTTTGTACGGATAGACTGCCGCGTCACGCGAGCGCGCAGGGTACCGGCGGGGAGGCCGCACAGCATGGTGCAAACGAAGAAGATAGCTCTCTATATGGTCGTCGTCTTCGTGCTGTACACGATCATCACTGACCCCGACAGGTCGGCCGATCTCGTCCAGATAGGGTTCGAAGGCGTGGCGAGTGCCGCCCAGGGCGTCGGTGAGTTCATGTCCGCGCTGATCAAGTGAACGGGCGCCCGCCGCATCGAAGTCAGCGTCGAAGGAGTGCCCCTTGATCCGCCATCTGGTCCTCTTCAAGCTCAACGAGGGTGTCGAGCGCGACGAGCCGCGCGTCGTCGCAGGCGTGAAGGCCTTCCAGGAGCTTGACGGGGTCGTCCCCGAGCTGGAGTTCTGGGAGTGCGCCTGGAACATCACCGACCGGCCCATCGCGTACGACTTCGCCATCAACTCGGCGGTCCAGGACCGCGATGCCCTGAAGCGATACATCGAACACCCGGCCCACCAGGCGGCCGCCGGACAGTGGCGCGAATTCGCCACGTGGGTGATCGCCGACTACGAATTCTGAGTCCCCGGAACACGAGGCCCCGCACCGTACAGGTGCGGGGCTTTTGCATGCGTATGCCCCAACTTGCCGTCAACACGGAGCTATCCGGTGCTTGCACACAGTGCACATGTCTTGTGATGCTATGACCGCTTTTGACGGATGGGTTGATCGCGATTGACCGAGAAAAGGGGTGGCGTGACCGTGCCGGCCAGGACAGCGCCTCAGGCTCCGCCCCAGCAGGTCCAGCAGCAGTCCCAGCAGCTGCCCCCGCTCCCGCCTGAGACCGCCCCCGCCAAGAGCCGTGGCGCGGACACCAGGGCGCTGACTCAGGTGCTGTTCGGCGAACTCAAGGGCCTGACCCCGGGTACTCCGGAGCACGCCCGCGTGCGCGGAGCGCTCATCGAGGCGAATCTGCCGCTGGTGCGCTACGCCGCTGCCCGGTTCCGCAGCCGCAACGAGCCGATGGAGGACGTCGTACAGGTCGGCACGATCGGGCTCATCAACGCGATCGACCGCTTCGACCCGGACCGCGGCGTGCAGTTCCCGACGTTCGCGATGCCGACCGTCGTGGGCGAGATCAAGCGGTACTTCCGCGACAACGTCAGGACCGTGCACGTGCCTCGCCGGCTGCACGAGCTGTGGGTCCAGGTCAGCGGGGCCACCGAGGACCTCACGACGGCCCACGGCCGGTCTCCCACGACCGCCGAGATCGCCGAGCGGCTGCGCATCTCCGAGGGCGAGGTGCTGGCCTGTATCGAGGCGGGGCGGTCGTACCACGCGACCTCGCTGGAGGCGGCCCAGGAAGGCGACGGGCTGCCGGGGCTGCTGGACCGTCTCGGGTACGAGGACCCGGCACTGGCCGGCGTCGAGCACCGCGACCTCGTCAGGCATCTGCTCGTACAACTGCCCGAGCGCGAACAGCGGATCCTGCTGCTGCGCTACTACAGCAACCTGACTCAATCTCAGATCAGCGCCGAGCTGGGAGTTTCGCAAATGCATGTGTCAAGGCTGCTGGCCAGAAGCTTCGCGCGGCTCAGATCCGCAAATCGAATCGATGCGTAACCCGTTCGGGTAATACCCCGACTTGGCTGAAAAGCCGCACACCCCCTCTTTCCTGCGCAGATTTGTCGACTTGGCGCTACAGCGTGTTGCCGACATGTGACATTCTGCTGGAACCGCGTTTGCCGCAGCCACTCCGCCGGTATTCAGGTGGAGGCTGCTTCCTCCGACGGGAGCGCCCGCAGCTACCGTCAGCGACCTCAAGGGGGTGGCATGTCCGCAGAACAGGGCAGCTCGAAGGTGCTCACGAAGGAAGAAGTGCCCGCCGTGCGCGACACCGTGGTGGCTCCGCCGCCGCTCGTGTCGCAGCCGGAAGCCATCGACACCCGCACTCTGTCCCGCTCGCTCTTCCTGCGGCTTGCCGCCTTGGACAAGGACAGCCCGGACCGTACATACGTACGGGACACGCTCATCGAACTCAACCTCCCTCTGGTCCGTTACGCCGCGGCCCGGTTCCGCAGCCGCAACGAACCGATGGAGGACATCGTCCAGGTCGGCACGATCGGCCTGATCAAGGCGATCGACCGCTTCGACTGCGAACGCGGCGTGGAATTCCCGACGTTCGCGATGCCGACGGTGGTCGGGGAGATCAAGCGCTTCTTCCGCGACACCAGTTGGTCGGTGCGAGTGCCGCGCCGGCTCCAGGAGCTGCGGCTCGCGCTGACGAAGGCCAGCGACGAGCTCGCGCAGAAGCTCGACAGGTCGCCGACCGTTCCCGAACTCGCCGTCGTGCTGGGCGTGTCGGAGGAGGACGTCGTCGACGGCCTCGCGGTGGGCAATGCCTACACCGCGAGCTCGCTGGACTCGCCCTCCCCGGAGGACGACGGCGGCGAGGGCTCGCTGGCGGACCGGCTCGGGTACGAGGACACGGCGCTTGAGGGCGTCGAGTACCGCGAATCCCTCAAGCCGCTGCTGGCCAAACTCCCGCCGCGCGAACGCCAGATCATCATGCTGCGGTTCTTCGCGAACATGACGCAGTCCCAGATCGGCGAAGAGGTCGGCATCTCGCAGATGCATGTCTCGCGGCTGCTGACACGGACGCTCGCGCAGCTCAGGGAAGGCCTGATCGCGGACTGACGGACCGACCCCGTTTACAGGGTTTCCAATTGACGGAGCGTCAGACAAACTGGCGCGATGCGACGTCATGGTCTGGGTCATGGTCCGAGGCATGGTCTGACACGCGGTTTGACACGCGGCCGCCGAGGCGCTGTTACGGGCGCCACGGCGGCGGTTGTGCTGTGTCTGGGCGGAGTGCTGGCCGCGTGCGGCGGCGGGAGCGACGACGGCTATGTGGCGGTCGGAGCCGCCGGGTCGGCGCCGGAGCGTGCGCCGGGGCGGCCCGTACCGCCGGAGGGCAAGGTCGAGCTGGTGCCGCTCGACGAGGGCAGCGGGGGCGGTTCCGGGGACGCGGGGCGTGGGCAGTCGCGGGCCGGGAGCACGGGCGACGGCTCGGGCACAGGCGCCGGCGAGCGCGGCGACGGTGGGTCGGGGGCGGAGGCTCCCGGCAAGGACGGCGGCGCGGGGCTGCCCGACGTACCGGGCGGTGGCGGAGGCGACGGCGGTAGTGGCAACAGCGGCGACAGCAGCGGTACGCCCGGGAAGCCGACCGCTCCGACCACGCCCGCCACGCCGTCGGAGCCCGATACGCCCGGATCGCCGGGGACAGGCACGGGCACAGGTCCGACCTCGCCCGCCACGCCGGCCCCTCCCCCCGCGCCCGCCGCACTCAAGCTCGGCACGCCCGTGCTGGCGGACGGCGACAAGCGCTGGTGCGAGAGGGTGACCGTGCCGTTCCGCAACACCGGTGGATCACCGGTCCGTTCGGGCACCGTCACCTTCGCGACGCACATCATCGGCGCGCTCGGCGTCGACTGGGACACCCGGGAGTCGACTCAGCCGCTGCCCGGGCCGATCGCCGCGGGCGCGGCTGTGAAGAAGACGTACACCGTGTGCGTGGACGCCTGGCGGGTGCCGCTGGGCATGCATGTCGAGACCCAGGACGTCACCGCCGACTGGAAGTGAGCGGTCAGCGCAGTGAGCGGTCAGCCGAGCGCGAGCCAGGCGACCGCGGCGAGGATCGCGATGACGGCTACGACGCCGACGATCACGCCGGTCTTCGGGCCGCCCGACGACGCTGCCGCGGCCGGCTGCTGCCGCTGCGGTTCGCCGTCGTCTACGAAGGCGCGGAACATCTGGGTGCTGCCCGCCGGGTCGTGGTGACCCTCGGGACCTTGAGGGGCGTGGGGGTTGTGTGCCATGGAGAAGGACCCTAGCGAAGAGGGCCCACCCGGCGACACCCCTGGCCCCCTGATGGCTCGCTAAAGGCTCCCGGATGCGCGTGATCTGCGGCTTTACCGGCTGCGCGGGCGCCCTTGACCCGCCGTGCACGGAGCCTTTTGGGTTCCTTTACCCCTCTCAGGCCCGAATTCGTTTGCCTGTGGCAACCAACGGCTTATATGGTTGCCCTAAGCAACAAGATGTTCGGAGGTGCCGATGGCCGCACAGAGCCAGTACGCGGAACTGGCCCGGCAGCTCAGTGCCATCGGCGCCGTGAAGCGGGAACTCGCACGGGTCCTTCCCGCCCACTGCCCGGCAGGATCGGCCGCCGTACTCGTCCTCCTCGACCGCAACGGCGAGATGCGGATGAGCCGGCTGGCCGAGCTCCTCGCGGTCGACATGTCGGTGACCAGCCGGCACGTGGCCCATGTGGCAGACCACGGCTGGATCGACCGGGCCCCCGACCCGGCCGACAGGCGTTCGCGCATCCTGCAGCTGAACCCGGCGGGCCGGGCGCTCCTGGAGGAACTCTCCGAGCGCTACACCCAGACGCTCGCCGCCGCACTCGGGGACTGGTCCGACGACGAAGTCGGACAGCTTGTCACCATGCTGGCCCGCCTGCGCAGCAGCTTCGGAGACTGCCGGGCCAAGGCGCCGTACCACTTCGAGCACGAGCGCGAGCACGAGCACGAGCACGACACAGCTTCCGCAACACCCGCAACACCCGCGTAAAGCAAAGGAATTCAATGGCTACGACCACACCAGCCGGTGTGCGGGGCGGCCACGCCAAGCAGGGGTCCCACCACCACGCCTCCGACGGCACGCCAATGACGCACCGGCAGATCATGGAGGCCCTCACCGGCCTTCTGCTCGGCATGTTCGTCGCGATGCTGTCGTCGACCATCGTGTCGAACGCCCTCCCCGAGATCATCAGAGACCTCGACGGCACCCAGAGCGCGTACACCTGGGTCGTCACCGCCGCGCTCCTCTCCATGACCGTGACCACCCCGCTCTGGGGCAAGCTCGCGGACCTGTTCAGCAAGAAGCTGCTGGTCCAGATAGCGCTGGTCATCTTCGTCATCGGTTCGGCGCTCGCCGGTATCTCGCAGAACACCGGCACGCTGATCGCCTTCCGCGTGCTCCAGGGCATCGGCACCGGCGGTCTGGTCGCGCTCTCGCAGATCGTGATCGCCGCGATGATCCCGCCGCGTGAGCGCGGCCGTTACGCCGGCTACATCGGCGCGACCTTCGCGGTCGCGACGGTCGGCGGCCCGCTGCTCGGTGGTGTCATCACCGACACCGACTGGCTGGGCTGGCGCTGGTGCTTCTACGTCGGTGTGCCGTTCGCGGCCATCGCGCTGGTCCTCCTCCAGAAGACCCTCAAGCTCCCGGTCGTCCGCCGCAAGGTCAAGATCGACTGGCTCGGCGCCTTCTTCCTGGCCGCGTCCGTCTCGCTGCTGATGATCTGGGTGACCCTGGCGGGCGACAACTACGACTGGATCTCGTGGCAGACGTACGCGATGGTCGGCGGCTCGATCGTGCTCGGCCTGATCTTCCTGCTTGTCGAGAACAAGGCCGCAGAGCCGCTGATCCCGCTGCGCTTCTTCCGTAACCGGACGATCGCTCTGACCTCCTTCGCGAGCCTCTTCGTCGGTGTCGCGATGTTCGGTTCGACCGTCTTCCTGAGCCAGTACTTCCAGCTCGCGCGGGACGAGTCGCCGACGATGTCCGGCGTCCTGACGATCCCGATGATCGCCGGTCTATTCGTCTCGTCGACGGTCTCCGGCGCGATCATCACCAAGACGGGCCGCTGGAAGGGCTTCCTGGTCGGCGGCGGCATCGGTCTCGTCGCGGGCCTCGGACTGCTCAGCACGATCACGTACGACACCGACTACTGGCAGGTCGCCGTCTACATGGCGGTTCTCGGCCTCGGCCTCGGCATGATGATGCAGAACCTGGTGCTGGCCTCCCAGAACCAGGTCGAGCCCGCCGAACTCGGCGCGGCCAGTTCCCTGGTCACCTTCACCCGCTCCCTCGGCGGCGCGGTCGGCGTCTCCGCGCTCGGCGCGGTGCTGTCCAGCCGCATCACGCACTACGTGGAGGACGGCCTCGCCGCGCTCCACATCAAGCCGGGTGCGGGCGCCGGTGCGGCGGGCGGGAACACCATCCCGGACATGGACGCGCTGCCTGCGCCGATCAGGACCGTGATGGAGAGCGCGTACGGGGACGGAGTCGCGGACCTCTTCCTGTACGCCGCGCCGATCGCGCTGGTCGGGCTGATTCTCGTGCTGTTCGTGAAGGAGGTCGCGTTGAAGTCGTCGAACGACGGCGAGACGTCGGAGTCACTGGTACCGGTACCCGGGCCGGTGCCTGTACCGGCTGCCGAAACCGCCCTGGAGCCCACCGTTACGGCCACCGGCAAGACCCTGCACGGCACGGTCCGTACCGCCGAGGGAACCGCCGTACCGTACGCCGCTGTCACGCTGATCTCTGTCGCGGGACGGCAGTTGAGGCGCGCGGTCGCCCAGGAGGGCCGGTACGCGCTGGATGCCCCGGCAGCTGGTTCGTACGTCCTGATCGCCTCCGCCGACGGCTTCCAGCCACAGGCGTCCACGGTGGTCGTGGGGGACGAGCCCGTCGCGTACGACATCCTGCTCACCGGTACGAGCGGCCTCACCGGGACCGTGCGCGCCGCGGACGGCGGACTGCCGGTCGAGGACGCGATGGTCGTCGTCACCGACGTACGCGGCGATGTGCTGGCCACCGGAAAGTCCGCCGCACAGGGCGAGTTCGTCTTCGGCGAGCTGGTGCCCGGCACGGTGACCGTAGCGGTGAACGCGACCGGCTTCCGGCCGAGGGCACTGCCGGTGGAAATCGGCGGCCAGGGCGTCGCTCGTATCGAGGTCGCGCTGCAGTCCGGTGCACTGGTACGGGGCACGGTACGGGGCGGTGCCGACCGGCGTCCGCTGGCCGACGCCAGGGTGACGCTGATGGACGCGGCCGGGAACGTGGTCGCCACCTCCACGACCGGGGACGACGGGGCGTACGCCTTCGCCGACCTGGACTCGGGCGAGTACACGGTCGTCGCGACCGGCTATCCGCCGGTGGCGGGGGCGCTGACGGTCACGGGCCACGGTGTGGACGGCCACGACATCGAACTCGCCCACCCAGGGGGGTAATTCAGGACCCCCGGCCGGGGGGGGGCGCGCTTCGAGCGGAGAGTCGCCCCCCTTCCTTACGGCCGGTGTGGAGGCGGGCCTCGGTACCGGGGCCGACAGGCAGGGGACGGCCTGTCGGCCCCGGCCGGGGCCCCACTCGTCGGTGGCGGCGGTCGCCCAGCACCTGGGGATCTCCAGCGTCCACGGCCGCTTCCTGGACTTCGGCGGGCGCATCGAGAAATGCCGGACGGGCTTAACTTCAGCCCGTCCGGCATTTGAGGGCACTCCCCCAGACTTCGTCCCGGGGGGACCCCCAAGGGCGTCCGGGGGCCTGGGGCCTACCCTCGTGAAGCCATCGCCTCGATGCCCGCGATCAGCGTCTCCAGTGCGAAATCGAAGTCACGCTCCCGCATCTCCTCCACCGTGTCCCCGCCCCGCGCCTCCATCAAGTCCTGCGCACTCTCGAACGCCTCGCGCAGCTCCGGCGCGGTGCGGATCGTGCCCATCGCCTGGGCGAAGAACTCGTCCTGGCTCATCCCGGCCGACGCGCACCGCTGCACGAAGTGCCCCTCGATCGTTCCGAAGCCGTACACGAACTGGAAGACCGCGGAGAGGCCGCCCATCTGCCCGTGCGGCGGCAGCCCGGTCGCCCGCATCACGTCCTGTACGGCACGCGAGAACGCCAGTGAGTGCGGGCCGATGTTGAGGAACGTGCCGATCAGCGGCGACACCCACACATGGCGGACCAGCAACTCCCGGTAGCTGACGGCCAGTCCCCGCAGCCGGTCGCGCCAGTCGACGCTCTCGTCCGGCGGCGTGATCTCGCTGAAGACCGAGTCGAGGGCCAGTTCCAGCAGGTCGTCCTTGGTGTCGACGTACCAGTAGACCGACATCGCGGTCACGTTCAGCTCGGTCGCGAGCCGCCGCATGGAGAACTTGGCGAGCCCCTCCGCGTCGAGCAGCCGCACCGTCACCGCGGTGATCCTGTCGCGGTCGAGACCGGCCGGCTGCTCGGCCTTGCGGGTGCGTCCCGTCCGGCGCTCCAGCCAGACGCTGTTCCGGGCTGGGTTCTTGACGCGGTCGGCCGCGGACACCATGGGCGCACACTCCTCGTTCTCCCGGCGGGGCGGGCGGCGACAGACCGGAATCCTCCGGTCCGCTCCCCCTGCTCCGATGCTATGCCGCTGTTACCGCTGAGTCTGCCTGCTCGGCACGGCGCAGCAGCACCGCGGCGAGCAGGCCTCCGGCCAGTACCGCGACCGCTCCGACCAGCTGGCTGGTCTCCACGCCGGAGGCGAACGCGTCCGCGATACGGGCCCGCTCGCCCGCGTCGCCCGCGCCGGCCAGCGCCGCGGGCAGCGAGGCCGCGCCGACGGCAGTGGGTACGAGTGCGGCGAAGCGGGAGTTCAGCACCGCGCCCAGGACGGCGACGCCGAGGCCGTTGCCGAACTCGGCGAGCGTGCCGTTGATGCCCGCGCCGACACCGGCCTTCTCGGGCGGTATGGCGCTCATGATCGCGTTTGCCATGGCGGGCATGGCGAGCGAAATGCCCGCACCCATCACGACCAGGCCGAACAGCATCCCGCCGTATCCGGAGCCGGACCCGCCACCCAGCACCGCGATCGCGGCCAGGCCCGCAGCCAGCAGGCTCATGCCGGACCCGATGGTTGCGGGCGTACCCAGCTTCGGCAGCAGCCGCGCCCCGATCCCGGTGAGGTTGAGCGCGACGACCGTGAGCGCGAGGGGCGCCGTACGCAGCCCGGCTTCCAAGGGCCCGTAACCCAGCACGAATTGGAGATGCTGGGTGAGGAGGAAGAGCGAGCCGCCCATGCCGAACGCCACGAGAATCGCGCCCGCCACCGCGCCGATGAAGCGCTGGTTCCGGAAGAAGTGCATGTCCAGCATCGGGTAGGGGATGCGGAGCTCCCAGAAGACGAATACGCCGAGGACGAGGACGCCGACGGCGGCGGAGAGCAGGACCTGGGTGGAGGCCCAGCCGTGTTCCGGGCCCGAGATGATCGCGTACACGACGGCGGTCATGCCGATGGTGGAGAGCAGCGCGCCGAGCACGTCGGGGCGGTCGCCCTGCTTGGTCCTGGACTCCGGTACGAGGGAGACGACGGCGACGAGGCCGATCATCGCGACCGGGATGTTGATCAGGAAGATCGCGCCCCACCAGAAGTGGTCGAGCATGACGCCGCCGATCAGCGGACCGACCGCGAAGCCGAGCGAGTTCACCGTCGACCAGAGGCCGATGGCCTTCACCCGCTCCGTGTCGTCGAAGATCTGGACGACGACGGCGAGGGTGGTGGTGATCAGCAGCGCGCCGCCGATGCCCATGCCCGCGCGGGCGGCGATCAACTGGGCGCTGGACTGCGCGAGTCCGGCCACGAGCGAGCCGGCGCCGAAGAGCGCGAGGCCGGCGACCAGCATCCGCTTGCGGCCGTAGCGGTCGGCGGCGCTGCCCGCGGTGAGCAGGAGGCCGGACTGGACCAGGGAGTACGCGTTGATCATCCACTGGATGTCTGCGGTGGACGCGTCCAGCTCCTTGGTGAGGGAGGGGATCGCGACGTTGAGCACGGTGTTGTCGAGCAGCACCGTGAGCTGGGCGAGGCAGATGACGCCGAGGATCAGCCAGCGCTGGGGGTGGCCCTGGGGGGTGGGGGCCGGGTGGTGCTCGGCGGTCGTCGCCGTCATGCAGGCTCCTACATCTTGTACGGTGTACGGGAGTTTCCCGTACACCGTACAAGAGAGCCTCGTACGCTGTATATCGAGATATTGAGTCGTTCTTCGCGCCGGACCTCACCCACCCGGTCTGATCAGGTAACCCGCCCCGCGCCGGGTGTGGATCATCGGCGGCCGGCCGGCGTCGATCTTCCTTCTCAGATACGAGATGTAGAGCTCGACGACGTTGGCCTGGCCCCCGAAGTCGTAATTCCAGACCCGGTCGAGAATCTGCGCCTTGCTGAGCACCCGCCGCGGATTGCGCATGAGGAAGCGCAGCAGCTCGAACTCGGTCGCGGTGAGGTGGATCTCCTCCCCACCGCGCGCGACCTCGTGACTGTCCTCGTCCAGCGTCAAGTCCCCGACCGCCAGCATCGATTCACTCCGTACGGCCGCGGCCGCCGTCCCCGACCGGCGGATCAGCCCGCGCAGCCGCGCGACGACCTCCTCCAGGCTGAACGGCTTGGTCACGTAGTCGTCGCCACCCGCCGTGAGCCCGGCGATCCGGTCCTCGACCGAGTCCTTGGCCGTCAGGAACAGCACAGGTACCTCGGGCAGCTCGCAGCGCAGCCGACCCAGGACGGCGAGCCCGTCCATGTCCGGCAGCATCACGTCCAGTACGACGGCATCGGGGCGGAAGTCGCGCGCCGAGCGCACGGCCCCCGCCCCGTCACCGGCGCTGCGGACTTCCCAGCCCTCGTATCGCAGCGCCATCGACAGCAGCTCGGCGAGTGGCGCCTCGTCGTCCACCACGAGCACCCGCACAGGGGTGCCGCCGGGTCTGAGCATTTCGGTACGCATAGGCGCAGCCTGGGCCGGGCCCCTGAGAGCGACCTTTCCGGTTCCTGTGAATCTCCTGAGAAACCCGGCCCTCTTCTAGCTCAGCCCGAAGAGCCGCGCCGCGTTCCCGTGACAGACCGCCCGCAGCCAGTCGTCGCCCAGCCCGAGCCGTTCCAGTGCGTCCAGCTGGTGCCCGTATCCGTACGGAATATTGGGGAAGTCCGTGCCGAGCAGGATCCGGTCCCCCAGATCCGCCAGCCTCCCGAGCTCACCCCTGGGGAAGGGCGTGAAGCGCTCGGAGAAGTCGGTGAACGCCATGGTCGTGTCGAGCCGGACCTCCCCGTACCGCTCGGCCAGCTCAAGGAAATCGGCGTACTCCGGCATGCCCATATGGGCCACGACGAGCCTCAGCCGCGGGTGCCGGGCCAGGAGCCGGCCGACCGGTTCGGGACCGGTGTGCTTGCCGGGCGCGGGCCCGGAGCCGCAGTGCATCACCACCGGAATCCCGGCCTCCGCCAGGAGCCCCCACACGGGGTCGAGCAGCGCGTCGTTCGCGTCGTACGCCCCGACCTGCAGGTGCGACTTGAAGACGCGCGCCCCGCTCTCCACGGCCTCCCGCACATACGCCTCCACCCCCTCCTCCGGAAAGAGCGTCGCCGTATGCAGGCAGTCGGGGGTCCGGGCCGCGAAGTCCGCCGCCCAGCCGTTGAGCCAGGCGGCCATCCCCGCCTTGTGCGGATAGAGCATCGAGGTGAAGGCCGTGACCCCGAACTCCCGCAACAGCGCGACCCGTTGTTCCTCCTCATGCCGATACGTGATCGGCCACTCCATGCCGGTCAGCGGCCCCACCGCGTCGAAGTACTCCCAGACCTTCTGGAGCACCCGCTCCGGCATGAAGTGCGTGTGTACGTCGACGAGTCCCGGCAGGCCGAGCCGCTCCCAGAACCGCCGTACGTCCTCAGCCTCGCTCAAAGCCGTAGCTCCGCTCCACCTTGGCGACATGGACGGAATACCTCTGGTACCACTCGGCACGCCCCTGCTTCTGCGCCGCCTGGTGCTCCAGGTTCCGCTGCCATGCCGCGATCGCTTCCTCGTCCCGGAAGTACCCGACGGTGATCCCGAGCCCGCCCGGCGCGCGGGCCGACTCGTACCCCAGGAAGCCGGGCACATCCTTCACGAGTTCATGCATCCGCTCGGCCGTCTCGCCGTACCCCTCGGGGTTTTCCGTCAGGACCGAGGTGAACACCACGGTGTAGTAGGGCGGTTCATGTGCTGCGACAGGTCGTATGTCCATGCGCCCCACCCTCCGGCCTGCGGCTTTGCCCTGTCCACACTCATTGCCATACGGGATCCGGAAGGGATCCAAGTCTTGACCCTCGGCTTCGGCCTCAGACTTCGGCATCAGACTTCGGCCTCAGACTGCGCGGCATCAGAAGAGTCCGCCCTGCACCGCCTCCGGCCCCACCTCCCGCACAGGAACGCTCACGCCCACCGCGTCGTCGGCCCGTCTCAGCTCCCACCCACTCATCAGCCGCGTATCCAGCACCACCACCCCACCGCGCCCCCCTTCCTCCGTCTCCAGATGCAGATCGGGCCCGGCGGCAGCCACCAGCCGCCCCGCGACACAGCCACCGGAGACGAGCTCCGAAACCACCCCGCTCATCGGCCGCAGGCCCGCCAGCCCGAACACCCCGGCATGGTCGACGACCTCGCACGCCGCCCGCTCCAGCGCCTCCGCCCACCCCTCCAGCGCCACGGCCCGCCGGTGCAGCCCCTCAAGCTCCCCCGCCCGCTTCTCCACCCCCGGCAACGCGTGCCGAACCGCCCGCTTCTCCTTGTACGGGATCCGGTCGGGCACCCCCAGCGCGGTACGCACAAGCTCCTCCGTCCGCCGCGCCGCCATCAGCGGCCCCCGCCCCAGCCAGGTGAACGCCACGGCCCCCTGCTCCAGCAGCCGCGCCGCCCCGCGCTCCTCCCGGGTGATCCCGACCTTGACCATCCGGGGGCCGAACCACGCCAGATAGACGGCGTACGACCGGGGATCGTCGGCCATCGTGTCCGCCGCCACCGACCGCGCCCGGTCGAGCCGCGCGCACTCCGGGCACTGCCCTCCGCTGCTCCGCCCCGGCACGGTGGCCCGCAGCGGACACCCGCCCCGCCGCGCGCCGACGCACAACCGCTGCCCGTCCCCCACCCGGAACGCGACCCCGGCTCCGTAGACCAGCGAACTGACCCGCTCGGCCCGCCCGCCCGCTTCGTACCAGACCAGCCCGGGCCGGCCCGTCCCCCACTGCAGCCCACCACACAGCCAGTTCATATTCGGAGGCTAACTCCCGCCTCTGACAACGCGAGCCCGGAATGTGACCCGGACTCCGCGACGACGTCAGGCCGCAGCAGCGTCGATCCGCGCCTGCTCCTCAAGACGACGCTTGGCGTCGTCCCAGCCGATCGGCAGCTGTTCGACCGGTACTTCCCAGAACGTGAACGTCGAGCTGCGCATCGTCGCGCGCAGCCCGGTCATGATGCTGCGATGCGGCTCGGCCCTCGCGTACGCGTACAGAGCCTCCCGGCTCTCCCACGCGGACAGCGTGTAGAAGACGCGCTTCGCCGGCTGCGCGATGAGGGAAGCTCCGAACGCCCCCGGCGCCGACCGCACCTGCCCCCACGCGGACAGCGACTTCCAGAAGAACCGGGGTACGTCCTTGAGGGACCGCACTTCGAAGCGGGAGGCCATGACGACGGCCTGCGTGTGCGGTGGAGCGGGGTTCGGAGTGACCCAGGGCAGTGTCGGCATCGCACTTCTCGCCTTCTTTAATAGAGAGTGGCACTGTCTAAGATTAGAGAGTGCCACTCTCTAATCGCCATACCGGGAGCGAGAACAGATGCGGATTTCCGAGCTGAGCCGCCGCAGCGGGGTACCGGTCACGACGATCAAGCACTACCTCCGCGAGGGCCTCCTGCCCCCTGGTCGGCCGACATCGGCCACCCAGGCGGAGTACGGAGAGCCGCACGTACGCCGCCTCAGGCTGATCCGCGCCCTCATCGGCATCCGAGGGCTGTCGGTCAGCACGACCAGAGAGGTGTTGAGCGCCGTGTCCGAGCACGAGGCCGACACCCACCAGGTGCTCGGTCTGGTTCTGGGCGCCAGACCGGCCACCGGCCCCGACACCGACAGCGGCAGCGGCAGCGGCAGCGGCAGCGGCAGCGGGAACACCACCGACGCGGACGCGCTGCTCGCGGAAATGGGCTGGGAGGTCTCCGAGGGCGCCCCGGCCAAGGCCGTCGTCGCCGAGACCCTGGAGACCCTGCGTTCGCTCGGCATGGATTACGACTGGCGTTCCCTCATCCCTTACGCCGCGCTCGCGCAACGTACGGCCGCGCTGGACCTGGACCAACTGGACGCCGGCGCGGACCCGCTGGAACAGGCCGAGCGGGCCGTACTGCTGACCGTGCTCCTGGAGCCCGCGCTGCTGGCACTGCGACGCCTCGCACAGGAAGACGAGTCGGCCAAGCGGTACGGCGGATAGGAACACCTGCGCATCACGTACCGCGTCCGAGCGGTTGCGGTACGTGATGCAGCCCGCGTGCGGATCGACCGGAACAAGAAGGGGAAAGCACCCGCAACGTCAAACGCCGGAGGCCCCGTCGATTTCTCGACAGGGCCTCCGGCTTGTTGTGCACTCGGCAGGATTCGAACCTGCAACCTTCTGATCCGTAGTCAGATGCTCTATCCGTTAAGCTACGAGTGCTTGGCGTCCGGGGCTTTTTCTGCCCCGTCGGCGTTGCGAGAACAACATTACATGACCTGCGCCGTCACGCGAAATCCATTACCCAGACCGCTGCTGAGCTGCGAAAACGACCATCTGGGCGCCCTCTGAGCAAGGTCACGGAACAACCCTGAACGACCGAAGCCCCGGTCCTGAGACCGGGGCTTCGGTGATCACGCGCGGAGGCGGAGGGATTTGAACCCTCGATGGGCTTTAAAACCCAAACCGCATTAGCAGTGCGGCGCCATAGACCGGACTAGGCGACGCCTCCAGCACACTCTCGCCTGCGCGAGTGGGTGCGTGCAGATGATGACACAGCCTTGCGGGGTGCCACCAATCGCTGACCACGGTACTAGGCAGGCGGGTGGGAGGGCAAAGTCTTAGCCCGTTGCGCAACGCCGGGCGGCTCGGCGCGTTAAGGAGGCAGGGCATCGCGCCCCTTTTCACCCAGGACGTCCCAGGAGCCCCCATGCTGCGTCGCTTCACTTTCACCGCCGCCGCGTCCGTCGCCGTGTTGTCCGGCGCTGCCCCCGCCGCTACCGCCGCGACCCCCTCCCCCATCCCGCTGCCGGCGCTTCAGGACCTTGCGGTGCTTCAGGACCTGCCGCTGCTCAAGGGCAAGGACGACGCGGCGGACAACAAGCAGTCACAGCTCACCCTGACGACGTCCAAGACGGGCAATCCGGCCGCGAACGGGACGTACGAACTGAAGTGCGGGCCCACGGGCGGCACGCACCCCGATGCACAGGGAGCGTGCGATCGCCTCGACGAGCTGACCGGCCAGGGCAAGGACCCCTTCGCGCCCGTGCCGGGAGGCCAGATGTGCACGCAGCAGCACGGCGGGGACGCCACCGCACGCATCACCGGGACGTGGCGGGGGCGGAACGTCGACGCGACTTTCAACCGCGGCGACGGCTGCGAAACCTCCCGCTGGATGGGGATGGAGCCGGTACTTCCGACCGTCCGTTCCTAGCTGCCGCGGCCGCCGGGCGGGGAGCTCCTGCCTGGTCAGCGCGTATGCCGCCCGGCGCGTTGTGCGTCCGAGCGCACAGAACCTTGGTGAGAGCTCCCCCTCACCACCGCCCCGCTCCCGCCGCCTGCCTTTAGACTCCCTCCAGTGACAGCGCGCGGCCCGAGGGGCAAAATGGGACAGCCTGTCGGCAAGGTGCAGTAGTTCAGGGAGGAACCGTCGTCGTGAGCAGCAGGCCATCCCGAGGCGCTGCTCGCCTCGCAGCGATACTCGACGCACTCCCTGACGGGCTGTTGCTCGTCAATTGCAACGGCACCGTCGTCAATGCCAACACCATCGCGCTTGAGATGTTGGAGTCGCCGGGCACGGGCCTGGTCGGGCGCGGACTGCTCGACCTGTTGCCGACGTTCGACTCCAAGCTGATCCCGGGGTCCATGCGGCGCGCGGACGGCGAGGACGATCAAGGGCGTACGAAGCCGACCCGGATGGTCGCGCGGCGCACCGACGGGTCGGAGTTCCCCGTCGAGGTGACCAGCGCGAACCTGGAGGACGGCCGCGACGCGTACGCGTCCCACAGCGACCGTCCCGGCTTCACCGGCGACGAGCTGCTCATGCTTGTCGTACGAGACCTCTCGGGGACCGTCGACACCGAGGCCGAGCTGGCCCGTTCGCAGCGGCAGACCGAGATGATCCTGCGGGCCGCGTCCGAAGGTGTCGTCGGGACCGATACGGACGGTCGCGTCGTTCTGGTCAATCCGGCCGCCGCGCAGATACTCGGTTACCGGGCGAGCGATCTCGGCGGCAAGGAGCTGCACCCCCTCGCGATCCACACGCGCCCCGACGGGACGCCGTTCGCGTACGACGACTCGCCGCTGGCGGACACGCTCAAGTCCGGGCGCAAGCACCGGGTGCGCGGGCAGGTGCTGTGGGCGAAGAACGGCAAGCCGGTCGCGGTCGACCTGACGACCGCTCCGGTGCGGGACGGCGACCAGCTCGTCGGCGCGGTGATGACCTTCACCGACCGCCGCCCGTACGACGAACTCGTCGAAAAACAGGCCGAACTGGTCGAAAAGCAGACCGAAGTCCTCGACCGCGAGAACCAGCGCTACGAGGAGATCGCCGGGCGCCATGCCCAGCTGACCGCCGTCCTCGGCGACTCGCTGCGCGGGCCGCTCGAAGAGCTCCGGGGCGAACTGGGGACGCTGGCCGCCGACCCGGCCGGACAGTTGTGGCCCGAGGCGAACCAGGTCCTGCACCACCTGGCTGCCGGGTACGCCCGTATGACCACCCTTGTCGACAATGTCCTGAGCTTCCAGCGGCTCGCGGCGGGCACGGAGGAGCTGGACAAGAAGAAGGTCCTGCTGGACGGCGTCGTGGCGGCGGGCGTGGACGGTGCGATCGAGCTGATCGGGCCCGGGCGCGCGCAGTTCGCGGTGCACGCGCCGCCGATAGAGGCCGAGGTGGACGCGGCTCGGCTGGCTACGGCACTCGCGCACCTGGTCGCGGATGTGGCCGGGGTCGACTCGACGGGCAAGGCCCCGGTGGCGGCGGCCGGCGGCGGGTACATGGACTCGACGATCGTGGTCGCGGCAGCGCAGCGCGGTGAGGTCGTACGTATCGAGGTACGCGGGCCGTACGCCGGGGGAGACCCGGTGCACGAGCCGATCGTGCGCGGCATTGTGTCGGCGCACGGCGGGGTGCTGCAGACGCACGAGGTGCCGGGCATGGGCGGGAGTGCGTACGTCCTCGAAGTGCCGCTCGGCGAGGGCGCGGGGGCGGTGGCTCCGCCCGCGGAGGACAAGACTGCCCATCCGGATCCGGCGCCGGTGCCTGGTGCTGGTGCTGGTGCTGCTGTTTCTACTGCTGCTGCGTCTGCTGTGCCTGTGCCTTCGCAGGCGGGGTCGCCGACGGATGGTGGGGGGCGGCGCGGGCGGCGGGCTTCGACGGATGCGTTCCTGGACAGCGAGCGGGCCGGTGGTGACGACGCGGGGGCGCCTGCGGCTCCTACCGGGCGGCGCAGGGCGCGTCGGGGCGGGGAGGGCGAGGGCGGTGCCGGTCAGCAGGAACGGATCGCGCTCCCGGCTCAGGCGGCGGGGGACTGGGCCGGCGCTGTTTCCGCCTCCGGTCCTGGTTCTGGTTCTGGGTCTGGCTCCGGCTCCGGTGGTACGGGGCGCAGGCGGGGGCGGCCCAGTCCCGTTGAGGGGGCGCCGGACGGTGGTGGCGGCGTAGAGGTACGGGCTGCTCTGCCTGCTGCCGGTCCTTCGGGCGGTCCCGCTGCCGTCTCGGAGGGGTCCGTCGTGACGGCCTCCGAGGGGGCGCACGGCACCGGGCGCGCGGCGCTCGGCGAGACGGTGCCGCCCCAGGGTGTGCCCGCCGACAACTCCGCGGCGACAGGGCGCCGCGCGCGGCGTGGTGCGGAGGCGCTTCCCGCGCTGCCTGCCGCGCCCTCTGCCGGGAGCGAATCCCAGCAGCAGCAACAGACTTCGGCCGGGCGGCGTGCGCGCAGGGCGCTCGCTCCGGCGCAGGAGCGGCCGGAGGCGCCGGTGCCTGCGAATGCACAGGCGCAGGCTCCGGCGCAGGCGCAGGGCGCGCGTACCGCCTTCGCGCTGCCGCCCGCCGACGCCGACCGCGTGCCGCCGACGGCCGGTGCGGCGGATGCCTCGCTGCCGGGGCGCCATGACGCCGTACGGTCCGATCCGGACGCCGACCACACCCCGCCCCAGCCGCACCCCGTTGCCGCGCCGACGGGGCGCCGCCGTGCGCGCAGGGACCTGCACGCACAACAGCCGGAGCAGCTTGAGCAGTCCGGCCAGTCCGGCCAGTCCGGCCAGTCCGGCCAGCCCGGCCGGCCCGGCCGGCCCGACTGGGCCGCGAACGGGACTTCGGCCCACGGACCGGGCCGGGCTGAGGCGGCCCCGCCGGCCGCCGACGCCGTCGCCCCGGACGGCCACGACAGCGGCTCCGTCGTGGCCTCGCCCCACAGTTGGTCCGCCGTAGGCAGCCCGGCGCCCGGCGGGGCCACCGCCGCCGCGACCGGTACCACGCAGACCTGGCCCGCCCAGGGCTTCGCCGCAGGCGTGAACGAGAGCGACGAAAGTGACGGCGACGGCGCCCCCGTCGGCGCCACTCCCGCCCCCGGGCGCCAACAGCCTTATGCAGCACAGCCGTTGCCCCCGGCCCAGCCGCTGCCCGCAGAGGCCCCCGTAACCGCGACCGCCGCCGGCCCAACCCCACCCCCGCCGCCCGCCGACTCGACGCAGAGCCGCGCCTTCAGCGTGCGCACCCTTGGGCAGGGCATGCCCTTCGCGCAGCAGATCGCCCAGCAGCAGAACCAGACCCTGGGCTCCGGCAGGCGCCGTAAGCTCGCCACCGCGCGGCCGGAAGCGGAGCAGCCCACACCGTCCGACGCCAGAACGGCCGAGGGCGCCGAGTCCGCCGACGCCGCAGCGCGCCACCCCCAAGGCCCGCCGCAGCAGCTGCTGGCCGACTCGACGCAGGGGCGTGCGTACGCCATAGGCGCCCCCGACGAGGGCTCCGAGGGCCCCGAGCCGCTGGACGGCCCCAACGGCGCCGTGGAGGTGGCCAACCGGCCCCACCCCCAGCCGGTCGACGACGAGCTGCCCCCCGAGCCGCTGGACAACCCGCGCCGCCTGCTGGTCTGGCCGGCCCCCGACGTCTCCACGCAGCAGGCGCTGAGCGACCGCGGCTACCGCCCGGTGATCGTGCACTCCCGCGAGGAGGTCGACGCGCAGATCGCGGCGTTCCCCGCCGCCCTGTTCGTAGACCCGCTGACCGGGCCGATCACCCGTAAGGCGCTCCAGTCCTTGCGCCAGGCCGCTGTCGCCGCCGAGGTACCCGTCCTGGTGACAGCCGGGCTCGGGCAGGCGACGCGTGAGGCGGCGTACGGCGCGGATCCTGCCGTACTGCTGAAGGCTCTCGCGCCGCGCGACAGCGAGCAGCACCCCTCGCGCGTACTGCTCATCGAGGAGCACGAGGAGATCGCGCTCGCGCTGACGGCGACGCTGGAGCGGCGCGGCATGCAGGTAGCGCGCGCCGCGACCGACACCGAGGCGGTCACGCTGGCTACGCAGATGCGGCCGAATCTGGTGGTGATGGACCTGATGCAGGTACGTCGCCGACGCGCCGGAATCGTGGACTGGCTGCGCGCGAACGGTCAGTTGAACCGCACGCCGCTGGTCGTCTACACCTCGGCCGGGCTCGACGAGACGGAGCTTCCCCGGCTCGCGTCGGGCGAAACCGTGCTCTTCCTCGCCGAGCGCTCGACGAGCAACGAGGTCCAGGGCCGCATCGTCGACCTGCTCGCGAAGATCGGCACCAACTGAGCAGTCGTTATTGCATGCTTGAAGGGTTGCATTCTTGAAGGCTGAAGGGGCCCCGCGCCGTTGCGGGGCCCCTTCAGCGGTTCAGTCGCCGCGAGTCCGGGCTCAGAGCTCCGTTACGGCCAGCTCGCCGTCCGCGTACTGCTTGCGGAGGACCTTCTTGTCGAACTTGCCGACGCTCGTCTTCGGCACCGCCGGGATCGCCGCCCACCGCTCCGGGAGCTGCCACTTCGCGATCTTGGTGGCCAGGAACGCCTTCAGCTCGTCGTAGTCCGCCGTCGCACCTTCCTTCATCACCACTGTGGCCAGCGGCCGTTCGCTCCATTTCGCGTCCGGTACGGCGATGACCGCCGCCTCCGCGACGTCCGGGTGAGCCATCAGCGCGTTCTCCAGCTCAACGCTCGAAATCCACTCTCCGCCGGACTTGATGACGTCCTTCGCACGGTCGGTGAGGGTGAGGAAGCCGTCGGCACTGATGACACCGATGTCGCCGGTCTTGAGCCAGCCGTCCTCGCTGAACTTGTCGGCGGGCTTGAAGTCCTCGCCGCCCGCGCCGCCGTAGTACGCCCCCGCGATCCAGGCGCCGCGTACCTCCAGCTCTCCGGCCGACTCTCCGTCCCAGGCCAGCAGCTCGCCGCCGGGCCCGACCAGGCGTGCCTCGACGCCCGCGGGGAAGCGGCCCTGGGTGATGCGGTACGGCCATTCCTCCTCGGGGGTGAGTCCCGCGGGCGGGTGGGCCATGGTGCCGAGCGGGGAGGTCTCCGTCATGCCCCAGGCGTGGCACACCCGTACACCGAGCTTGTCGTACGCCTCCATGAGGGCGGGCGGGCAGGCCGCGCCGCCGATGGTGACGGTCGCCATGGAGGACAGATCGCGCGGGTTGGCGGTGACCTCGGCGAGCAGGCCCTGCCAGATGGTGGGGACGGCGGCGGCGTGCGTCGGCTTCTCGCGCTCGATCATCTCGGCGAGCGGGGCAGGCTGGAGGAAGCGGTCCGGCATGAGCATGTTAATGCCGGTCATGAAGGTGGCGTGCGGCAGGCCCCAGGCCATGACATGAAACTGGGGGACGACCACGAGGGTGGTGTCCTTGTCGTTCAGACCCATCGACTCGGCCATGTTGACCTGCATGGAGTGCAGGTAGATCGAGCGGTGGGAGTAGACGACGCCCTTGGGGTCGCCGGTGGTGCCGGAGGTGTAACACATGGCCGCGGCGGAGCGTTCGTCCAGCTCCGGCCAGTCGTACGTGGTGGGGCGGCCCGCGATCAGGTCCTCGTACTCGTGCACGTGCGGCGCACAGCCGTCGAGGAGGGAGCGGTCGCCGGGGCCCGACACGATCACGTGCTCGACGGTCTTCAGGTGCGGAAGGAGCGGCGCGAGCAGCGGCAGCAGGGAGCCGTTGGCGATGACGACGCGGTCGGCGGCGTGGTTGACGATCCAGACCAGCTGCTCGGGCGGCAGGCGCAGGTTGAGGGGGTGCAGCACGGCGCCCATGGAGGGGATCGCGAGATACGCCTCCACGTGCTCGGCGTTGTTCCACATCAGCGTCGCGACGCGCTGGTCGCCGTCGACGCCGAGTTCGTCGCGCAGAGCGTTCGCGAGGCGGGTCGCGCGCTCGCCGACTTCGGCGAAGGTGCGGCGCTGCGGCTCGCTCTCACCTGTCCAGGTAGTGACCTGCGACCGACCGTGAATCGTCATCCCATGGTTCAGGATGCGGGTCACTGTCAGCGGTACGTCCTGCATGGTGCTCAGCACGGCGTCCTCCCGGTGGGCGCTACGTGGCAGTAATAAGGGTGGGCTGATTCTGCGCACGTACCACGCGGTATGTCACTAGTTCAGGGAGTACGAAATCGCTGAGGGGGTCGGCGGAGGGCAGCCGGCGAGCAGCGCCAGGGCGGGTGGAGCGTCAGAGGTGAGGCGGGGCAAGGCGGGGGGAGGCGGGGAGGCGGGCGCGGCGTCAGCCGCGAGGCGGGCGCGGCGTCAGCGGACCGGCGCCAGTTCCGGGTCCTCGCGGAGCTTGCCGAGGGCGCGCGAGACGGCGCTCTTGACCGTGCCCACCGATACGCCCAGCACCTCGGCGGTCTGGGCCTCGCTGAGGTCCTCGTAGTAGCGCAGGACGACCATCGCGCGCTGGCGGTCCGGCAGTTTCATGATCGCGCGCCACATCGCGTCGCGCAGTACCTGCTGCTCGGCGGGGTCGGTGGCGGGTGCGGCTGCGGTGTTGGGCTCCGGCAGCTCGTCGGTGGCGAACTCGTCGACCTTGCGCTTGCGCCACTGCGAGGTTCGGGTGTTGAGGAGGGCGCGGCGCACGTAGCCGTCGAGGGCGCGGTGGTCCTCGATGCGGTCCCAGGCGACGTACGTCTTGGTGAGCGCCGTCTGCAACAGGTCCTCCGCGTCGCACGGGTTCGCGGTGAGCGAGCGCGCGGTGCGCAGCAGTACGGGCCCCCGGGCACGTACGTATGTGGAGAACGACGGATAGGGCGTCGGCGTCGCTGCCTTGGAAGCGCTGGTGCAGACGGGCGTGGTCATAGGTCCACGCTAGGTTCGGGTACTACCGCTGCGGATCGGCCCCAGGTCCCGAAGCGGGGTCCGCCTCAGGTTGTAGGGGTGGTGCCACCCCCACCTCCTGAGGGTGGAGACCGTCAGGTCTTCCGTAGGGGTCGGGTCTCGGGGACCGACCGGTGTCCGCGGCTCTTGTGGCAGGTCAGGGGGCGATTCGGGCGGCGGGGGCGTCGGCCTTGTTGCGGTCGATCTTCAGGAGGCGGCCTCCGTGCTTCTCCCTCACATTGCCCGCGTACTGATGGATGCGGCGGTGGGGGGCCCATGCGTGCCTGGAGAGGGTGGGCTCGCCGTACAGGGAGGGCTTCGCCTGCCAGCGGGCGAACCACATGACCGACGGCAGGTCCCCGGCCCCCGCCTTGCGGGCGCGCTCCATGTGCCGCACCCCGGACTCCGCGCTGCTGTAGAAGCCGGGGACGTAGTGGTGCCGGCGCACTTCGCGGTTCCAGCCGCGGACGAAGTCGAGCGTGGTGCGGGCGCAGCGGAGGTTCCCCGCGTTGTACGCCTCCACGTCGAGGTAGAGCGCGCTGCCGGTGTGCATGCCGAGCGCCCGCGCGCTGCGGACCGCGTCCCGTCCCTCCTTCCTGCCCTGGCGCCAGGGCGCACGGCCGATCCGTACGCGTCGCTTGTTCCTGGCCTGCACGCAGGGCGACTGCGAGCCGACGAAGATCGGCAGCACCCGCCAGCCCATCTCGTTCACGGTTTCCACCCAGCGCTTGCTGAGGTGCGGCTGTTTACGGCAGGCCCGGCCGCGTCCCGCGTAGTACACGCCGACGGCCCGGTACGGGGACTTGCGCCAGGCACGCATGGTGGCGAGGGGCGGCGCGAGGCAGGTGTCGAACATCCGGCCGCGGTAGTTCACGATGCGGCCGGCGGCCGGTCCTGCCCCCACCCCCGATGGCGCCCCCGATGCCTGTGCCGGCGACGGCGGGGACTGCACCGGTGACGCTTGCGCCCCGGCCTCTTGCGGCATGGCCAGCAGTCCGATCGCGGCGACCACGGCGAGTGCGAGTCCGAGGATTCTCTGCAGATGCTTTTGTAGGCAGATGTGTTGGTACATGAAGAAGAGTGAATGACTCCCGCACGCTCCGAACGCCTCTCACACCCCGCTCTCAGCCATCCGCGCCAAGGATCAACCCGGACGTGGGAACGCCTGTGCCTGCTGTGACCAAAGCTCGGCCCGCGCCCGGTATCTGATTCACCGACGTGCCGCGCAGCTGCCTGACCGCCTCCGCGATGCCGTTCATGCCGTGCAGGTACGCCTCGCCGAGCTGGCCGCCGTGCGTATTCAGCGGCAGAGCGTCCTCCGCCACGAAGTCGGCGGCCTCGCCCGGCCCGCAGAAACCGAACTCCTCCAGCTGCATCAGCACGAAGGGCGTGAAGTGGTCGTAGAGGATGCCCACGTCGATGTCGGCCGGGCACAGTCCCGAGGTCTGCCAGAGCTGACGGGCGACCACGTCCATCTCGGGCAGGCCGGTCAGGTCGTCGCGGTAGAAACTGGTCATCTGCTCCTGCCCACGGCCGGCCCCCTGTGCGGCGGCGACGATCACCGTCGGCGGCCGGCGCAGGTCTCTGGCCCGCTCGGCGGAGGTCACGACGATCGCCTGCCCTCCGTCGGTCTCCTGGCAGCAGTCGAGGAGCCGCAGCGGTTCGACGATCCAGCGCGAGGCGGCATGGTCGGCGAGGGTGATGGGCCTCTCGTAGAAGTACGCCGCGGGGTTACGGGCGGCATGGCGGCGGTCGGTGACGGCGACATGGCCGAAGGCGTCGGGCGTCAGGTTGTACGTATGGAGATAGCGCTGGGCGGCCATGGCGACCCAGGAGGCGGGGGTGAGCAGCCCGAACGGCAGCGCCCAGCCGAGTGCCGCGCCTTCGGCCGAGGGCTCCCGATGCTGCACTCCCGAGCCAAAGCGGCGGCCGGATCGTTCGTTGAACGCCCGGTAGCAGACGACGACCTCGGCCACCCCGCTCGCCACGGCGAGGGCGGCCTGCTGAACGGTGGCGCAGGCCGCCCCGCCGCCGTAGTGGATGCGGGAGAAGAACGACAGCTCGCCGATGCCTGCCGCCTGGGCCACGGTGATCTCGGGACTGGTGTCCATGGTGAAAGTGACCATGCCGTCGACATCGGCGGGGGTGAGCCCGGCGTCGTCGATGGCCGCCTGCACGGCTTCGACAGCCAGCTTCAGCTCGCTGCGCCCGGAGTCCTTCGAGAACTCGGTCGCCCCGATGCCTGCGATCGCCGCCTTCCCACCGAGCGTGTCGGCTCTGCGTACGCTCACGAGGCCCCCTCCCGGACAGCGGCATTGACGTCGACCTTGACGGTCACCTTGCCGGTGACGTGATGCCCAAGACCGTTGGCTCCGACGACCCGCACCTCGGCCGTGCCGTCGTCGTCGAGGGCAGTCACCGTGCCGCTCAACACCATGGTGTCCCCCGGGTAGTTGGGTGCCCCGAGGCGGATCTTCACCGCGCGCAATCGGGACTCGGGTCCGAAATGGTCGGTGATGTAGCGGCCGACCAGGCCATTGGTGGTCAGGATGTTCATGAAGATGTCGGGGGAGCCCTTCTCCCGGGCGGCTTCGGCGTCGTGGTGGACGTCCTGGTAGTCGCGGGAGGCGACGGCGCCCGCGACGATCAGCGTGCGGGTGATCGGAATCTCCAGCGGCGGCAGCTCGTGACCGACCTTCATACCGGCCCCTCCTCCTGTCCGACTCGCTCTACGCGATCTTCCTGATCAGCCCGATCTGCGCCGACGATCAACTCCCCCAACTCGGCCAGCACTTCACTCCCACTCCCCAGATACGCGTCGAGCTGCCGCCCCCACAGAAAGTGCCGATGGACGGGGTGATCCAGATCCGCTCCCGTCCCGCCGTGCAGATGCTGCCCGGTATGCACCACGCGCTGCCCCGCCTCCGACGCCCACCACGCCGCGGTGAGTGCGTGCGTTGCGAAGGGCAGGCCCTCGTCGCGGCGCCAGGCCGCCTCGTACGCCGTGACGCGTATCGCCTCCGTGTCCATGTACGCGTCGGCCGCCCGCAGCAGCACGCCCTGGTTGGTGGAGAGCGGACGCCCGAACTGCTCGCGCGTCGAGGTATGTTCCACGGCCAGCGCGAGGGACCCGGCGCACACCCCCGCCTGCAGCCCGGCAAAGGCGGTACGGCTCGTGGCCAGCACGTGCTCGTACGCTCCACCGGCCGCGTCGCCCCCGATGCACTCACCGGGAGCGCCGTTCAGCGTGAGCCGGCCGGCCGACCAGGGCGCGGTGGTCTCCACCGGCTCGACCGTCACCGCCGGATCCGCCGTCGGTACGAGCCACAGCGCCCGGTCTGCGTCCGCAACCAGCACATGGGTGGCGTCGCGCAGCCACGGCACGAGCGGCGCCGTGCCGCTCACCGCCCCGGACGCGTCGGACCGTATCGAGCCGGTGGCCGGGAAGGCTCCGGTCACGACCGTCGTACCGTCGCCGATCGCAGGCAGCAGCCGCGCCCGCTGCTCCCCGTTGCCGTGCGCCGCGATCGCCAGCAGCCCGTACACGCACGTCGCCGCGAACGGCACCTGCGCCGTCGTCCGCCCCTGCTCCTCCAGCAGCAGCACCAGCCCGAGCAGGCCGATCTCCTCGACCGCCGCGATCAGCCCGGCCGCGCAGATCGCCTTCCACAGCTCGCCGTCCGTGCCCATGAGTGATGGGCGTCCCCCCTGCTCGAGCGGAGCCGAGAGCTTGGGGGACAGCCGCTCGTGCGTCGACAGGTCCCCGAAGATCTGTGCGGCCAGCTCCTGCGCCGCTCTCTGCTCCTCCGTCGGCGTGAAATCCATCAGCCCTCACCCCCTCCGCCATGCTCGTCCGGGCGAAAGACCGGCAGCTCCAACTCCTTGTCCACGCGCAGGAATTCCAGCTGTACGGGCATACCGATCCGCACCTTGTCGTACGGCACCCCGACCACATTGCTGATGATCCGCACGCCCTCCGCCAGCTCGATCAGCCCGACCGCGTAGGGACCCGCCGCGTCAGCGGCGTGATCGGACGCAGCGAAGGCCGGGAAGGCGGGGTGGTGCATGACGACGTACGAGAAGACCGTCCCCGCGCCGCTCGCCTCGACCGTGTCCCACTCCGGTGACCCGCACGCCCCGCACCCCGGCAGCCAGGGAAACCGCAGCGTCCCGCAGCCGCCGCACCGCTGTATCAGCAGCCTGTGCCCGGCCACCCCGTCCCAGAACCCGGCGTTGTCCCGGTTGATCACGGGCCTCGGCCGCTCGCCCTTGGGCCTCTTCCCCGCCGGCGCGTACTTGAGGATGCGGAAGCGGTGCGTCCCCGCCGGCTCCCCGTCCGCGCGGACATCCATCCGCGTCGTGACGAAGTGCCCCGTCCCCAGCTTGGTTGTCTTGCGCTCCGACACCGACTCGATCACCGCGTCGAAGGTGATCCGGTCACCCGGCCGCAGATCCCGTACGTACTCCTGCTCGCAGTCGGTCGCGACCACCGAGGTGTACCCCGCTCCGTCCAGCAGCGCGAACAGTTCGTCGTACGCCGACGACCTGCCCGTATGCCCGGAAAGGCCGCCCATCGTCCAGGCCTGGAGCATCGTCGGAGGAGCGATCGCGTCCGGGCCCGAATACGCCGGGCTGTTGTCCCCCATCGCCTCGCACCAGTGTCTGATCATCGGCTCGTTGACGGGGTCCTTGCCGACGCCCGAGGTCGCGGCCGGCCGGCCCTCGAACCCCTTGAGCAGCCCAAACAGATCCCCTCCCGAGCTCGCTCCTGCGCCCCCGGCCGCGCCCACGTCGGCGCTCACCTTTGCATGCACATCCGCACTCATCGACGCCCCCTCCGCATCCCGAGCCGCATCGTCGCCACGATCTCCCGCTGCACCTCGCTCACCCCGCCCCCGAAGGTGTTGATCTGCGCGGCCCTGTTCATCCGCTCCAACTCCCCGTCCCCGAACGCCCCCACGGAGCCGGAGCGGACCAGTCCGGCCTCGCCCGCAACTTCCTGACATATTCGATACACCGCGACGGCCGATTCGGTTCCCATAAATTTCACGCCACTTGCATCACCCGGCGCGAGCGTCCCCGCCCCCACGTCGCCGACCAGCCGCCAGTTCAGGAGCCGCACCGCCGCCAGCCGGGCGTGCGCCTCGGCCAGCCGCGCGCGCACCCACGGCCGGTCCGCCGGCCGTTCTCCCGTCGCCGGGTCGGGAGTCGCGGCGTACGCCCGCGCCTGGTCGTAGCAGTCCTCGGCCTGCATGCCGATCGCAGCGAGCGCCACCCGCTCGTGGTTGAGCTGGTTGGTGATCAGCCCCCAGCCGCCGTTCTCCTCACCGACCAGGTTCGTGACGGGCACCCGGATGCCGTCGTAGTACGTGGCGGTCGTCGTCAGCCCGCCCACCGTGTAGATCGGCGTCCACGAGAAGCCCGGCGCGTCCGTCGGCACCAGCACGATCGAGATGCCCTTGTGTTTCGGGGCGTCCGGGTCCGTACGGCAGGCGAGCCAGATCCAGTCCGCGTTCTGGGCGTTACTGGTGAAGATCTTCTGCCCGTCGATCAGCCACTGGTCGCCCTCGCCGCCCTCGCCGCCGCTCACGCGCACAGCGCGCGTACGGAGCGAGGCGAGGTCGGTACCGGCCGACGGCTCCGTGTAGCCGATCGCGAACACGAGCTCGCCGCACAGGATGCGCGGCAGGAAGAAGTCCTTCTGCTCGGGCGTCCCGTACTTCATGAGGGTCGGCCCGACCGTGTTGAGTGTGACCATCGAGACGGGCGCACCCGCCCGGTACGCCTCGTCGAAGAAGACGAACTGCTCGTCGGCGCCGCGCCCCTGACCGCCGTACGCGACGGGCCAGCCGAGGCCGAGCATTCCGTCGCCGCCGATCCGCCGCAGCAGCGCTCGCTGCCCGACCGGATCCGCCGCCTCCTCGCCCTTCATCACCTCGCGGAAGTACGAGCGGAGTTCGGCACGCAGCTGCCGCTGGCGCGCGGTGGGGGCGAGATGCACGGTGGCGGCCTCCGGCAACGTACGAATGAATGTTTCTGACTGTCCGTCAGATTCGTTGCCACTGTCAAGACCGAAGACGACGCTCGCCTGAACGCCGGACACCGGACACCGGACACCGGACACCAGGCGCCGAAACGCGAACGGCCTGCGCAACGGCGCCGTAGCACCGTCGCGCAGGCAGTCGCTCACCCCACGCCACAGACCCCGTCCGGGCCGCGTCTCACCAGAGGTTGGTGAAGTTGACGGCGATGTTCTCGTTCGACTGGTCGACCGCCGTGAAGCCAGAGCCGTTCACGTTCGCGGTGTTGTTCTGGTTGGACGCGCCGGAACCGGTCGCCACCTGCTGTGTTGTGGTCGAGTTGCCGTTGTTGTCGCCACCGACACCACTGCCGTTGATCGTGGCCACAGACGCGTTCGATCCGAGGTTCGCGAAGGCACCGTTGTCAGCAACGGCAACACCCGAGAAGAGAGCCGCCGCAAGGGGCAGGGCTGCAAAGGCGGCGATGACGCGGGCGGTGCGGATGCTTGCCATGTCAATTCCTCCAGGAACTGTAAGTACGGCTGATTCCGGAGCAGTTGGCCGACCGCTTCGGTGGTGGTCACGACGTCGCGAGATCAGAGTTGCCCATCGAATCCCCGGCGAACCAGCCCGGAGGCCCTATTTCCCCCTCAAGCGTGAGGACAAGTCGATAAACCCCCTTCACGTCCCCAAAACCGCAGCTCAACCCATCCCGCACCACGGAAACCGCCCACGACAAGGGAAAGAGCGTTCCGCAGCACTTTCAGCCAGCGCCTCCCCCGACCTCCTCGCACCCTCCCCCCTTCCTTTCTTCGAACACTCGTACGAAAATAGATCCATGGCCACCTCCGACCGGCGCACAGCCACCCTGGCCCTCGCCCACGCTCTCTCCGCCGCCGAACGCGGGCTCCCCGTCATCCCCCTGTCCCGCACCAAGCTCCCCGCCCTGCGTTCACCGCACAGGGGGTCCTCCGAGCCGGTCCTGTGCCGAGGCGAGTGCGGGATGCCAGGCCACGGCGTCCACGACGCCACGACCGACCCCGCCGCTGTCCGTGCTCTTTTCGGCGCCGCCCCCTGGGCCACCGGCTACGGCATCGCCTGCGGCCGCCCGCCGCACCACCTCATCGGCATCGACCTCGATACGAAATGGGACACCGACGCCACGACGGCCCTCAGGCACCTGGCCCTTCAGCACCTCTTCACGATCCCGGACACCGTGGTCGTCCTCACGCCCAGCGGCGGCCGCCACATCTGGCTCACAGGGCCGCCCGAAACCGTCGTCCCCAACTCAGTGAGCCGCCTCGCCCCCGGCATCGACATCCGCGGCACCGGCGGCTATCTGGTGGGCCCCGGCTCCCTCACCACCCACGGCATCTACCGCACGGCCCCCGGCACCGGCCACCTGGCCCCCGCCCCCTGTCCCAGCGCACTCCTGCGCCTCCTCGCGCCCCCCGCACGCCCCCACACCCCCACGACCCGCCCCACCGACCATCCCGGCCGAGGCCACGGCCTGGTCCAGTTCGTACTCACGGCCCAAGAAGGCCAGCGCAACACCCGCCTCTTCTGGGCCGCATGCCGTGCGTACGGGAACGGCATGGGCGCCTCCCTCGCGGACGCCCTGACAGAAGCCGCAGTCCAAGCAGGCCTCACCGAACGCGAAGCCCGCGCCACAATCGCCTCCGCAGCCCGCCTCTGCACGGCCTCCTGACCCCACACCGGACACGCCGAAGGGACGCCCGGAAACTCCGGACGCCCCTTCGGACGTACTGCGGTGGGTGTGGGATTTGAACCCACGGTGACATCGCTGCCACGACGGTTTTCAAGACCGTTCCCTTAGGCCGCTCGGGCAACCCACCCCGCGCCACCGGCCTGCGGTGACGCGAGGACAGCCTAGCCGGTCAGCCGTCGCCCTTGCGCTGGCCCAGGGTTACTTCGACCATGGACGTCTTGCCGTCGCGTTCGTACGTCAGCATGACCTTGTCGCCCGGCTTGTGCGTCCAGATCTCGCTGATCAGGGTCGGGCCGCTGTCGATCGCCCGGTCGCCGAGCTTCGTGATGACATCGCCCGGCTTGAGGCCGGCCTTGGCGGCCGGGCCGTCGGGCTGGATCGCCGCTGAGCCGTCGGCGCCGGTGTCCGCGATCGTGGCGCCGCCCTCGCTCTTCTCGTCCATGGAGACCGTCGCGCCGATCACCGGGTAGACCGGCTGACGCGTCTTGATCAGCTGCTGGGCGACCGTATCCGCCTGGTTGACCGGGATCGCGAAGCCGAGGCCGATCGAGCCCGCCTGTGACTGGCCGAAGCCGCCGCCTGTACCGGCGGACTGGATGGCCGAGTTGATGCCGATGACAGCGCCGCGCGAATCGAGCAGCGGGCCGCCGGAGTTACCCGGGTTGATCGAGGCGTCGGTCTGCAGTGCGCTCATGTACGAGGCCTTGCTGCCCTGGCCGTCGCCCGAGGCCACCGGGCGGTTCTTGGCGCTGATGATGCCGGTCGTGACCGTGTTCGACAGGCCGAAGGGCGCTCCGATGGCGATCGTCGAGTCCCCGACGGCGACCTGGTCCGAGTTGCCCAACGGCAGCGGGGCCAGGCTCGAAGGGGCGTTCTTCAGCTTCAGCACAGCTATGTCGTAACCCTGCGCACGGCCGACCACCCCGGCGTTGTACTTCTTGCCGTTGGAGAACGTGACGGACAGTTCACCGCTGTCGGCCGCGGACGCCACCACGTGGTCGTTGGTGACGATGTGGCCCTGCTTGTCGTAGACGAAACCGGTGCCCGTACCGGCCTCGCCGTCCCCTCCCTGTGCCTGGATCGTCACGACACTCGGGAGTGCCTTTGCCGCGACCGCCGCGACGGTGCCCGCGTCGCGCTTGAAGTCCTTCGGGTTGCCTGCGGCCGAGAGGGTGGTCGAGTCGGTGGAGTCGTCGTTGCGGTCCGCGGCCCAGTACCCGATGCCCCCGCCGACACCGCCTGCGACCAGCGCCGCGACCAGCACCGCGGCGACCAGGCCGCCGGTACGCCGCTTCTTCTGCGCGGGCGGTACGGGCGCCATGGGCGACCCCCATGCTGCGCCTCCCCCGGCTTCGCCGCCGTACGAGGGCATCGCCGGCGGAGGCGGCGGCCATCCGGGACCGGCGCCCTGGGTCTGCGCGGTCCCGGCCTGGGCGCCGGCATGCGCGTGCTGAGGGGGAGAGGGAGGGGCAGGGGTGTGGCCGTGCTGGGAGGTGGGGGTGTGCGCCGGCGGTTCCGGCGCAGGTGCCGACTGGTCGTAAGCGCTGCCGCCGCCCGGTTCCGGGGTGCTCTCCGGCGCGGCAGCGGTCCCGGGAGCGGCCGCCGGCACGGGAGGTTCAGACGGGGCGGCCGGAACCGCAGTGCCCTCGTTCTCTGTGCTCACAGCTTCTTCTCCTCGGTCCCAGGGTCGGTCTCAGGTCGGTCTCGGGTCGGTCTTCGGTCAACCTTCGGTCAACGTCCCACTGTGCAAGTGTCCGCTGTTAGCTTTTCCCACCACACGTCAGAGGACCGTAAGCGGGAGCTGTGCATCCACCGGCCATCCTTTACTTCGGACAAAGCGGGCGCACCTCCAGGAGTTCGCCTGTGCCCGCTTCCCCCCGCCTTCCCCGTCTTCCCCGTCTCGGTGGCACCATGACGCGGTGACCCACGCACGGCAGCACACCATCCAAGTCGTCGCTCATCGCGGGGCCTCCGAGGACGCCCCCGAGCACACCCTGGCCGCGTACACGAAGGCCATCGAGGACGGCGCGGACGCCCTCGAATGCGATGTACGGCTCACCGCGGACGGGCACCTCGTCTGCGTGCACGACCGCCGGGTGAACCGTACGTCCAACGGCCGCGGCGCCGTATCGGCCCTCGAACTGGCCGACCTCGCCGCCCTGGACTTCGGCTCGTGGAAGGACCGCGACGAGTCCCCGGACTGGGATCCCGACCGGGATCCGGATCACGGCCTCACCTCCGTGCTCACCCTTGAGCGGCTCTTGGAACTGGTCACGGACTCCGGCCGCCACATCGAGCTCGCCATTGAGACGAAGCACCCCACCCGCTGGGCCGGCCAGGTCGAGGAGCGGCTCCTCCACCTGCTGAAGCGCTTCGGCCTGGACGTCCCCGAAGCCGCCGGACCCTCGCCCGTACGCATCATGAGTTTCTCGGCGCGCTCGCTGCACCGCGTCGCCGCCGCCGCACCGACGATCCCGACCGTCTATCTGATGCAGTTCGTGTCGCCGCGACTGCGCGACGGACGACTTCCGGCCGGCGCGCGGATCGCCGGGCCCGGGATGCGGATCGTCCGGAACCACCCCGGCTACATCGCGCGGCTGCACCGCGCGGGGCACCGGGTGCACGTATGGACGGTGAACGAGCCCGAAGACGTCGATCTCTGTGTACGTCTCGGTGTGGACGCAATTATTACGAATCGCCCGAAACAGGTGCTGTCTCAATTGGGCCGCCTCTGACGGTCGTTACAGGGAGTGCACCGGCGCGTTCGGTCCGTGTTCGATCGTTGCGAGTGCGTCACTGCCCGACGCCTGGCCGGTTTCCGGTCCAGGCCATTGGGGCATTCACTTCGTGGCGTGGGGCGAAGGAGGTCTCGGGGGTGGCGTTTGTGGTGGCACGGGAAGTGCCCACGTCGTCGAGCATGGCCGTACCCCATGGCCCTGCGGGCGTGGGTGAGGCGAGACATCGCATGCGCGATGAGCTGCGCGTGAACGGGGTGTCCGAATCGGTCATTGACGATGCCGTACTGATCCTTTCCGAACTGCTCAGCAATGCCTGCCGCCATGGCAGACCGCTGGGGCAGGCGGAGGTCGGTGACGGTGACATCCGCGCCGCATGGCGCGTCGACAGAGCAGGCAGGCTGACCGTCGAAGTGACGGACGGAGGCGGTCCGACCCGACCGGTTCCGGCCACACCTTCGGTCACCGCGCGCGGCGGCCGCGGGCTCAACATCATCAGTGCGCTGGCACAGGACTGGGGTGTACGGGACAGCGCGTCCGGCGAAGTCACGGTGTGGGTAAAAGTGACGGAGGGGCATCGTCACGACGACTTCGCTACGCGCGTCACAAGCCCCGGGATGGACTTCGCGGCCACGTTCGAAGACCTGGACTGACCCGGAGGGCTGGACCAAGCCGGGTCCGATGCCGGGCGGGGGCCGGGGGCCCAGCGGACCGGGCCCGGCGCAGCACCCAGACCGCCCCCAGGCCGCCGCCCAAGGCCATCCGCCTGGGCCGCCTCCCTGGGCCCGTTCCCGGATGTCCCGGGATGGCCCGTCAGGTCCGGGCGGCACAGCGGCTAGGCTCGCGCCCGACACAGCACTGCCGTGAACGGGAGAAGCCAAGCCATGGCCAAGAAGCGCCCCCAGCCCGCAAGGGGAACCAAGCCGCAGGCTCAGGTATCCAGCGGGGAGGTGCCGGTAGTCGGGGCCCGCGAGCCCTGCCCGTGCGGTTCCGGCCGTCGCTACAAGGCCTGCCACGGCCGCGCCGCCTCGCACGCCGTGACCGAGCTGGTCCAGCGCCCCTTCGAGGGCCTGGCCGGCGAGAGCGACTGGGTCGCCCTGCGCGAGCTGGTGCCCGCGGCGACCGCCCCGCTGACGCTGAAGGACGGGCTGCCCGAAGGGGTCCCCTCCGTCACGCTGGCGACCGTACTGCCGATGGCCTGGCCCGCCCTGCGCCGCGACGACGGCTCCGTCCTGCTCGGCCTGCAGAACGACACGCCGTCCGGCGACCTCAGCCGCGATCTCGCCGACACCCTCCGGCGCGCACTGACCGCCAAGCCCGGCACCCCGGTCGCCGCCGAGCGCGCGCCGGCCGACGGGCCCCGCCTCCAGGACCTGCTCGACCCCGATGCGGCCTTCGAGCCCACCGTGCACTCGGGCTTCGAATTCTGGGTTCCGGACGCGGAGAACGCGACGCCCGACGTGAGCGCGTCGCTGGAGCGCGCCAACGCGGCCGCGATCCCGACGGTCAGGCTGACCGGCGTCGACGCCGCGTACTGGTGCGAGACCCCCGAGAAGAACCACCTGCGCTGGGTCATGCCCTACGCCGAGGAGCAGCTGCTCGACGCCCTCGCCCGGCTGCACGCCGCCGGTACGTCGTCGCTCGGCGAAGGCACCCGACTGGTCGGCTCCTTCCGGGCGCACGGGCTGATGGTTCCGGTCTGGGACCTGCCGAGCGAGGTCACGGCACAGGACATCGAGAAGCCCGCCGCAGAGCTCGCGGAGCGGCTCGCAGCGGCGCTCACGTCGGACGCCCCGCTGACTCCGGAGGAGCGCCGGGCGCGGGGCGGGCTCACCAACCGCCAGGTGACGCTCAGCTGACAGTGACGATTTCTGTCGGGCGATCGGTGACTCCGGTCACAACTCCCTGTACTGGCAGGTAAATACCTGTCTGAATAGCCGAGATCGAGTTTGCCAACCGCAGATCTCTTGTTACCGTTCTCGGAGCCCGGTCGCTGGTGCATCCCCCGTCGCCAGCGACCGGGCGTCTGACGTTTCGGAGTCAATGCCACGGCATTTCCCGGACAGGTCGCGCGTCATATTCCCCGGTCAACGAGCCGCAGGCGCAGCGGAGTTACTCCCCGACCTCAGCAGCAACGGTCCGTTTCCGGCCGCAGCGAACTCAGCCACCGCCGTGTAAAGCGCGGCTTTTCCGCGAGTCGGCTCTCGCGGTGTTTCGCACACTCCCGGTTCGTCGTCCGCACGCACCTTGCAATGCATCTGCAGGGCACGCCCACCGGGTCCCATCAGCGAGAGTACGGACCGCAGTTCCTCGCCCGAGGCATTGCGGTAGTACGCCCGCGCCCACGTACTGACCCCCTCGGTCAGCACGCAGGTCTGGACCTCGATCCCCTCGGGGGAGGTGAGCTCGGGACCGCACTGCACGGGCGACGGCTGCAACGGCTGCGATGAATGCGACGGCTGTGCCGACTCGGGCCGGGGGCCGGCAGCCGGAGAGGCCTTCGCGTCGTCGATCAGTGGTGCGAGTAGGGGTACGGGATCGGGTTCCGCGGCTGCGCCGGCCAGCGGCAGCAGGACGGTGAACACTACGACGGCTGCGAGCCCGATCATGCGGAGGTTCAAGGCGGGTCCCACCTGTCAGCCGCCCGGGAATTCCTGACGGTGGGCCGAAGATATCGACGGATGGGGAACGCCCGCGTCAGCCGCGCGCCTGTTACCCCAGAACTCGGGCCCGCTCACACCCAAACGAGTGAGCCGGCGGCGCGTCGTGCATAAATTCGCGCCGCCGGGACACGAGCAAGCCGGGACACGAGCATGCTGCCCGCCGCTCCGTACACGCGTCAGGGTCCATCGGTACAGGCCGTCGGTACACGCATCAGTACGCGCGTCAGCGCGCCCCTGGCCGCACGCCCTCAGTAAGCGAGGCGGCTGCCGCCGTCCGGTGCGCCATTGCTCGCCGCGACGAGCGCGTCCAGGACCGCCTCGACGTCCGGCAGCCAGGGCGCGGCGGAACCAGCGATGGGGTCTCCCCTGCTCGAGCGAAGCCGAGAGCTTGGGGACGGTGCCCGTTCCCAGCGGACGTGCCCCGTCCCGGTCTCGGAGGGCGGCAGCACCAGATAGCCGCCCTCGCCGTGGAACCGCAGCGAACTGGGCACCCAGTCCTTGGCGTACAGCAGCTCGCCGAGCCGCTCCAGGGAGTACGGGGCGACCAGCAGCGACCACCGTGTCGGGGTCGCGACGACCGGGCCGAGGCGCATGCCCATCCCGTCGAGCGCCGTCAGCGCGACGGCGCCGGCCACTGCGGGGAGGCTGAGTGCGCAGGGCGCGCGGCCGCCGGTGGCCAGCATGATCGGGGCCGTCGGCCGGTTCGTCCACCACCAGCGGATGAGGCGTTCGTCCGTGGTGGCGGCCAGGATGCCCGGGTCGAAGGGGTGCGCGCCGGGAACCACGCACTCGGGGTCGGGGCAGGCACAGCCCTGTGTGCGGTCACCGCGGTCGCCGCGGCTGCCGCGACCGCCCGACGTCTTCAGGCCGACGCCGGGAAGAACGGGCCACTGCCACGCGGTGGCGCAGGTCAGCGCCGCGCCGAGTTGGGCAGGCTCCTCACTTCGCCGGAACCGGAGCCTGCGTCGCCTTCCGAGGATCTCGCGCATGAGCGCTCGTTCCTTTCCGTTGAACGCCGAGGTCCACATTGCACTTCGTGTGCGTCACTTCACTGCGCGTACTCGTCGCGTACTGGCTGCGTACTGGTTGGCGTATCGCCGAACTTTCAGCCTGAGGCACGGTTAACCCCTCGTGGCCGAGCGTGAAACGTAGCGGAGGGTGGCGCACGCATGGCGCTTGCTGATCCGTAGTGCAGTCCCGCTGCTCGGGGATGGGGCGCGGCCTACGGCGGTTAAGACGCCACGGCCCGCCGCCAGGTTCCGGGGCGGTCGCAACTGCCCCTGGCCATCACCGATTAGGTACCCATCACGGTTGAGATGACGCTCCCCCCAGGACTCCGTCCCGGGAGGTACCCCCTGTCGAACACTCTCAGTCGACCGCAAATTATTGCCGTAGGTGCCATTTTTAGGCCAAGTTGGCCATCCCATAGACACCACGAGTCCCACGATCCCAATGCTGGACATCCCCTTACTTGTGCGTGTACATGTGGATGCATTGATAGCGGCGCAGAATGACATGGGGGTTTGCGATGCTATTGAGCAAAACGCACCAGCAGGAAAGCCTGCGATCATGAGCGCCCCACACGTTCCGAAAGTGGCTGGAATCGATCCCAAGGTTCCTGGTCCCACGCACACTGTCGCGCCTCTTCCGCCCGCCCCCACCCCTCCCGCCCCTGCCAGTGCAGTCCTTCAGGACCGGCTCGCGGGCTGGGTTTCCGATCTCACCACCCTCCACGAACTCACGGAACGCCTGGTCCGTACAGGTGCGCTCGACGACGCTCTGCACGAACTGCTCCGTGCGGGCGCAGCCCTCGTCGGCGCCCGCCGCGGTCTTCTTGTGCTCGAACCCGCCGACGGCCACGGCCCCTCCACCACCATCGGTCTCGGCCTCGCCCATGCCGACCTCGGCCACATCGAGACAGTGCCGCGCAGTTCCACGCCGTACGGCCGCCTCCTCGACGGCCTCCCCGGAAGCCCCGGCCCCAGCGAGATCGCCCACCCCGACCTCCTCGGCGAGGAGGAACTCGACCCGCGCCACCGTGAGGTCGCCGCACGGCTCGGCTATGCCGCCAGTTACGCCCTGCCCCTGTCCACCGAAGCGGGCCGCCTTGGCGCGGCCGTCTGGCTGTACGACGAGCCGACCGAGCCCGTGGAGCGTCAGCGCCATCTCGCCGGCCTCTATGCGCGGTACGCCTCCGAGCACCTGGCCCGGCTCCTGGAGCTGGAGCGCGCCCGTGCGCGCGTGGCGACCGTAACCGAGGAACTGCTGCCCACCAGGCTGCCCCGGGTCGCCGGGGTGCAGCTCGCCGCCCGCCACCGCACCGGAGCGCTCGGCGGCGGCGACTGGTACGACGCGCTGCCGCTGCCGGAGGGCGCCCTCGGGCTCGCCGTCGGGTCGGTGTCCGGATCGGGGCCGAGCGCACTGGCCGCGATGGGACGGCTGCGGGCGAGCCTTCGGGCGTACGCCGTGATGGAGGGCGAGGACCCCGTCGCCGTACTGTCCGATCTGGAGCTCCTGCTGCGGCTCACCGAGCCCGCCAGGTCGGCCACCGCGCTCTTCGCCTACTGCGAACCGGCGGAACGCAGGATCGTGCTCGCCGGGGCCGGGCACAGCCCGCCGCTGCTCATCGGTGAACGGCGTACCGAGTTCGTGGAGACGTCGCTGTCCGCGCCGCTGGGGATGCTGGCCTGCTGGGAGGCGCCGAGCGTGGACCTCGCGCCGGAGCCCGGAGAAACGGTGCTTCTCTACACGGACGGGCTGCTGCAGCGCACCGGCGACCCGATGGACCGGGCCTTCGCGCGGCTGCACGCGGCCGCTGCGAGCGTGCCGAAGTCGGTCAGGGCGGACCCGGGTGCCGTGGCCGACCATGTGCTGCGTGCGATGCTGCCGGACGGGCTCGGCGCAACGGATTCGATGGAGGACGTCGTGCTGCTCGCGGCACGCTTCGACTGATACCTCACAGTTGTCCACAGGGCCCTGGGCCGTCTTCTCCTCGCACATACGATGGAGGACGGTCCAGTGTCGTATCAAGGAGACAGTCGTGTCCGATGAGCTCATTCCGGAGACCCCGGGCGAAGCGCAAGAGCCGATCAAGCAGCGGAAGAACGGCCTGTACCCGGGCGTATCCGACGAGCTCGCCGAGAACATGAAGTCCGGCTGGGCCGACACCGAGCTGCACGGTCTGGAGCCCATCGCCCAGGCCGCGCACACCGCCGCCCGCCGCGCCGCGCTCTCCGCGCGCTTCCCCGGCGAGCGCCTGGTCATCCCCGCGGGGAACCTCAAGACCCGCTCCAACGACACCGAGTACGCCTTCCGCGCCTCCACCGAGTACGCGTACCTGACCGGCGACCAGACGCAGGACGGCGTCCTCGTCCTGGAGCCGAAGGACGGGGGCCACGTCGCGACGATCTACCTGCTGCCGCGCTCGAACCGGGAGAACGGCGAGTTCTGGCTGGACGGGCAGGGCGAGCTGTGGGTCGGCCGCCGCCACTCCCTCGCCGAGGCCGAGCAGCTGCTGGGCATCCCGGCCAAGGACGTCCGCGAACTGCGCGCCGCCCTGACGGAGGCCACAGGTCCGGTCCGTAACGTCCGCGGGCACGACGCGGGCGTCGAGGCCGCGCTGACCGACAAGGTCACCGCCGAGCGCGACGAGGAGCTGCGCGTCTACCTCTCCGAGGCCCGCGCCGTGAAGGACGACTTCGAGATCGGCGAGCTCCAGAAGGCCGTCGACTCGACCGTCCGCGGCTTCGAGGACGTCGTGAAGGTCCTCGACAAGGCCGAGGCGACGAGCGAGCGCTACATCGAGGGCACGTTCTTCCTGCGCGCCCGCGTCGAGGGCAACGACATCGGCTACGGCTCGATCTGCGCCGCCGGCCCGCACGCCACCACCCTGCACTGGGTGCGCAACGACGGCGACGTACGCTCCGGCGACCTGCTGCTGCTCGACGCCGGCGTGGAGACCCACACCCTCTACACCGCCGACGTCACGCGCACGCTGCCGATCAACGGCACCTTCACCGATCTGCAGCGCAAGATCTACGACGCGGTGTACGAGTCCCAGGAGGCCGGCATCGCGGCCGTGAAGCCCGGCGCCAAGTACCACGACTTCCACGACGCGTCGCAGCGCGTCCTCGCCGAGAAGCTCGTCGAATGGGGTCTGCTCGAAGGCCCGGTCGAGAAGGTCCTGGAGCTCGGTCTCCAGCGCCGCTGGACCCTGCACGGCACCGGCCACATGCTCGGCATGGACGTCCACGACTGCGCCGCCGCGCGCCGTGAGGCGTACGTCGACGGGACGCTGGAGCCGGGCATGTGCCTGACGGTGGAGCCCGGGCTTTACTTCCAGGCCGACGACCTGACCGTGCCCGAGGAGTACCGCGGCATCGGCGTCCGTATCGAGGACGACATCGTCGTGACCGAGGACGGCAACCGGAATCTGTCGGCAGGGCTGCCGCGCCGCTCCGACGAGGTCGAGGCGTGGATGGCCCGGGTCAAGCAGGCCTGACGAGAAGCAGGGCCGGCGAGAAACAGGGCCGGCGAGACCGAAGTCTCCGGCCGCCACGAGGGCGTGCTGCTCAGGACACCTTGAGCAGTGCGTCCTCGCGCCATTTCAGGACCTTGTCGAAGCTGACCACCGCGCCGCGCCCCGGCCGGTTCCTGAAGTGGACATGGTCCGCGAGCTGCTCGATCAGGCAGAGGCCTCTGCCGTCTTCCGCCGTGCTGGGTGCGGGGCGCAGTGCGGCACAGTTCCCTCGCCGTGAGGGGGGAAAGCCCGGCCCGGAGTCGGTGACCTCGATACGGCATTTCTCGCCGTCCAGATAAGCGGTCACGCGGTATTCCGCAGAGGGTGTTCCGGACCGTTCGTCCCCGCCGTGCTCGACCGCATTCGCACAGGCTTCGCTGAGCGCGACCGAGAGATCGTAGGAAATGTCCGGATCGACCCCTGCTGTCTCCATGGTGCCGAGCAGAAGGCGGCGGGCGAGCGGAACGCTCGCGGCTTCGCGCCGCAAGTGGAGTGACCACCAGATGCTCATGCTCCAGCCTCCTGGCTGCGGCTCGACATAGGGTTACGTATTGCCACAAGCAGTCGGTCATAAGCGTGTGATGGATGTGATTGCGCTCATTCGGCCGATGCGCGCACCACGGCCGGCGGTGTATGTGCGCGCGGACCTGCCGTATGAGGCAGGTGGACGTAATGCGATGATGTCGGCGCCATGTCTACATCGGTCGTACGCGCCGGAGCCGGTCCGCGGCTGCTGAGGACCGCGGTGTTCACCGCGGTCTGCGTCGCGCTGTCCGCGACAGGACACGTCATGGCATCCTGCGCCACCGTCCCGTGGTGGACGATCGCGCTGGGCTGCGCCGCCGTCTTCGCCGTGGTAGCACCGCTGGCCGGGCGCGCGCGCTCGCTGCCCGCCATCGCCACCGCGCTGGCCTGCGGACAACTCGCTCTGCACGTCCTCTTCGGGCTCGGCCAGCACAACCCTGCCCTGCAGTCGGCCGCCACCGACACCTCGCTGCGCACGTTGGCGGCGAAGCTGCTGTGCGGCACCGGGGCCATTCCGCTCAGCACCGCCGAGGCCCGGCGGATCGTCACCGAAGCGGGCATCGACCCGGCGTCCGCGCACGCGGCGCAGCAGCACCTCACGCATGCGGCTCACGCATCCCACACGGCCAATGCGGCGCAGCAGTCCGAGACCGTGGCGAATGCCGGGCTGTTCCCCACCCTCCCCATGCTGCTCGGGCACATGCTGGCCGCCGTCGCGGCCGGCTGGCTGCTGCGGCGCGGGGAGACGGCGCTGACCCGGCTGGTTCTGCTGTCGGCGCATGGAGTCGCGGAGGGCGCACTCGTACGGTCGTTGCGCGCCGCGCTCGCTCTTGTACGCTCGCTGCGCGCCGGGCTGCCCGGTGCGCCCGCGCAGCGCCGGCGTGCCCTGCGCACCCCGTTCCTCGCGCCGCTGCGGCCGCCAGGGGAAGCCCTCCAGCACACGGTGATCAGGCGCGGTCCGCCCTCGGCGGCGCTCGTTCTCGCAGCCTGACGCGGCGCACTCCTCGACGTAACACCACGGGAGCGGCGTCGCGATGCCGGTGCGTACCCGCGCTCCGGAACATCATTCACCTCTGCTCCGTGGAGTGTTTCCAGCCATGAATGTCACGCGTATCTCCGCCGCCGTCGTCGGCGCCGCCGCCGCTTCCACCGTCCTGCTGATCGCGGGCCCGGCCCTCGCGCACGTCGGCGTGCAGCCCGTCGGACCCGCCGAGAAGGGCGGCTACGCCACCGTCAACGTCAAGGTGCCCAACGAGCGGGACAACGCCTCGACCACCAAGCTCGAAGTCTCCTTCCCCACCGACCACCCGCTGTCGTCCGTGATGCCGCAGCCCGTGCCCGGGTGGACCGTCAAGGTCACCAAGACCGAGCTCGACAAGCCGCTCAAGGTGCACGGCAAGGAGATCACCGAGGCCGTCTCCAAGGTCACCTGGACCGGCGGCAAGATCGGGCCCGGCGAGTTCCAGCAGTTCCCGCTCTCGCTCGGGCAGTTGCCGGAAGACGCCGACCAGTTGGTCTTCAAGGCCGTCCAGACGTACGACAACAAGGAAGTTGTCCGCTGGATCGAGGAGCCCAAGGAGGGCCAGGAGGAGCCGCAGTCCCCGGCCCCCGTCCTCAAGCTGACCGAGCCCACCGGTGACGACCACCACGGCTCCGGCAGCGCCAAGAACGACGAGGCGTCCGCCCAGGACACCAAGGCCCACGACGACGGCAAGAAGAGCGAAACAGCCGACGGCAGCACCAGCGACTCGACCGCCCGCGTCCTCGCCGTCGTCGGCATCGCCGTCGGTGTCGCGGGCGTGGCCTTCGGCGTTCTCGCCGGCCGCCGCCGCACCTCCTGACCCTCACCGAAACACCGGGACCTATCTCTATGCGCAAGAAGAACGCGCTGGCCGTGGCGCTCGTAGCGACGGCCGCGCTCACCCTGTCCGCGTGCGGCGGCGACAAGGCCGACAGCTCCAAGCCGCTCAGCGGCGTCTCCGCCGATACGGCGACGAAGGCCGCGACCGTACTGGACCGGCCTTTCAAGAAGCCGAATCTCGTCCTCACGGACACGCACGGCAAGAAGTACGACCTGCGTGAGCAGACAGAGGGCAAGGCGACGCTCGTCTACTACGGCTACACCAACTGCCCCGACGTATGCCCGCTGACGATGAGCAACATCGCCATCGCGTACAAGAAGCTCTCCCCTGCGGACCGGGAGAAGCTCCAGGTCGTCTTCATCACGACGGACCCCGAACGGGACACCCCGAAGGCACTCGGCAAGTGGCTCAAGGGCGCGGGCGACCCCGCGTTCACCGGGCTCTCCGGCGACTTCCCGACCATTCAGGCCGGGGCCCGCCAGATGGGTATCGGCATCGACCCGCCCAAGAAGGAGAAGGACGGCTCGGTCGTCTCCATGCACGGTGCACAGGTCATCGCGTTCTCGCCGAAGACCGATGCCGGATACGTGCTGTACGGCGAGGACACCACCGCCGACGACTACGCCAAGGACCTTCCGAAGCTCCTCAAGGGGGAGAACCCGTGAACCGCCGCACCACCCTCGTCACCGCCATTGCCCTGACCACGGGCCTTGTTCTGGCGGGCTGTTCCACCGACGGCTCGGCCGACGCCGACGTCAAGAACGCCAAGCCAGAGCTCAAGGTCAGCGGGGCCTTCATGCCCGAGCCCGTCATGGACGACATGGCCGCCGGCTTCCTGACCGTCAAGAACGACAGCGATGTCGCGGACAAGCTGACCTCCGTCACCAGTGACATCTCGGGCGAGGTCCAGATCCACGAGACCAAGAACCAGAAGATGCGGGAGGTGAAGTCCTTCGACATCCCCGCGGAAGGTCGGCTGAACCTTGAGCGCGGCGGGAGCCACATCATGTTCCTGAAGTTGAAGAAGAAGCCCCAGGTGGGCGAGAAGGTGGCCGTGGAGCTGCACTTCGAGAAGGCCGGCGTGATCAAGACCGAACTTCCGGTCGAGAAGACCACCCACAACCCGAAGAAGCACTGAGGGACTGACACACCATGCCGGCAACCGCCCCGCGCTTCGGAGCCGCAGTGATCCGGCTGCTGCTCATCACCACGGCACTCCTCGGCACCCTGCTCGCAGGAGCCGCCCCCGCATCCGCGCACGCCGCGCTGACCGGGAGCAACCCGAAGGACGGGGCGGTCGTCGCCACGGCGCCCAAGCACGTCACCCTCACCTTCTCGGAGCAGATCGCCCTGGGCGACGACTCGATCCGCGTCCTCGAACCCAGCGGCAAGCGCGCCGACACCGGTGAGCTGCGCAACATGTGCAGCGGAAACGTCGTCAAGTACGGCGTCCCACTGCACTCCGGGCTGCCCGACGGCACGTACACCGTGGCCTGGCAGGCCGTCTCCGCCGACAGCCACCCCATCTCCGGCGCGTTCACCTTCTCCATCGGCGCCCCCTCCAAGACCACCGTCGAGGTACCCGAACAGGCCGCGGGCGGCGGCCTCGTCGGCGCGCTCTACGGCATCGCGCGCTACACGTCGTACGCCGGCTTCATCCTGCTCGTCGGCGGCGCCGCCTTCGTGCTGGCCTGCTGGCAGCGCGGCGCGGGCGAGCGGCCGCTGCAACGCCTCGTCGTCCAGGGGTGGATCACGCTGACCGCGTCGACCCTGGTGATGCTGCTGCTGCGCGCCCCCTACACGGGCTCGGGCAAGCTCGCCGACGCCTTCGACCTGAGTGGGCTCAAGGCCGTACTGGACACCAAGACCGGGGCTTCGCTCGTATCCCGGCTGCTGCTGCTCGGCGCGGGCGCGCTGTTCGTCGCCGTGCTGTTCGGGGCGTACGCCCGCCCGTCTCCCACCACCACCTTGCCTGACGGCGCTTCGCGCCGACTGCCTGATTCAAGCGAGGACCCCAAGGAGAAGAAGGACCTCACCTTCGGACTCGCCCTGGGCGGCGGGGTCCTGGCAGCCGGCGTCGCGGCGACCTGGGCGCTCTCCGAGCACGCGTCGACGGGACTCCAGCCCGGCATCGCGATGCCCGTGGACGTGCTGCATCTGCTGGCGGTCGCGGCCTGGCTGGGCGGGCTCGCGGCGCTGCTGGTCGCGCTCTACCGGACGCCGGGCATCGAAAGTACGGCTGTACGGCGCTTCTCCCGCGTCGCCTTCGCGAGCGTCGTCGTGCTGGCCGCGACCGGGGTCTACCAGTCGTGGCGGCAGGTCGGTTCCTGGTCGGCGCTGACCGGGACGGCGTACGGGCAGCTGCTGCTCGTCAAGGTCGGGCTGGTCGCCGTTCTCGTCGGCATCGCCTGGCTGTCGCGGCGCTGGACGGGGCGGCTGGCCGAGACCGTGGCGCCGGAGGCGGAGGCGGCCGCCCTCATCGAGCAGCGGGCGGGGGCTGAGGATGAGAGTGAGGGTGAGGGTGAGGCGGCTGAGGCCGTTACCGTCCCCGCGGACCCCGCCCGGGCCGCTCAACTCGCCCGGCAGAAGGCCGCCGTGGCCACCGCGCGCGTGAAGCGCGTACGGGACGCGGATCCCGAGCGGCTCGGGCTGCGGCGTTCCGTACTGGCGGAGGCCGGGGTCGCGGTGGTGCTGCTGGCCGTGACGACCGTACTGACCAGCACCGAGCCGGGGCGTACCGAGGAGAAGGAAGTGGCGAGGGCGGAGACTTCCACCGCCGTACCCGACCGCCCGATCGACATCCGTATCCCCTTCGATACGGGCGGCGAGGACGGCAAGGGCACAGCCAGGGTCGAGCTCGACCCGGCGCGCTCCGGCAGCAACGGCCTGCACGTGTGGCTGGAGCGGCCCAACGGGCGGGTGATGGACGCCCCCGAGGTGAAGGTCGCGTTCACCCACAACGAGAAGGAGATCGGGCCGCTGCCCGCCATCCCGGACCGCGTCGCGAGCGGACACTGGAGCGCGAACGGTGTGCAGATCCCGATGCCCGGTACGTGGGAGCTCGAACTGACCGTCCGTACCTCCGACATCGACCAAGTGACCGTCAAGAAGAACGTGAAGATCGGCTGACCGGCGTGAGCGACATCGACATTTCCAGGCGGCGGCTGCTCGGCACCGCGGGCGCGGCCGGCGCCGCGGGGCTCGGGCTGGGCGCGACGGGCGGGGCCGCTGTGTACGCGGCGACCTCGGACTCCGGCGGCCGTGCGGACGCGAAGGCGCTGACGTCTGTCGGCTCGACGTCCGCCCCCTTCCACGGCGAGCACCAGGCCGGTATCACCACACCCCTCCAGTCCCGGGGGCATCTCGTCGCGTTCGACCTGGCGGCGGGCGCGGGGCGCAAGGAGGCCGCGGCGCTGCTGCGGCGCTGGTCGGAGGCGGCGCGCACGCTGATGGCGGGCGAGCCGTTCGGGGACGGCGACACCGGGGTGGCGCTGGATGCGGGGCCGTCCTCGCTGACCGTCACCTTCGGCTTCGGCAGGACCTTCTTCGACCGTACGGGCCTGGCCGCCCGGCGGCCCTCGGCCCTCGACCCGTTGCCCGACTTCTCCTCCGACCACCTGGACCCGCGGCGGAGCAACGGCGACCTCTGGGTACAGATCGGCGCCGACGACTCGCTGGTCGCCTTTCACGCGCTGCGCGCCATCCAGAAGGAGGCGGGCGACGCGGCCAAGGTGCGCTGGCAGATGAACGGCTTCAACCGTTCGCCGGGCGCGACCGCGCAGCCGATGACCGCCCGCAATCTGATGGGGCAGATCGACGGCACGGGCAATCCGAAGCCGTCCGATGACGACTTCGACCGGCGGATCTTCGTGCCCGCGAGCGGCGATCCCGAGTGGATGGCGGGCGGCTCGTACGCCGTCGTACGCCGGATCCGGATGCTCCTCGACGACTGGGAGAAGCTGGCGCGCGGCGAGCAGGAGAAGGTCATCGGGCGGAAGAAGTCCGACGGCGCTCCGCTTACGGGCGGCAGCGAGACGACCGAACTGGATCTGGACAAGACCGGCCCGGACGGCAAGCTGGTCGTCCCTTCCAACGCCCACGCCCGTATCTCCGCGCCCGAGCAGAACGGCGGCGCGGCGATGCTGCGGCGGCCGTTCTCGTACCACGACGGGATCTCCGCCGACGGGACGCCGGACGCCGGGCTTCTCTTCATCTGCTGGCAGGCGGACCCGCTGCGCGGCTTCGTACCGGTGCAGCGCAAGCTCGACAGGGGGGACGCATTGTCGCCCTTTGTCCGGCACGAGGCGAGCGGGCTTTTCGCGGTGCCGGGCGGGGCGCGGGACGGGGAGTACGTGGGGCAGCGGCTGCTGGAATCCTGAGAGAGCGGTGCTGCTGTCCGTACGGGCTGTTTCGCAGCGCGCATTAAGGTGACCGTATGTCGGCAACGCGCTATGCCTATCTCGGCCCCGAGGGCACCTTCACCGAGGTCGCCCTCCGTACGCTTCCGGAAGCCGCCACCCGGGAGCTCGTCCCGATGGTGTCCGTGCCGGCCGCGCTCGACGCGGTGCGCAGCGGGGAAGCGGCGGCGGCGCTCGTACCGATCGAGAACTCCGTCGAGGGCGGGATCACCGCGACCCTCGACGAGCTGACGTCCGGCGAACCGCTGATGATCTACCGCGAGGTGCTGCTCTCCATCAGCTTCGCGCTGCTCGTGCGCCCCGGCACGAAGCTCAGCGACATCAAGACGGTCACCGCGCACCCGGCCGCTCAGCCGCAGGTGCGCAACTGGATCGCGGCGAATCTGCCGGACGTGCTGTGGGAGTCGGCGGCGTCGAACGCGGACGGCGCGCGGCTGGTCCAGGAGGGCCGGTACGACGCGGCCTTCGCCGGTGAGTTCGCGGCGGCGAAGTACGGCCTCGAACCGCTCGTCACCGAGATCCACGACGCCGTGAACGCACAGACGCGCTTCGTGCTGGTGGGCCGCCCCGGCCGGCCGGCCGCGCCGACCGGTGCGGACAAGACGTCGGTGGTCATCTGGCTGGGCGACGACCACCCGGGTGCGCTGCTCGAACTGCTCCAGGAGTTCGCGGTGCGCGGGGTCAACCTGATGCTGATCCAGTCCCGGCCGACGGGAGCGGGGATCGGCAACTACTGCTTCGCCGTGGACGCCGAGGGCCACATCTCGGACCGGCGGGTGGGCGAGGCGCTGATGGGGCTCAAGCGGATCTGCCCGAACGTGCGGTTCCTCGGGTCGTACCCGAGGGCCGGGGTGTCGGTCGAGGACGTGCGGGCGCTGCGGGCGGGGACGTCGGACGCGGAATTCGTGGCGGCGTCGGAGTGGCTGGCGCGCAGTCAGGACGGCCGGGCCTGATCGGCCCGTACTAACTGCGGGGCGTGGCCGCACGAGCCCTGCTCGCGCTAGTCCTACCTGCAGATTTGCGTTACCCACAGAAGTTATCCACAGGACTGCTTCTCGACCTGGGGACAAGTCGACAACGTATCCCGACATGGTCGACAAATCTCCTCAGAGAGCGCCCTTCCGTCCACAGGTCGTCAGGTCGGGCGACGTCACCTCAATTCCATTGATCAACTCTTTAGAGCGAGTAATTCCCACCCGAATGAGCGTGTGAACTGGGTTTGACCGGGGAATCTTCCGCCCCGCATGCACCATTCGGAACGATCTCTTCCGGCATCCACAGATCTTTCGCACAGCCTGTGGATAACCTTCCGAGGTAGTGCATTCCTGTGGACAACCGGTCCGCCAACTCCCGTTCGCCGCAAGGAAGAAGCGTCAACGCGACCGACTGAAAGTGCCCTGTTTCGGGGAATAGTGCCTGTTTTATTGACGTGCACCGGCGGGCGCGTGCGGCGATACCCGTGAGCATTCCCAATATGGGCAATTCGGGCAAATTGCCACGCAATGCAATATCAAGTCGATCGCCGCAAGCGGTCGCGGGTAGCCTGGTGGGGTGATTGACCTTCGCCTGCTCCGTGAGGACCCCGACCGTGTTCGCGCCTCCCAGCGCGCCCGTGGAGAGGACGTCGCGCTCGTCGACGCCCTCCTCTCCGCCGACGAGCGGCGCAGGTCGTCCAGCGTCCGCTTCGACGAACTCCGCTCCGAGCAGAAGTCGCTCGGCAAACTCATCCCCAAGGCCACCGGCGACGAGAAGGCCGAGCTGCTGAAGAAGGCCGCCGAGCTCTCCGCCGCCGTCAAGGCGGCCGACGCCGAGCAGGACGAGGCGGCCGAGGAGTCCAAGCGGCTGCTGCTCCAGCTCGGCAACATCGTGCACGCCGACGTACCGGTCGGCGGCGAAGAAGACTTCGTCGTCCTGGAGACGCACGGCACGATCCGCGACTTCGGCGCCGAGGGCTTCGAGCCCAAGGACCACCTGGAGCTCGGCGAGGCGCTCGGCGCCATCGACGTCGAGCGCGGCGCCAAGGTGTCCGGCTCGCGCTTCTACTACCTGACGGGTGTCGGCGCGCTGCTCGAACTGGCGCTGGTGAACGCGGCGATCGCACAGGCGACCGAGGCCGGCTTCATCCCGATGCTCACGCCCGCGCTGGTCCGCCCGCGCGCCATGGAGGGCACGGGCTTCCTCGGCCAGGCCGCCGAGAACGTGTACCACCTGGAGAAGGACGACTACTACCTGGTCGGCACCTCCGAGGTCCCCCTCGCGGCGTACCACATGGACGAGATCATCGACGCGGACAAGCTGCCGCTGCGCTACGCCGGCTTCTCGCCCTGCTTCCGGCGCGAGGCCGGTACGTACGGCAAGGACACCCGGGGCATCTTCCGGGTGCACCAGTTCGACAAGGTCGAGATGTTCTCGTACGTCAACCCCGAGGACGCGGAGGCCGAGCACCAGCGGCTCCTGGAGTGGGAGAAGCAGTGGCTGACCGGCCTGGGACTGCCCTTCCAGGTGATCGACGTGGCCACAGGTGACCTGGGCTCCTCCGCCTCGCGCAAGTTCGACTGCGAGGCGTGGATCCCGACGCAGGGCAAGTACCGCGAGCTGACGTCCGCGTCGAACTGCGACGGCTTCCAGGCCCGGAGGCTGTCGGTCCGTATGCGCGACGGCAAGAAGGTCCAGCCGCTGGCGACGCTGAACGGCACGCTGTGCGCCGTACCGCGCACGATTGTGGCGATCCTGGAGAACCACCAGTTGGCGGACGGTTCGGTGCGGGTGCCCGAGGTGCTCCGTCCGTACCTGGGCGGCCGTGAAGTGCTGGAGCCGATCACCAAGTGAGCCTTCGCTCCGCCGCCCCTTTCCCGTACAAGCTTGTCGCGACCGACCTCGACGGGACGCTGCTGCGCTCCGACGAGACGGTCTCGGCCCGTACGCGCGACGCGCTCGCCGCCGCCACGGCGGCGGGCGCGGCCCACATCGTCGTCACCGGACGTGCTGTCCCGTGGACCCGGCACATCCTGGACGACCTGGGCTACGAAGGCCTCGCGGTCTGCGGCCAGGGCGCGCAGGTCTACCACGCCGGTGAGCACCGGCTGCTGACCTCGGTGACGCTGGACCGGCAGCTGGCCGGGCTCGCGCTCTCCAAGATCGAGGCGGAGGTGGGCCCGCTGGCGCTCGCCGCCAGCCGCGACGGCCTGGAGGGGGCGGTACTGGTCGGCCCCGGCTACCGGGTGCAGGAAGGCCCGCTTCCTTACGTACCGTTCAAGGACCCCGCCGATCTGTGGTCGGCGCCGCTGAACAAGGTCTACATCCAGCACCCCGAGCTGAGCGACGACGCGCTCGCGCAGGTCGCGCGTCAGACGGTCGGCAGCCTGGTCGACGTGGTCATGGCGGGCCCGGGTGTGGTGGAGATGCTTCCGCTTGGCCTGAGCAAGGCGACGGGCCTGTCGCTGGCGGCGCGGCGGCTGGGGCTCAAGGCCTCGGACACGATCGCCTTCGGTGACATGCCGAACGACATCCCGATGTTCGGCTGGGCGGCGCACGGTGTGGCGATGGCCAACGCGCACGACGAGCTGAAGGCCGTGGCCCACGAGATCACGGCGTCGAACGAGAACGACGGCATCGCGGTGGTGCTGGAGCAGCTGCTCCAGGGCTGAGGGCGCGCGCGACGGACCGGAACGTGTAGCAGGCTGGTCCTTGTGACCAAACCTGATGTCCGAGTGCGCAGGGTGTACGAGCAGCCGTCGGCCGAGGACGGCACCCGGGTGCTGGTCGACCGGCTCTGGCCGCGCGGTCTCAGCAAGGACGCGGCCCACGTCGACGAATGGCCGAAGGCCCTGACGCCGTCCGACGAGCTGCGCCGCTGGTATCACGGCGCTTCCGGCGAGTTCGAGGAGTTCGGCCGCCGTTACGAGGCCGAGCTCGCCGCCCCGGATGCGGCAGAGGCCCTGGACGGTCTGCGTACGCTCGCCAAGGCGGGCCGGGTCACCCTGCTGACCGCCGCCAAGGACCCGGACCGCAGCCATACCGCAGTACTGCTGCGGTTGCTGCTGACCTGAGTGCGGCCCGAGGTCCTCAACGGCGGCCGGAATCAGCGGATCAGCGGATCAGCGGCGCTTACGCCGCTGGCTGCGCTCCAGAGCGCTCAGCCGATGGGAGACGGCGTCCAGCTTTTGGTCCATGCGGTGCTCCATCCGCCGCATGTCGTCGGAGAGGTCGCAGAGGCGGTTGCTGATGGCGCCGACGACCTGGTTGGTGGTTTCGAGCCGCCGGTCGAGCCGGTCCAGCCGTACCGAGATCCCGTTGATGACGGGCCCCAGCTCCTGGAGCGCGTGCCCGACCGAGTCCAGGTGGGACTCGACCTTGGTGACGCGCCGGTCGAGCGAGGCGTAGCCCTCGCGCCAGCCGCTCTCCTCGGCATCGAGGAGGTACGTACGGACGCAGCGGGCGATGTCGCTGTCGCGAAGAAGCATCGCGATGTTCAGGACGGTCCGGCGGGTGTAGAGCGTGAGGTTCGTGGCCGCCTGTGGATAACTTGTCCCCAGGTTGTCGCTCCAGAGGGACAAGATGTCCCTCTGGAAGATGCGCAGGTCATCGCCTCGCAGTACTTGCAACCCGTTCTCGTTGAGTTCCTCCCGATGGCGCTGTACGACCTTCTTCAGGACCTCTGTGGATACTTCGAAATACCGAGCCACGTCTTCTGTGCGGACGTAAATTCCGTCCGGGAGCATGACAAGCGCCTTGACCTTGTCGAGGACGTCGATACGGCCCAGGTGCTCGTCGCGCATCGTGCGCGATTCGAGCAGGGTGACTTCCGATGGCATGAGGATGCCTTCCGTTCGTGAAAGCCGACGATGGACAGCCCTGTCCCCGGGCTTTCAGGGGCGGAGGACGCTCAAGGTGGCTACTCACTCTTGTGACCGGCCCGGATTCGTTCCGGCACCGGCAATCCCCAAATTCACGAACGCTCGACGTCACAGATCCCAGTTGCCTCCACGCAGGGTGAACAACGAGCCGATAAACGTACAGTTACGCGGAAATGCGTCAACCCCCGCCCACAGGGCAGGGGTTGACGGACGGACGAAGACGTTCCGCTTTTACTCCTCGCCCGCGAGCGTCAGCGTCCGCAGCTTCTGGCCCGCGTACCAAGTCGCCGCCGCCGTGACCGCCGCCAGCAGGACCGCCGCCGTAGGCAGTGCGACGTCCGAGGTGATCGTGCCGTTCGCGCCGATCCGTTCCGCCAGGGACAGCGCCCACTGCTGGACGCTGAGCGTGCGCGCGCCGGGCACGAGGCTGCCGAACAGGGTCTCCCACACCAGCGCGTAGACCAGCCCGAAGACCACCGCGTGCCGGGTGACCGTACCGAGCAGCAGGAAGATCGCGCTGTACGCGATCGAGGCGACCAGCGCCGCGACCGTGTAGGCGATCGCGATCTGTCCGCCGTTGCCGTTGAGGATCATGCCGGTGATGAAGGTGGGGATCGCGGAGAAGGCCATCGTCACGGCGATCGCGACGATGAGCTTGGTGAAGATGATCGTGGACCGCTTCACCGGCTTGGAGAGCAGATAGACGATCGAGCCGTCGTCGATCTCCGGGCCGATCGCCCCCGTGCCCGCGATCACACCGATCAGCGGGATCATCGTGGCGAGCGCGAAGCCGCCGAGCACATCGGCGGCCACTTGGTCGTCCGCGCCCGTGAGGACCCGTACCGCTACCGCGATGACCAGCAGCAGGGCCGGCAGGATGAAGAGGACGGCTGCCCGGCGGCGGCCGAGGAGGGCCCGGTAGGTGAGCCGGGCGACTGTGGGTTCGTACATGATCGCTGCAAGCTCCTTTCAGGCCGCTACGAGGTAGGAGAAGACCGACTCGAGGGACTCGTCGGACGGCGAGACCGTGAGGAGCCGGATGCCGTGCGCACGCGCGACCTGCGGGAGCAGCTCGGTGAAGCGGCCGAAGTCGACGGCCTGGATGCGCAGTGCCCCTTCCTTGAGGTCCACTTCGATGCCCGCCGTCGACGGGTCCGCGATCAGCGCGGCGGCGAGCGCACGGTCGTCGCTGGACCGTACGAGATAGCGGTGCGGGCGGTCCGTCATCAGGCGGCGGATCTTGCGGAAGTCGCCGGAGGCCGCATGACGTCCGGCCACAATCACCTCGATGTGCGAGGCGAGCTGTTCGACCTCCTCCAGGATGTGGGAGGAGAACAGGACCGTGCGGCCCTCCGCACCCATCCGTCGCAGCAGGTCCATGAGCTGCATGCGCTGGCGCGGGTCCATGCCGTTGAAGGGCTCGTCGAGGAGCAGCACGGACGGGTCGTGGACCAGGGCGGACGCCATCTTCACGCGCTGGCGCATGCCCTTGCTGTACGTCGCGATCTTGCGGTCCTGTGCGTACTCCATCTCGACGGTGGAGAGCGCCTTGTCCGCCGCGCCGGTGTCCAGTCCGTGCAATTCGGCGTTGGCGACGACGAATTCGCGGCCGGTGAGGAAGTCGTACATCGCTTCCCGCTCGGGCACGATCCCGATGTGCTTGTACACGGCTTCGTTGCGCCAGATCGGCTTCCCGTCGAGGGTGACGGTGCCGGTGGAGGGGGCGAGGAAGCCGCCCATCATGTTGATCAGGGTGGACTTGCCGGCGCCGTTGGGGCCGAGCAGTCCGGTCACGCCGGGGCCGACCCGCATCGTGATGTCGTTGACCGCCACCACATTGCCGAACCAGCGCGAGGTGTGGTCGATGTCGATGGTCGTCACAGCCCGACCTTTCGGTAACGGCGCATCAGCACGGCGTACGAGCCGAAGCTGAGCGCGAGGAGGACGAGCAGGTAGACCATGCCGCTGCCGGCCGAGGGGCCTTCCCCTCCGGGGAAGGCAGAGGTGGCGCCGAGGAAGGCCGTCTGTACGCCGTCGATGAGGGTGACGGGCGAGAAGAGGCCGAGCCATTCCACCGCGCTGTTCGCGCCCTGCTCCCAGGCGATGGCCTGGACGGTGGACACGGCTCCGTACGAGATGGTCAGTACGGCGATGACGGCGGCGACGCCGAAGCCGCGGCGCGGGGTCAGTGCGGCCATCACGAGGCCGAGACCGGCGAAGAGGACGGAGAGCAGTGCCACGGAGACCAGTCCCTGTGCGAACCCCTTCGTCTGGTCCGCGAAGTCGAATTCGGCGAGCAGGGCGCCTGCGTACAGGATCACCAGGGGGGTCGCCGTGAGGACGAAGAGGGCCGAGGCCATCGCCGCGTATTTGGCGAGGACGTAGTCGCTGCGCTCGATGGGGCGTGAGAAATACAGTGGGACGGTTTTGAAGCGCAGGTCGCGCGAGACGGACTGCGGGGCCTGGGAGGCGAGGTAGAGGGCGATGACGGCCTGCAGGTAGATCGCGTACCGCGTGTACGTGACCGGCAGGTCCTTCATTTCCACGGGGGCGGCGACCGCCACCGCGACAATGATCGCCGCGACCAGGCACATCACCGCGAAGAGAATCATCGGCAGCACCTTGGACTTGGCGCTGCGGCCCAGTCCGTACGCCCCGCGCAGTGACTGCGAGAAGAGCGAGCGGCGGGCGTACGCACGGCCGAGGCGGGGGCCGTCGTACGACCGGTAGCCGATGTTGTGGATACGGGTCGGGTCGGTGCCCGGTGTGGTGATTTCAGATGCCATCGCGGCCGGCTCCCTTCTGGTCTGCGGCGACCTGGTGCTGTGCGGCGCCGGCTACGGCGGCGACGGGCTGTTGTTTCCCGCTTTCCGCCGACCGGCCGTGCTCGTCCGTGCGGAACACCTCGGCGATGTGGTGGCGGCGCTGTTCCATCCGTACAAGACCGATTCCGAGGTCCGCCACGGTGTCCCGCACCAGGTCGTACGTCTCCTCGCCGGTCGCTTCGACGAGCAGGATGTGGCCCGCGCCCGGCAGACCGTCCTCCAGCGCCGCGTGGAGGGTGGTTCCGGCGGCGGTGAGCGCCTCGCGCAGCGCGCGGGTGCCGTCCGGGTGGATGTCGGTGTCCGTGACTTCGACGGCGATGGTGGTCGTCGTCTGGGTGAAGTCGCTGGTGGAACTGGAGCGGAGCAGCTTGCCGCCGTCGACGACAACGACGTGGTCGCAGGTGCGCTCCAGCTCGCCGAGCAGGTGCGAGGTGACCAGGACCGAGATGCCGAAGTCGGTGTAGATGCGGCGGATGAGGCCGAGCATCTCGTCGCGGCCCACCGGGTCGAGGCCGTTGGTCGGCTCGTCGAGGAGCACCAGCTTCGGGTCGTGGACCAGTGCCTGGGCCAGCTTCACCCGCTGCTTCATACCGGTCGAGTAGCCGCCGATGGGGCGGTAGCGCTCCTCGTACAGACCGACATGGCGCAGAGTGTCGGCGGTGCGCTCGCGGGCGGCGGTGGGCGGCAGGCCGGACATGCGCGCCATGTGGACGACGAACTCGGTGGCCGAGACGTCGGGTGGCAGCGCGTCGTGCTCGGGCATGTAGCCGACCTGCTCGCGGATGGCGCCGCCGCTGGTGGCGACGTCGAGGCCGAGCACTGCGGCCCGGCCCTCCGTGGCGGGGGACAGACCCAGCAGGATCTTGATCAAGGTGGACTTGCCGGCTCCGTTGGCGCCCACCAGGCCGGTCACGCCGGGTCCGATGTCCAAGGAGAGCCGGTCAAGCGCGGTCACCCTCGGGAACCGCTTGCTCAGGCTTTCGGTCGCGATCACAGTCACATTTCGAAGGTAGTGGCGCAGACCACACCTCGCGTCAGACCAGGCGGCTGGATCCGTGTCCGACTCCAGGCGTACGGACCCGTAGGGGAAACGCCCGAAGTAGGACCCCGGGGGGAGGGCCGGGGCAGGTGCGGGGGCGGTTCCGGGGTGGCCCGGGGCAGATGCGGGGGCGGGTCCGGCGGGCCGCCGGTTATCCACAGGTCGCGCACACCCCTTGACGTCGCCGCCGGGCATTGTCACATTCATCAGTGTCAAGTTACGAGCGCGTACCTACCGCATACGGGACGGACAGGTGGCATGGCTTCAGCAGTCTCAGCAACCTCTGCAGCACAGAGCGAACTGACCGCGGACCTGCGGGGATTCAGGGAGGTGCAGCGCCTCGCCTACGCATGCGCCGAAGCCGTCGCCGCCCAGCTCAAGCCGGGGGTGACGGAGCGCGAGGCGGCGCGCATGCAGCGCGACTGGCTGCGCGAGCGGGGCGTACGGGACTGGTTCCATCTGCCCTTCGCCTGGTTCGGGGACCGGACGGCCTTCGTCAACTTCCGGGTGCCGTTGCAGTTCTTCCCGACGAACCGGCGGCTGGAGCCGGGAATGCCGTTCATCCTCGACATGGCCCCGGTCTACAACGGCTATACGTCGGACATCGGGTACTCGGGGTGCCTGGGCCTCAATCCCGTGCACGACAAGCTGCTCGCCGATCTCGAACCGCACCGTGAGCTGATCCTGCGCGAGGTGCGCGAACGTCGGTCGCTGCGGGAGATATACGAGAACGTCGAACGGCTCATGATCCGCCAGGGATACGCCAACCGGCACCGCGCGTACCCCTTCGGCGTCATCGCCCACAAGGTCGACCGGGTCAAGGAGCGCCGCTGGTCGCCGCATCTCTTCGGGTTCGGTACGCAATCGCTGAAGGGTCTGGCGAGCGATGCCCTGCACGGTCACCGCGACGGCTGGTCGCCGCTGTGGAGCCCGTACAAATTCTCCGACCACCCGCCGCAGCCGGGGCTGTGGGCGGTCGAGCCGCATCTCGGATTCCGGGGTACGGGCGCGAAGTTCGAGGAAATCCTGGTGGTCACCGACTCCCGGGACCCCGAGCAGAGCGCGTTCTGGCTGGACGACGATCTGCCGCATGTGCGGCGCTGGGCAGAGGAGAAGTCGGCGTGAGTCTTCAGGGGGCGCGCGAGCGCTGGGTGCGTACGGGAGGGGTCGAGCTCTGCGTCGCCGAGCTGGGCGATGCCGCGCAGCCGACCGTACTGCTGGTGCACGGCTATCCGGACAGCAAGGAAGTGTGGTCGGAGGTCGCCTCGCGGCTGGCCGAGCACTTTCATGTGGTGCTCTACGACGTACGCGGGCACGGCAGGTCGACGGCGCCCACGCCGCTGCGCGGCGGCTTCACGCTGGAGAAGCTGACGGACGACTTCCTGGCGGTCGCGGACGCGGTGAGCCCGGACAAGCCGGTGCACCTGGTCGGGCACGACTGGGGGTCCGTGCAGGCCTGGGAGTTCGTGACGGTCAAGCGCACCGAGGGCAGGATCGCGTCCTTCACCTCGATGTCCGGCCCTTCCCTGGACCACTTCGGGCACTGGATCAAGAAGCGGATGTCGCGGCCGACGCCGCGCAGGGCAGCCCAACTGCTCGGCCAGGGCGCCAAGTCCTGGTACGTGTACATGCTGCACACGCCCGTACTGCCCGAGCTTGCGTGGCGCGGCCCGCTCGGCAAGCAGTGGCCGAAGATCCTCCAGCGGGTGGAGAAGGTGGCGGCCGGCGACTATCCGACGGCGTCGCTGCCGCAGGACGCGGCGCACGGCGCCTGGCTGTACCGGGACAACGTCCGCGCCCGGCTGCGCAGGCCGCGCGCCGATGCGTACGCCCATGCGCCGGTCCAGCTGATCACGCCGACCGGCGACATCTTCCTCTCGGAGCGGCTCTACGACGACCTGGAGCTGTGGGCTCCGCAGCTGGTGCGGCGCACGCTGACCGCCAAGCACTGGGTGCCGCGCACCCGGCCCGATCAACTGGCCGCCTGGATCAACGAGTTCGTCGCAGGGAACGAGGACAGCGCGGCCGGGGTGGCGCCCAGGGAGACGGCGGCCAAGGGCCCGTACGCCGACAGGTTCGGCGGGCAGCTCGTGCTGGTGACGGGTGCGGCCAGCGGCATAGGGCGAGCCACCGCCTTCGCGTTCGCCGAGGCGGGAGCGCGGATCGTGGCCGTCGACCGGGATGCGGAGGGGGCGGCCAGGACGGCCGAGATGGCCCGGCTGATCGGGGCGCCGCAGGCCTGGGGTGAGACGGTGGACGTCAGTGACGAGCAGGCGATGGAGAAGCTCGCCGAGAAGGTCGCCACCGAGTACGGCGTCGTCGACGTCCTGGTGAACAACGCCGGCATCGGCCTTTCGGGCTCCTTCCTGGACACCACCGCCGAGGACTGGAAGAAGGTCCTCGACGTGAACCTGTGGGGCGTCATCCACGGCTGCAGGCTCTTCGGCAAGCAGATGGCCGAGCGCGGGCAGGGCGGCCACATCGTCAACACAGCGTCCGCGGCGGCGTACCAGCCGTCGAAGATGCTGCCCGCGTACAGCACGTCGAAGGCGGCGGTGCTGATGCTGAGCGAGTGCCTGCGGGCGGAGTTCGCGGGACATGGAATCGGTGTCACGGCGATATGCCCTGGGTTCGTGAACACCAACATCACCGCGACGGCGCGGTTCGCCGGGGTCTCGGCGGACGAGGAGAAGCGCCGGCAGAAGCGGTCGACCCGGCTGTACGGGCTGCGCAACTATCCGCCGGAGAAGGTAGCCGAGGCGGTGCTCAAGGCCGTCGTACGCAACCAGGCGGTTGTGCCGGTGACCCCCGAGGCGCGCGGTGCCCACTTCATGTCCCGCTTCGCCCCGAGGACGCTGCGCGCCATTGCCCGAATGGAGCCGCCGCTGTGAGCACGGAGGAGCGAACCGGGAGCGCCGAGAACGCCGAGAATGCTGAGCACGCCGAGAACACAGAGCACTACGCCATAACGCCCCGCCGGGTCTCGTTCGACTGGCGCGATACGCCGCTGCACTGGATACCGGACGAGCCCACTGCCACACATGTGATCAATGTGCTGCACCTGCTGCTGCCGGCGGGGGAGCGGTGGTTCGTCAAGGTCTTCAAGGAGGCCCTGCCGCTGGTCCGCGATCCCGAACTCCTGAAGGACGTCAAGGGGTTCATGGGACAGGAGGCAACACACAGCGTGCAGCACGCGTATGTGCTGAACCATCTGGCCGAGCAGCAGCTGGACACCCGGCCTTACACCAAGCATGTGGATTTCCTGTTCGAGAAACTCCTGGGCGAGGCACCGCCGTTCGGCGTGCCGATACCGGCGCAGGAGTGGCTGCGCTTCCGGCTTTCCCTGATCGCGGCGATCGAGCAGTTCACCGCGGTCCTGGGGAACTGGGTGCTGCACGCCGAGGGCCTCGACCACGCCGATCCGGACGCGGTGATGCTCGACCTGCTGCGCTGGCACGGCGCCGAGGAGGTCGAACACCGGGCGGTGGCCTTCGACATGTACCAGCACTGCGGCGGGTCGGGGCTGCCCCGGTACGCCCGCCGCATCGAGGGCATGGTGGTGGTCGCCCCCACGCTGCTGTGGCTGTGGGCGTGGGGCGCGGCGTACCTGATCCGGCACGACCCCGAGCTCGCCGGCCGGCTGCGGTACTCGCTGCGCGAGCACAACAGGGCCGTCGCCAAGGGCTTGCTGCCCACCTGGCGCGAGCTCGGCTCCGCGATACCGCGCTACTTCCGGCGGTCGTACCATCCCTCGCAGGAGGGCTCACTGCGCAAGGCCGTCGAGTACCTCGCGACGTCGCCCGCGGCTCGCGCCGCCGCGGGTGCGGTGGGCCGGGCAGCCCTGTCGTAGGCGTGTGGGGACCGAGGGAGTGAGCGTGTCAGGTCAGCCGACAGCCGAGTACCGGATCGAGGACTTGGCGCACCAGAGCGGTGCCACGGTGCGTACGATCCGCGCCTACCAGGACCGCGGGCTGCTCCCCAAGCCGGAGCGTCGCGGCCGGTCCAATGTGTACGGGGACACGCATCTGGCCCGGCTCCACCAGATCGCGGCGCTGCTCGACCGCGGCTACACCCTGGCCAGCATCAAAGAACTGCTGGAGGCCTGGGACGCGGGGAAGGGGCTCGGCGGGGTGCTCGGTCTCGTCGCCGAGGTCAACGGGCCGTGGACGGACGAGAAGGCGGACCGGATCTCGCGGGCGGAACTGGACGAGCGATTCGGCGGGAAGCCCGACGACGAGGCGGTCGAGGACGCGGTGGAACTCGGGGTGCTTGAACGTATCCCGGGACGGGACGACGAGTTCCTGGTGCCGTCACCGCAAGAGCTGGCTGTGGCAGCCGAGTTGCATGCGGCCGGTGTGCCGCTGCTGGCAATCTCCGGCCACCTGAGGGAACTTCGAGGCCAGGTGGAGCACATCGCCACACGCTTCCTGGAGTTCACCACGGAGCACGTGTTCGCGCGCTACCTCGGTCACCGTCCGCCCACGGACGCAGAGGCGGCCGAGGCGGCGGAAATGGTGCGGCGGTTGCGGCCGCTCGCGCAGCAGACCGTGGACGCCGAACTGGCCCGTGCCATGCAGACGTTCGCCACCCGTCACCTCCAGCAGCACCTCGGCGCGGCAGCTCCGCCGATGCCGGGGCCCGAGTCGGAGATTGTCAGCCTTCCCGAAGAGACAATGCGGGCGGTGCGCGGGCTGGTTGGGTCCGCCAACGCAGCTGCGTTCATCGCGGCTGCCGCTGAACGTGAGGTGCAGTCCAGGACGTTGGACTCGCTGGCCTCAAATGGCCTGATATCCGGCGAACTTGATCAAATGCCTTGAAAAGACATGGCCGTTGTCCACAGAAGTGTGAAATCCCTTGTGGATAACCCGACTTGGTTGTGGATCAAACCTGTCGTTCGAATCTGAGTAGCGTGACGCTCGCCTCGCGGGCACTCTGGCCTGATGGATGAAAGACGCACCACAAAGGTGTCGAAATACCTCTCGAAGCATCTGCGGCACCAGCCGGAGCGGATCGGGATCACGCTCGACGAGAACGGCTGGGTCGAGATCGACACTCTGATCAAGGCCGCTGCAGAGCACGGCTTCCGGTTCACCCGCGCCGAGCTCGACCACGTCGTCGCCGCAAACGACAAGCAGAGGTTCGCTGTCGACGGCTCCCGGATCCGTGCCAATCAGGGCCACACGGTCGAGGTCGACCTCGATCTCCCGGAGGCCGAGCCGCCGGCGTACCTCTACCACGGCACCGTCGCCCGGAGCCTGGACGCGATCCGCACCGAAGGCCTGCGCCCCATGGCCAGGCACGACGTCCACCTCTCGCCCGACCGCGAGACTGCCACCTGCGTCGGCGCCCGGCGCGGCCGCCCCGTCGTCATCAACGTAGACGCCGGGGCGATGCACCGCGCCGGTCACATCTTCCGCGTCAGCGCCAACGGCGTGTGGCTCACCGCTTCAGTACCGCCCGAGTACCTGCGCTTCCCCGACTGACCGGCTGACCGACTGACCGGCAGGGCTGAGGGCTCCGGCACGGCTGAGGGCTCGGGGCTGGGGGCTGGGACGGTCCGCTGTTTCACGTGAAACAGGCTCAACCCAGCGTCAGCCAGCGCATTCCCAGGCGTTCAGCCGCCGCGCGCTCCGCCTCGGTCATCGGAAGCCGCCCGGTCGCCTTGCGCAGAAACGTCGTACGGTCCCAGCCGCCTCCTGACACGGGCACGGATTCGTCGTACGGGTGGCCGCCCAGCAACAGCCGCGCCACCACGTCCGCCGCCTCGTCGGTAGGCCACGGCTCGTGGCCCAGCCCCGCGGCGACGTCGAAGCCGTGCACGCACACTTCGACGACCCGGGTAACGAGGAAGTCCGACAGCAGCATGGAGTCTCCGTGCCGCGTACGGACCCGGCGCTCCGGAGGCTCCTTGGCGCAGGCCGCGGTTACAGCGCGCCAGACGGAGTCGAAGTGCTCGGCGAGCGCGCGCCCGTCGGCGTACCAGCCGGCGGAATCCTGGGCCGTCTCGATGCGGACCTCATTGGCGTCAGGCGAGAAGCGCTCGTCGGGCGCGTAATACCCGGCGGCCGTCACCAGCGCCCCCGACGGCTCCGGCTCAGGCTCGGCCAGCATGCTCCCGACCCGGTCAACCGCGTTCGTCAGGTGGGCGAACACCTCGCGCACCGTCCAGGGGTCGCACGGGCTCGGCCGGTCCCACTCACCCTCCGGGATCGTGCATACCTTCTCGTACAGACGCTGCGATTCGGCCCTGAGGGCCGCCAACACCGTTTCCCCGTCCATACCGACCAGCCTAGGCAACGGGCGTGACCACCGGCATAGAACAACCGCACTTTCCCGCGACCGAGTTCGTCGTCACCGCGATCCGCCTCTGACCCGAATCAAGCCCTGATTCGAATCGACCGGACGGTCACGGGCGGAGCTGGGCCAGCCCCTCCGTCGCGATCTGCTCGAAGACCTTCTCATCGGCCGCGAAGTCCGAGTCGGCGATCGGGGCGTGGAGCACGATCTCGGTGAAGCCGAGCGCGAAGTGCCGGCCCGCGAAGTCGACGAAGGCGTCAAGGGACTCCAGTGGGCCACTCCGCTCGGGGGTGAAGCCGGTCAGCAGGATCTTGTCGAGCTCGTTCACATCCCGGCCGATCTCGGCGCAGGCGGCGCCGAGCTTGGCGGCCTGGCCGCGGATGGCCTCCAGCGACTGGGCGGGCGTGCCGGACTCGAAGAGCTTCGGGTCGCCGGTGGTCACCCAGGCCTGGCCGTGCCGGGCGGCGAGCTTCAGCCCGCGCGGGCCGGTCGCGGCGATCGCGAGGGGCAGGCGGGGCCGCTGCACGCAGCCGGGGATGTTGCGCGCCTCGACGGCGGAGTAGTACGTGCCCTCGTGGGTGACGGCGGGCTCGGTGAGCAGCCGGTCGAGCAGCGGCACGAACTCCCCGAAGCGGTCGGCGCGCTCACGCGGCGTCCAGGGCTCCTGGCCGAGTGCCGTGGCGTCGAACCCATTGCTACCGGCGCCGATGCCGAGCGTGATGCGCCCGTTGGACACGTCGTCCAGCGTGATCAGGTCCTTGGCGAGGGTCACGGGGTGACGGAAGTTCGGGGACGTGACCAGGGTGCCGAGGCGCATTCGCGAGGTCTCGCCGGCCGCGGCGGTAAGAGTCGGCACGGCGCCGAACCACGGACCGTCGCGGAAGGTCCGCCAGGACAGGTGGTCGTAGGTGTACGCGGCGTGGAAACCGAGCTGCTCGGCTCGCTGCCACGCATCGCGGCCACCCTGCGACCAGCGGCGGACGGGAAGGATCACGGTGCTCAAACGCATGCCCTCGACCATACGTGGCGAACGCGCGGCCCGGGCCAACGTTCCCCGCCGTTGTCCGGGGGCAGGATCGCCCACGGACAGGACAGATCGCTGAGCCGGATGCGGCCAGGATGCCCCATCCCTCTGGCCGCCCCCCTGCGAATGCAGGCCCCGAACCGATCAGCCGGCCGGTCCGTGACGGATCGTGGACGCGATCCAGGCCCGTACCCCGGCCGAACCTTGACGCTTTCCCGTCCGTACGCCGGACGTACCCCGCCGATCACGGGCGCGTGCCTGGCCGAGCCCGGACGCGCTCCCCCACCAGCGCACAGGCGATCCCGCGCGCTCTCAGATGTGCGCCCCTTCGCACGCACGTGTGCTCCATACGGGAAGATGGATCTGTGACCTCAGCTACGGACGCTACCGACCCCCAGCACACCCGCCCGGTCCCGGCCGCCACCACGCGGCTCATCGCGACCGACCTCGACGGCACCCTGTTGCGCGACGACAAGTCCATGTCGGACCGTACGATCGCAGCGCTCGCCGCCGCCGAGGAGGCCGGTATCGAGGTCTTCTTCGTCACCGGACGCCCGGCCCGCTGGATGGACGTCGTCAGCGACCATGTCCACGGCCACGGCATGGCGATCTGCGCCAACGGCGCCGCCGTCGTCGACCTGCACGCGGGTGGAAACCTGCTGAAGGTACGCCCCCTGCCCCGCGAGAACGCCCTCGCTGTCGCCCTCACGCTGCGCGCCGCAGCCCCCGGCACCTCTTTCGCGGTCGAGCTCACCAACGGCATCCACTACGAGCCCGGCTACCCGCCCTTCTACCTCGACCCGGGTGCCACCGTCGCCGCCGTCGAGAAGCTGCTCCACGAGGCGGCCCCCGGCTCCGGGACCCCGGTCATCAAGCTGCTGGCCCACCACGCCGAGCTGTCCCCCGACGACTTCCTCACCCTGGCCCGGGCCACCGCCGGCGACCACGTGTCCATCACCCGGTCCAGCCCGACCGCCCTGCTGGAGATCAGCGGTTTCGGCGTCTCCAAGGCGAGCACCCTCGCGCAGTGCTGTGCGGAGCGCGGCATCTCGCCCGCCGAGGTCGTGGCCTTCGGGGACATGCCCAACGACGTGGAGATGCTGACCTGGGCGGGCACGTCGTACGCCATGGGCAACGCGCACCCGGACGTGGTGGCCGCGGCATCCGGCCGTACGGTCGCGAACAACGACGACGGTGTAGCGGTCGTCATCGAACGAATCCTCGCCAGCCTCTAGCCACGCCAGGGGCTCCCGCCCCAAAGTCCGAAGCCCAAGCCCTCAAGACCCGCCCGTTCAAAACCCCGCCCCGTGCTCGCGCATCCAGCGCGCCGGATCGACGGCCGACCCCATGTGGCGAGTGAGCCGCACCTCGAAGTGGAGGTGCGGCCCCGACGAGTTGCCGGTGGTACCGGCCTGCCCGACCCACTGTCCGGTACGCACCAGCTGCCCCTGGTCGACGGTGACGCCGGCCAGGTGTGCGTACTGCGAGTAGTAGCCGCCCGGGTGCCCGACCACCACCTCGATTCCGAAGGCGCCGCCGCAGGAGACCGAGACGACCCGGCCCGCGCCGATGGCCCGTACCGGTGTGCCGATGTCCACGGCGAAGTCCTGCCCGGTGTGCCGGCTCTTCCAGCGCGCGCCCTCGCCGCCGAAGCCTGCCGAAAGCTCGTACTCCTCGACGGGCGTCACCCACGCTCGCGTGGTCGGCTCCTCCCGCTGCTCCAGCCGCACGGCGCCCGCGCAGCGCCCCGCAGCGACACTGCGGTCCGCCGCACCCTGGAGCTTCCACCGCGCCTCTTCGAGTTTCACAGCGATACCGCGCTTGATCGCCGCCAGCTGGAGAGAACGGGCGTCGAAGTCGCGCCAGGCGGCAGTCGCCCGCTTCTCGTCCCTGACGAGCCTGCGTTCGGCCCTCTCGGCCCTCTCCAGCAGCCGGGATACGGCCAGATCGGCCTGCCAAGCGAGCTGTTGACCATTCATCAGGTCCTCCAGATCGTCGGCCAGCAGCAGTTGCGTGGTGTACGTGATGCCTCCGCTTCCGGTGCGGTACTGGGCCCGGGCGACTTGCCCCACGTCCGCGTGCAGCGCCTCGACCTCGCGCCGTTCCGCCTCCAGCAGCCGTTCCAGCCGGCGGGCCTTCATCCGCTGGGTCTTCGCTGCGAGCCTGCCCAGCTCGTACGTCTGCGAGGCCTGCGCCGCTTCCTCGTACAGCCGGGCGACCTCGGCGCTGATGGCGGGGCCGTCGGAGGAACTGTCACGCACGGCGACAGCGGCGGCGGGAGCGGGGAGGCAGAAGAGCACGCACAGGAGGGCGCACAGCACCGGCACGGGGGGCCATAGGCAGGGTCCGCGGCGCATTGGTCCGAAGTGCAGTGGTCCGAGGCGCATTGACGGATCGTGGCCCGGCCGCACCACGATTCCCCGTACCGAGGTGGCGCCACCGGGGTGTCGTCCCGCCATCCGGCGTACCGGCACACCCTGCGCCGGGCCTAGAGCGGCGCCTCCCACACGACCGTCGTGCCGCCGCCGTCCGGTCCGATCCCAGGCCCGCACTCGCTGGTCCCGCCCAGCGACTCGGCCCGCCGCTTGAGGTTGCGCAGACCGCTGCGCCGACCGCCCTCCGGAATGCCCACCCCGTCGTCGGCGACCGACAGCCGCACCCCGTGTCTGCCGTCAGCGAGTTCGGCGGTGGCGTCGACGACGACTTCGATGCGGGACGCCTGTGCGTGCCGGAAGGCGTTGGACAGCGTCTCGCGCAGCGCCGCGATGAGGTTCTTGCCGGTGAGCTCGCCGACCAGCGCGTCGACCGGGCCGACGAAGCGGTGCGCGGGCTTGAAGCCCAGCGGCACGGCAGCCATGTTGATCTCCCGCAGTACGCGCGTACGCAGTCCCGAAGGCGCCTCGGCCGGACCCTGCTGGAGCGCGAAGATGGCCGTACGGATCTCCTGGATCGTCACGTCCAGTTCGTCGACCGCCTTGCCCACACCCGACCGCACCTCGGGCACGACCGACCTGCGCTGCGCGCTCTCCAGCATCATCCCCGTGGCGAACAGCCGCTGGATCACGAGATCGTGCAGATCGCGGGCGATCCGGTCGCGGTCCTCGTACACGGCGAGCCGCTCCCGGTCCCGCTGCGCCTCCGCCATCATCAGTGCGAGCGCCGCCTGGGACGCGAACTGGGTGGCCAGCGTCCTCTCCGCCTCTGTGAAGAGCTTCGCGCCACGCGCGCGCGGCGTGGCGAGTGCGCCGAGCACCCGGCCGCCACTGTGCAGTGGCAGCAGCATGCTCGGCCCGTACTGCTTCGCGAGCCTGGTGCTCATGCGCTGGTCGCTCGCCGAGTCGGCGACGAAGACCGCCTCGCCGTCGAGGAGCCGCCCCACGACCGGACTCTCCGGCGGGATGACCACACCCAGCGACTCGGCCGGATCGTCGGCCGAGACGGCGACGATCTCCAGGCCGCCCTCTTCGGCGGGCAGCAGCACCATCCCGGCGGCCGAATCGGCAAGCCGACGTGCCTGTTCCGCTACGACCGTGAGGGCTTTGTCAGCGTCGCCGCCCGCCAGCAGCGCGGTCGTGACGGCGACGGACCCGTCGATCCAGCGCTCACGCTGCCGCGCCGCCTCGTACAGCCGGGCATTGCCGATGGCAATCCCGGCCTCCGTGGCAAGTACCCGGACCATGTGCAGGTCGTAGTCGTTGAACTCTGCCCCGCCACTCTTCTCCGCCAGATAGAGATTGCCGAAGATCTCTCCCTGTACGCGGACAGGGACCCCCAAAAAGGACCGCATGGGGGGATGGTGCGCGGGAAATCCGGCAAAGCGCGGGTCGGTCGTCAGGTCGTCGAGGAGCACGGATTCAGGGTGCTGGATCAGCGCGCCGAGCAGCCCCTTGCGGCCGTCGGGCAGCCGCCCGATCAGTGCCGCCTGGTCCTCGGTGACTCCGTACGTCACGAAGTCGGAGAGGCCGTCGCCCTCCTCGTCGATGACGCCGATCGCCGCGTACCGAGCGTCTGCGAGCTCTGCCGCGGTCTCGCAAATCCGGTCGAGGGTGGAGTGCAGCTCCAGGCCGGTGCCGACGGAACGCATGGCCTCGAGCAGCTGGGGCACGCGGGCGGTGAGTTCGGTGGAGAGCCCCTGCAGGCTGCGGGTCGCCTGCGTCGCGGCTTCGAGAAGGCCCCTCGGATCATCTCGATCGCCCGGTTCCCGCGCGTCCTCCACTGACATGCCCCTGAGCCTAGTTAGTCCTATTTCAGGTGGAAAGTCGGGCGTCGAGCGGCTCCGCCTCCCGCTCGCGCGCCAGCATCCGCCGCAGCGGCCCCTCCTCCGCCACGAGTTCCGCGTATGCGCCCCGCTGTACGGCGTGACCGTCGTCCAGCACGATCACCTCGTCCACGGCCTCCAGGCCCTGGAGCCGGTGCGTGATGATCAGCGTCGTACGCCCCTCGGTCGCCCTCAGCAGGTCGGCCGTCAGCGCGTCCGCCGTCGCCAGGTCCAAGTGCTCGGCGGGCTCGTCGAGTACGAGCACCGGGAAGTCGGCCAGCAGAGCGCGCGCCAGCGCGAGCCGCTGGCGCTGGCCGCCCGACAGCCGGGCGCCGTGTTCGCCGACGAGCGTGTCGAGGCCGTCGGGCAGCGCGTCGACCCAGGTCAGCAAGCGGGCGGCGGCGAGTGCGTCCCTCAGCTGCTCCTCAGTGGCATCGGTCCGGGCCAGCCGGAGATTCTCGCGCACGGAGCTGTCGAAGATGTGCGCGTCCTGCGCGCACAGGCCGACGAGCCGCCGCACGTCGTCCCCGTCGAGCTCGGTCACGTCCGTACCGCCGAGCGTGTACGTCCCGACCCGCGCATCCAGGAAGCGCAGCAGCACCTGCGCGAGCGTCGTCTTCCCGGCCCCGGAGGCCCCGACCACAGCGATGCGCCGACCCGCCTCCAGCGTCAGATCGAAGCCCGCCAGCGCGTCGCGCTCCTGCCCGGCGTATCGGGCGGCCAGCCCCCGTACCTCCAACGGGAACGGCGACGCGGGCCCCGCGGCGGGCGTCTCGGGCTCGTGCACCGGCACCGGCGCATCCAGCACCTCGTACACCCGCTCCGCGCTCCGCTTGACCCGCTGCCGGTACTGCACCGCGAGCGGAAGCCCGATGACGGCTTCGAAGGCGGCGAGCGGGGTCAGTACGACCACTGCCAGCGTCACGCCCGAGAGCCGCCCGTCCTGCACCGCCTGCACCCCGGCCAGGGCGGCGAACACGACGGTCAGCCCGCAGGCCAGCGCGGAGAGGCCGCCGCCGAGCGCGGTGGCGGTGGCGGCCCGCGAGGCGATCCGCGTCAGCACGCCGTCCGCCTCCCGTACGTCCTGTGTACGTCGCTTCAGCGCGCCCGCGACGGTCAACTCGGCCGTACCGCCCAGCAGATCGGCGACCCGCGTCGCCAGCACCCCACGGGCGGGCGCCAACTGCCGCTCGGCCCGCCGGGCACAGGCGCCGCTCACCCACGGCACGCCCACCCCGGCGACGACCAGCCCGACGGCGAGAACGGCACCGGCCTCGGGCAGCAGCCAAGCGGTGAACCCGACGGCCCCTGCACCGACGACCACCGCTGTCCCGGCCGGCAGCAACCAGCGCAGCCAGTAGTCCTGAAGGGCGTCCACATCCGCGACGAGCCGGGACAACAGGTCCCCGCGCCGGGTCTCACGCAGCCCGGCGGGCGCGATCCGCTCCAGCCTGCGGTACACCGCGACCCGCAGTTCCGCGAGCATCCGCAGCACCGCATCGTGCGACACGAGCCGCTCGGCGTACCTGAAGACGGCCCGCCCGATTCCGAAGGCCCGGGTCGCGGTGACGGCGACCATCAGATAGAGCACGGGCGGCTGTTCGGACGCCCGCGAGATCAACCACCCGGACACGGCCATGAGCCCCACGGCCGACCCAAGCGCCAGGCTCCCCAGCAGAAGCGCGAGCCCGATCCGCCCCCGCAGCTCCCCGGCAGCCATCCGTACACGCCGAAGAACGCCCGTGCGGTCCCGCGGAGTTGACGACGCCCGCGCCGCAACGGGCACAGCGGCGCCCTCCTGTTCTACGTCGGGGGACGTCCCGACGGGAGGGCCACTCGCCATGGCCGGGGAGAGACCCGCCCCGTCCGCCGCCGAAGGCGACGGCCGCGACGGCCGCCCAGCAAGGGGCACACCAACCAGGCCCCCGACCGGCGGGCGGCTGGGGAGCTCCCCGGCCACACCCACCGCAGACGAACCCTGCCCCACCACGGACAGAGGGTCAGCCAAGACTTCTTCAGCAGCCAGGCCGGTGGGAAGTGCCCCCGCCCGGGAGGGACGCAAATCCCCCGCCTTACCCGCCGTGGACGACGCCTGCCGCGCCACGGGCACAGAGTCGCCAACCAGGCCCCCTTCAGCAGCCGCACCGGTGGGAACCCCTCCCGCCCCAGAGGCACGCTCATCCCCCGCCTCACAGTGGCGGGAAAGCTCCACCACCCGGTCCGCGACGGCCAGCAGCGCCGGCCGGTGCACAACCAGCACCACCGTGCGCCCCGCCGCCAGCCTCCGTACCGCATCGACGATGCCCGCTTCGGTCTCGCCGTCGAGGTTCGCCGTCGGCTCGTCGAGGAACAGCAGGGGTCGGTCGGCGAGGAACGCCCTTGCCAGAGCGAGCCGTTGGCGCTGCCCCGCCGAAATTCCCGCGCCGTCCTCCCCGAGCCTCGTCTCGACACCCTGGGGCAGAGCGGCCACGAAGTCGTACGCCCCCGCGTCCCGCAAAGCCGCGGCCACCGCAGCGTCGTCGGCGTCCGGCCGCGCCAGCCGTACGTTCTCGGCGATCGTCCCCGCGAAGAGGTGCGGCCGCTGTGGCACCCACGCGATCCGCTCCCGCCACCGCTCCTTGGAGACAGTCGCCAGATCCACCGCTCCAAGGCCGTCCCCGACCAGTACCCGGCCCTCGTCCACCGGCGCGAAGCCCAGCAGCACGTTCAGCAGCGTGGTCTTGCCGACCCCGCTCGGCCCGACGGCGGCGACCGTCTCACCTTCCCCGACGACCAGCGAGGCCGAGTCGAGCGAAGGCTCGGTCCGCCCCGCATGCCGGACTGTCACGCCCTCGACCCGCAGTGAACCGGTGGGAGCGTCCCCCGTGCCGTCCGCCGGGGGCTCCGTTTCCAGAACCTCGAAGATCTCCTCCGCGGCGGACAGTCCCTCCGCCGCCGCGTGGAACTGCGCCCCCACCTGCCGCAGCGGCAGATACGCCTCGGGCGCCAGCACCAGAATCACCAGACCCGTGTACAGATCCAGGTCCCCATGCACGAGCCGCATGCCGATACCGACCGCCACCAGCGCCACGGACAGCGTCGCCAGCAGCTCCAGCGCGAACGACGACAGGAACGCGATGCGCAGCGTCCGCAGGGTGGCCCGCCGGTACTCGGCCGTGATCGACCGGATCGACTCGGCCTGCGCCTTCGCCCGGCCGAAGACCTTGAGCGTGGGCAGCCCGGCGACCACGTCCAGGAAGTGGCCGGACAGCCGCGAAAGCAGCCGCCACTGGCGGTCCATCCTGGCCTGGGTCGCCCAGCCGATGAGGATCATGAAGATCGGGATGAGCGGCAGGGTCACCACGATCACCGCCGCCGAAATCCAGTCCTCGGTGACGATCCGCGCGAGCACCGCTACAGGCACGACCACCGCGAGCCCGAGCTGCGGCAAGTACCGCGAGAAGTAGTCGTCCAGCGCGTAGACGCCCCGCGTCGCCAGCGCCACCAGCGAACCGACCCTCTGTCCGCTCAGCCACCCGGGCCCCAGCTCGACGGCCCGCTCAAGCAGCCGTCCCCGCAGCTCCGACTTGACCGCCGCGCTCGCCCGGTGCGCCGCGAGTTCGGTCAGCCAGGACACCAGGCCCCGCCCCAGGGCGACACCCGCCAGCAGGAGCAGCGGCGTACGCAGCTCCGTACCGTCCATCCCCCGCTGGAACGAGCCGACCACCACCTCGGCGATAAGCATCGCCTGGGCGACGACCAGGCCCGCGCCGGCAAGCCCGAGAACCACCACCGCCCCCAGGAAGAGGCGGGTGGCGCGGGCGTACCGGAGCAGACGCGGGTCGATCGGTTTCACGTGAAACATCCCCCACTAATGCGCATCGGCGATGTGCTGCGTACCGATCCGCTTACGGAACACCCAGTACGTCCAGCCCTGGTACAGGAGCACCACCGGCGTGGCGATCCCCGCGCACCAGGTCATGATCTTCAAGGTGTACGGCGTGGAAGACGCGTTGGTGACCGTAAGGCTCCACGCGTCATTCAGCGAAGACGGCATGACGTTCGGGAAAAGGGTCAGGAAGAGCATCGCAACCGCGGCCACGATGGTCACCCCCGAGAGTGCGAAGGCCCACCCTTCGCGCCCCGCCGCCGTGAAAGCGACGGCCGCGACCAGCGCCAGCACCGCCACGGTCATCGCGACAAAGCTCTCGGCGTCGCCGTTGTCCTTCTGCGTCCACAGCAGGAAGACGAGCGCCAGCGCCGCGGTGACCGCGCCGAGCTTCAGCGCCAGGCTGCGCGCCCGCTCGCGGATGTCGCCGAGCGTCTTGAGCCCCGCGAACACCGCGCCGTGGAAGGTGAAGAGGGTCAGCGTGACAAGCCCGCCCAGGAGCGCGTACGGGTTCAGCAGGTCCCAGAGGTTGCCGACGTACTCCATCTCCGCGTCGATCTTCACGCCGCGCACGATGTTGGCGAAGGCAACGCCCCACAGGAAGGCCGGCAGCAGCGAAGTCCAGAAGATCGCGTGCTCCCAGTTGGTCTGCCAGCGCTCCTCGTTCCGCTTGGCCCGGTACTCGAACGCGACGCCGCGCACGATCAGGCACAGCAGGATGAGCAGCAGCGGCAGATAGAACCCGGAGAAAAGGGTGGCGTACCAGTCGGGGAAGGCGGCGAAGGTCGCACCGCCGGCGCTCAGCAGCCACACCTCGTTGCCGTCCCAGACGGGCCCGATGGTGTTGATGAGGACCCGCCGCTCCTTGCGGTCACGGGCGAGCAGCTTCGTCAGGACACCGATCCCGAAGTCGAAGCCTTCCAGGAAGAAGTAGCCGGTCCAGAGAACGGCGATGAGTACGAACCAGACGTCGTGGAGTTCCATACCTCAGCTCCTCAGTCCTCAGTACGAGAAGGCCATCGGCCGGTCGGCGTCTTTTTCGTCGCCGCCGATCTTGGTGGGCGGGTTGAGGTCGGACTCCGTGAGCTCGGGCGGTCCGGCCTTGACGTACTTCAGGAGCAGCCTCACCTCGATCACGGCGAGGATCGCGTAAAGGAGGGTGAAGACGGTCATGGAGGCGATGACCTCGCCCTGCGAGACGCCGGGGGAGACCGCGTCTCGGGTGCGCAGGACGCCGTACACGACCCAGGGCTGGCGCCCCATCTCGGTGAAGATCCAGCCCCAGGAGCTGGCGATCAGCGGGAAGCCCATCGTCCACAGGGCGAGGAGCCAGTACCACCGGGCGAACTTGGCGTTGAGCGGCTTCTTGAAGAGCACCAGATTCGGTACCTCGTCCTCGCCGGTCCGCAGTCGCGGCGGCAGCATGAACTTCTTGCGGGTCAGCCACAGCCCGAGCAGCCCGAGCCCGAAGGACGCCATGCCGAAGCCGATCATCCAGCGGAAGCCCCAGTACGCGACGGGGATGTTGGGCCGGTAGTCGCCGGGCCCGAACTGCTCCTGCTCGGCCTTGTTGACGTCGTTGATGCCGGGGACGTACGAGGAGAAGTCGTCGTTGGCGAGGAAGGACAGCAGCCCGGGGATCTCGACGGCGACCGTGTTGTGGCCCTTTTCGACGTCCCCGTACGCGAATACGGAGAAGGGCGCGGGCGCCTCGCCGTCCCACAGCGCCTCGGCAGCGGCCATCTTCATCGGCTGCTGCTTGAACATGACCTTGCCGAGGAGGTCACCGCTGACAGCGGTGAGCATTCCGGCCGCCACCACGGTGACCAGGCCCAGCCGCAGCGACATCCGCATCACCGGAATGTGCTTCTTGCGCGCCAGGTGGAAGGCAGCGATGCCGACCATGAAGGCGCCGCCGACGAGGAACGCGGCCGTGATGGTGTGGAAGAACTGGGTGAGCGCGGTGTCCTGAGTGAGGACCCGCCAGAAGTCCGTGAGCTCGGCCCGGCCCCGCTCCTCGTTGAAGCGGTAGCCGACCGGGTGCTGCATCCAGGAGTTGGCCGCCAGGATGAAGTACGCGGAGAGGACCGTGCCGATCGAGACCATCCATATGCAGGCCAGGTGGATCTTCTTGGGCAGCTTGTCCCAGCCGAAGATCCACAGACCGATGAAGGTGGATTCGAAGAAGAAGGCGATCAGGGCCTCGAAGGCCAGCGGCGCACCGAAGACGTCACCCACGAAGCGCGAGTAGTCGGACCAGTTCATGCCGAACTGGAACTCCTGGACGATGCCGGTGACGACACCCATGGCGATGTTGATCAGGAAGAGCTTGCCCCAGAACTTCGTGGCCCTGAGGTACTTCTCGTTCTCGGTACGCACCCATGCCGTCTGCAGGCCCGCGGTGAGCGCGGCGAGCGAGATCGTCAGGGGGACGAAGAGGAAGTGATAGACGGTGGTGATGCCGAACTGCCATCGCGCCAGAGTCTCCGGTGCCAGTGCCAGATCCACGTCGTCTTCTCCTTTTCTCCTAGGTCGCCGTAGTCACGGAGGCAGCCTGCCCCTTCAATCCCGACCATTACGGGCCATTAGGGCACGCTTGTGAACGCGTTCACATTCACAAGCAATTATGACGCATACGTGTTCGCGACCTTGAAGGGGGGTATGCCTGTGCCCCCGAATGCCAGGATTCAGCACGCGAGGGCACAGGAAAACCAGGCGAGACGACCTTCAGGCCTTACAGGCCTTTGCGAAACGTCTCTGCGGTGCGGAGGAAGATGTCGTTGGCCTCGTCCTCGCCGATCGTGACCCGGAGCCCCTCACCCGCGAAAGGCCTGACGACGACGCCGGCCTTCTCGCAGGCCGCCGCGAAGTCGGCCGTACGCTCCCCCAGCCGCATCCAGACGAAGTTCGCCTGCGTGTCCGGCACGGTCCAGCCCTGCTTGACCAGCGCCTCGTGCACCCGCTTGCGCTCGCAGACCAGCGAACCGACCCGGCCGAGCAGCTCGTCCTCGGCCCGCAGCGACGCGACCGCCGCGTCCTGCGCCAGCTGGCTGACCCCGAAAGGCACCGCCGTCTTGCGCAGCGCGGCCGCCACCGGCTCGTGTGCCACGGCGAAGCCGACCCGCAGGCCCGCCAGGCCGTACGCCTTGGAGAAGGTACGCAGCACCGCAACATTGGGGCGGCTGCGGTAGAGCTCGATGCCGTCTGGCACGTCGGCGTCCCGGACGAACTCCCGGTAGGCCTCGTCCAGCACCACCAGCACGTCCGAGGGCACCCGGTCCAGGAAGCGCTCCAGCTCGGCCCTGCGCACCGCCGTGCCGGTCGGGTTGTTCGGGTTGCAGACAAAAATCAGCCGGGTCCGGTCGGTGATCGCATCGGCCATCGCGTCAAGGTCGTGCACATCGCCGGCCGTCAGCGGCACCTGCACAGCAGTGGCACCACTGATTTGCGTGATGATCGGGTACGCCTCGAAGGAGCGCCAGGCGTAGATCACTTCGTCGCCGGGACCCGAGGTCGCCTGAAGCAGCGACTGCGCGACGCCGACCGATCCCGTGCCGGTCGCCAGGTGCGTCACCGGGACCCCGAAGCGGTCGGCGAGCTCGTTCATGAGCCCGGTACAGGCCATGTCCGGGTAACGGTTGAAATTCCCGGCTGCGGCAATCGCGCTCTCCAGCACGCCGGGCAGCGGCGGGTACGGGTTCTCGTTGGAGGACAGCTTGTACGCCACCGGTCCCCCGGCAGCAGCAGGCTTGCCCGGCTTGTAGGTGGGGATGCCGTCCAGCACCGCGCGCAGCTTGGGGCTCGTCTCGCTCACTTCGGGTCCTCCTTGACCGTACGTACCACCAATACTGCTCACCTTATGAGGATTGGCGCCCCGTGCGAACAGCAGGCGCCCGGAAAGGGGGGAGCGCTGCCCGCCGTGGCGCGCGCCGGTGGCTCGCGCCGTGGCGCGCATCCCCCGTGAAGGTGAGTTGAGACCTCTTCGAGACCTGCGCCACTTGGCAGGACCGTGCCGCTCGACAAGCGCCACCCAATGCCCAATAACGCCAACTGCCTTGTATTGCAAGGTCATTGACGGTGCATCACCTTGCAGAAACGTGCCTGTCAACGCGTGCATATGCTTCCGCCCTAACCACCCGCCCGAGCCCTACTATCGGCTCGCCATGACAGCAGCAGGGAAGCATCAGGTGAGCCGGACGGAAACCCCCCGGCGGAGCACCCGGCCAGGGCGAGCGGGCATTCGGGACGTCGCCGCCGCAGCCGGTGTCTCCATCACGACGGTCTCCGACGCGCTCAACGGCAAGGGCCGGCTCCCGGACGCCACCCGCAGCCATGTTCGCGAGGTCGCCGAAAGACTGGGCTACCGCCCGTCCGCGGCGGCCCGGACCCTCCGTACGGGCAAGTCGGGCCTCATCGGCCTGACCGTGACCACGTACGGGGATGAACCTTTCACCTTCACGGAATTCGCGTACTTCGCGGAGATGGCGAGAGCGGCGACATCCGCCGCGCTCGCCCGCGGCTACGCCCTAGTCATCCTGCCCGCCACCTCCCGTCACGACGTCTGGTCGAACGTCGCCCTCGACGGCACCGTAGTCATCGACCCCTCCGACCAGGACGCCGTCGTCACCGAGCTCGTACGCCAGGGCCTTCCCGTCGTCTCCGACGGCCGGCCTGCCGGCACCCTGCCCGTGACCGCCTGGGTCGACAACGACCACGAAGCCGCCGTACTCGACCTGCTCGACCATCTCGCCGACGCCGGAGCCCGCCGCATCGGGCTGCTCACCGGCAACACCACCGACACCTACACCCGTCTGTCCACCACTGCATATCTGCACTGGTGCGAGCGCGTGGGCCAGGACCCCGTCTACGAGTCCTATCCCGCGCACGACCCGTGCGCGGGCGCCGTAGCTGCCGACCGGCTGCTCGCCCGCCCGGACAGGCCGGACGCCGTGTACGGACTCTTCGATCCCAACGGCACCGACCTGCTCGCTGCCGCCCGCCGCTACGGACTGCGCGTACCCGAGGACCTGCTGCTCGTCTGCTGCAGCGAGTCCACCGTGTACGCCGCCACCGATCCGCCCATCACGACGCTCTCCCTGAAGCCGCGCAGGATCGGTACCGCGGTCGTCCAGCTCCTCATCGACGCCATCGAGGGCATCAATACCGACAGTCCCGTCGAGCAGGTCATACCGACCGAACTCATCGTCCGGACGTCCTCGCAGCGCAGAACGCACCGCACCACGGTGAGCCCGCCGCGCTCACCTGCGGGGGACTGACCTCGGGGTGACCTCGGTCGACCTCGGGGACCGACCTCCCCAATTCGGACGAAACAACCGGTGAACCGCGTGCGCATCCGGATTCACCACCCCTGGTGCGTCACACAGCCCGAGGCTCATTCCTATGATGGGCGCACGACACCGCGGACCAACCAAGACCAGGTGGGACCGAGAGGTGTACGGCGGCGCGACGGTGGTGGAGGGGTCGATGACTCAGGGGGCCGGTCAGGGACCCGCAGTGCGGACGGCTACATTGCGGGACTTCCGCGTACCGCCGTACGCACAGGCCCCCATTCCCGCGGACGCGAACCCATATGGGAATGCCTACGGCGAGGGTGAAGAACCCGAGGGGTACACACCCACTCAGCGCGACCTCCCGGTGATCAGCCGCGGCGGTCCCGGCGACACGGTCCAGGTGTCGCTGCCGACCGAGCCCGAGCCGCGGCCCGAAGCGGCCGACGGCGGTCTCGGTCCGCTCTTCGTCGTCGGCGACGTCCACGGCTACCTCGACGAACTGATCGCCGCACTGGCAGAACAGAACCTCATCGACGCGGAAGGCCACTGGGCAGCGGGCAACGCCCGCCTCTGGTTCCTCGGCGACTTCACCGACCGCGGCCCGGACGGCATCGGCGTCATCGACCTGGTGATGCGGCTGTCCGCGGAGGCCGCGGCGGCGGGCGGCTACTGCAAGGCCCTCATGGGCAACCACGAGCTGCTGCTGATCGGCGCCAAGCGGTTCGGCGACACCCCCGTCAACTCCGGGGCAGGCACTGCCACCTTCCAGGCCGCCTGGCTGCTCAACGGCGGCCAGAAGGCCGACATGGACCGGCTCCAGGACGTCCACCTGCAGTGGATGTCCCGCCTCGACGCGGTCGCGCTGGAGGACGCGCATCTTCTGACGCATTCCGACACGACCGCCTACCTCGATTACGGCAGCACCATCGAGGACGTGAACGACACAGTCCACGCCATCCTCACCCGCAACGACGCCGACGAGTGCTGGGACGTCTTCCGCAAGTTCACCAAGCGCTTCGCCTTCCGTGACGAGGGCGGGGCCCACGCGGTGCGTGAACTGCTCGACGCATACGGCGGCGAGCGCATCGTCCATGGTCACAGCCCGATCCCGTATCTCCTGGGGCAGGTGGGCAATGAGAGTTCCGACGATGGCGACAACAGCTCGGGCCCGGTCGTCGAGGGTCCTCATGTGTACGCCGACGGGCTTGCCATCGCCATGGACGGCGGCGTGACCATGGCCGGAAAGCTACTGGTGGTGCAACTTCCCCTGCATGGCTGACCGTCGTACGGGAAGGGGCAGCAGCACACTCATCGCACCCACCGCGGGGCCAATTTCAGGAAACCCCCTGTCACCCCCTGCCGTGGGCGCTCTACCATCGGCTTATCCGTAGCAGGCTCTCCTCCGTTTCCGCCCAACTGCGCGCCCGGCGCGGGTTGTCCGGCCCTACGGAGCATCGGGGGATGCACATGAACAGCAGCGCTCCGCATCTGCTGGCCGAGGACCGCCCGGAATTCGCACGCGTCCTCGACGAGGCACTGCGCACTGCGCCCGACCGCCCGGACCTGGCCGCCGTCGGGCAGCGGCTCAACAGCGAACAGCTGCGCACCATGGCGCTGAACGCCACCGCGATCATCGCGACGGCGGCGGCAGCCGAGTACGACCACTACGTGAAGGTCCGCGACGAAGTACGCACACCGCCCGGGGCGACCACAGGCGGCAGTTCCGTTCTCGCCATGGGCGAGGCCACCGAGACGACGGGCGCCGGCGCCGCCGCGGTCGTCGCCGTGCTGACCCCTGTGCTCGCGGGAACAGCCGCCGCGATCTTCCTGCTCGTCGGCTATCTGCTGACGATGCTCACACCTGAACCGGCCTTCGCCGAGACACTGCTGACCGCCGGCTGGTGCTTCGGGGGGCTCACCGCGGCGGGCATCCTCGTCGCTGCCGTCGGACTGCTGCTGACCGCTCTGCGCAACGGCTCGACGGCCTTCCCCGACGGACAGGTGGGTGAACAGACCGAAGAGGTCGACCGGGCCAGGGAAGCCTGGCGGCACGCCCTGCTGGAGCAGGGGATCGTGCCGTTCCTGCGCGAAGCCCTGGCCGACCCGGGCGCGGGCCAGGCTGCCCCCACGCCGCGCCGCCCTGCCGGCCGTATCCCGGATCTCGGGTACTCACGGCCGGACTTCAGCAGTCCCGGACCGGAAGGCGGCACCACACCGGGACCCCGCCCGAGCTACTCCAGCCCGGACTTCTCCAGCCCCGACTTCGGCGGTCCGGATCACAAACCCGAGTGATCCGGACCGGCCGCAGAGCGGAGCCAGGCCCCGCAGAGCCAGACCGGGCTCAGTCGGCAATCGGGAGGTACACCCGGTTGCCGGCGGCGGCGAACTCCTTGGACTTCTCCGCCATGCCCGCCTCGATTTCGTCCTGCGTCCCCCCGTGGTCGCGTCGGATGTCGTGGCTGATCTTCATCGAGCAGAACTTCGGCCCGCACATCGAGCAGAAGTGCGCGGTCTTCGCCGGCTCGGCGGGGAGCGTCTCGTCGTGGAACTCCCGCGCCGTGTCCGGGTCCAGAGCCAGGTTGAACTGGTCCTCCCAGCGGAACTCGAAACGCGCGTCGGACAGTGCGTCGTCCCACTCCTGCGCCCCCGGGTGCCCCTTGGCGAGATCCGCCGCATGTGCGGCGATCTTGTAGGTGATGACGCCGGTCTTCACGTCGTCACGGTTGGGCAGACCCAGGTGCTCCTTGGGCGTGACGTAGCAGAGCATGGCCGTGCCCCACCACGCGATCATTGCCGCCCCGATGCCGGAGGTGATGTGGTCATACGCCGGGGCCACGTCCGTCGTGAGCGGGCCGAGCGTATAGAAGGGGGCCTCCTCGCAGATTTCCTGCTGGAGGTCGATGTTCTCCTTGATCTTGTGCATCGGGACGTGACCGGGACCCTCGATCATCGTCTGTACGTTGTGACGCTTGGCGATCGTGTTGAGTTCCCCGAGGGTCTTGAGCTCGGCGAACTGCGCCTCGTCGTTGGCGTCCGCGATCGAACCCGGCCGCAGGCCGTCGCCGAGCGAGTACGTCACGTCGTACGCCGCGAGGATCTCGCAGAGCTCCTCGAAGTGCTCGTACAGGAACGATTCCTTGTGGTGCGCCAGGCACCACGCGGCCATGATCGAACCACCGCGCGAGACGATGCCGGTCTTGCGCCGGGCGGTCAGCGGAACGTACTGGAGCCGCACGCCCGCGTGGACCGTCATGTAGTCGACGCCCTGCTCGGCCTGCTCGATGACGGTGTCCTTGTAGACGTCCCAGGTCAGCTCCTCCGCGCGGCCGTCGACCTTTTCGAGGGCCTGGTAGAGCGGCACGGTGCCGATCGGCACGGGAGCATTGCGCAGGATCCACTCACGCGTGGTGTGGATATTGCGGCCGGTCGACAGGTCCATGACCGTGTCCGCGCCCCACTTGGTGGCCCAGGTCATCTTGTCGACCTCCTCTTCGATGGAGGAGGTGACCGCGGAGTTCCCGATGTTGGCGTTGACCTTCACCAGGAAACGCTTGCCGATGATCATCGGCTCGATCTCCGGGTGATTGACGTTCGCCGGCAGAACGGCCCGGCCCGCCGCGATCTCGTCCCGTACGACCTCGGGCGCGACGTTCTCGCGGATCGCCACGAACTCCATCTCGGGCGTGATGTCCCCGCGGCGCGCGTACGCGAGCTGGGTCACTGCCTGCCCGTCGCGGCCCCGGCGGGGCTGGCGCGGACGCCCGGGGAAGACCGCGTCGAGGTTCCTGAGGCCCCCACGCGGCGAGGTGTGCTTGATCCCGTCGTCCTCGGGGCGGACGGGGCGGCCCGCGTATTCCTCGGTGTCGCCGCGGCCGATGATCCAGTTCTCGCGCAACGGCGCGAGTCCCCGGCGTACGTCCGTCTCGATGGTCGGGTCGGTGTACGGGCCGGACGTGTCGTACAGCGTCACGTCCTTCCCGTTGGTGAGGTGCACCTGACGGACCGGCACGCGGAGATCCGAGCGCGAGCCCTCGGGCCCCGCGACGTATCCCTTGTGCCAGCCCGGCTTGCGCCCGTCCTGGCTGGTGGCAGGCGTGTGTGCATCCGCTGTGGTCATGAGACCTACTCCCTACGCCGGCATTACCCGGTAACAGGTTCGGCGGTCGACGCAGCGGCTTTCGTACAGATTTGCGTACGAAGGTCAGCGCCCTCTCAGCCCGGTGCTCCGAGCTCCCGCGTGTGCAAAGGTGCCCCCACGCTAGCGTCATGTCTGGCGCGCTGAACAGAGGGCCCCCTCCATTCTTGCGATGATCGGTCGGTGACGTCCCCACAGCCAACGCCCGAATCGCACGGCCACACCCACAGCCACGGGCCCGCCGCGCCCGTCTCCAAGCACCTCCGCAAGGTCATCGCGGCAGTGCTGATTCCTTTCGCCACAGCGGTGCTCGTCGGCCTCTTCGTCCTCTGGCCCGGCGGCGCACCCGAACACGAGCGCACAGGTGTCGGTTTCGACCGGCAAACCGTGGACGGCAAGGTGACCTCCGTGCAGCAGGTCGACTGCAAGGACGTGAACGCCGCCCAGGTGCCGCCCACCGGTGACACGTCTACGCCGTCCGGCCGCGAGGCCCAGCAGGCCCAGCAGGGCATCTGCAAGAAGGCGACGATCGAGGTCACGTCCGGCAAGGACAAGGGCCGCACCTTCACCGAGATCGTCCAGCCGGACGCACCGAGGCAGCTGCGCGAGGGCCAGGGCGTGGTGGTGGCGTACGCGCCCGACGCGCCACGCGACCTCCAGTACTCGGTCACCGATGTGGACCGCGGCCTGCCGATGTCCCTGCTGGCCGGGATCTTCGCCCTCGCGGTGATCGTGGTCGGCCGGATGAAGGGCCTGATGGCGCTGATCGCGCTCGCGGTGTCCTTCGCCGTCCTGACGCTGTTCATCCTCCCGGCGATCCTTCAGGGCTCGAATCCGCTGGTCGTCGCGGTCGTCGGTGCGAGCGCCATCATGCTGTTCGCGCTCTACGCCTGCCACGGTCTGACGGCCCGCACGTCCGTCGCCGTCGTCGGCACACTTGTCTCGCTGCTGCTGATCGGGCTGCTGGGCTCGCTCTTCATCGGCTGGGCGTCCCTGACCGGCAACACCGACGACAACACCGGGCTGATTCACGGCCTTTATCCGGACATCGACATGAGCGGTCTGCTGCTCGCGGGCGTCATCATCGGTTCGCTCGGCGTGCTCGACGATGTGACGGTCACCCAGACATCGGCGGTCTGGGAACTCCGCCAGGCCGACCCGACGATGGGCCCGCGCGCCCTCTACCGGGCCGGCATCCGTATCGGCCGCGACCACATCGCGTCCGTCGTCAATACGCTCGTCCTGGCGTACGCGGGCGCCGCACTGCCCCTCCTGCTGCTTTTCTCCATCGCACAGAGCAGTGTCGGCACGGTCGCCAACAGCGAGCTGGTCGCGGAGGAGATCGTACGGACACTGGTCGGCTCGATCGGTCTGGTCGCCTCGGTGCCGGTGACGACCGCGCTCGCAGCTCTGGTCGTGTCCGCCGATCGGATCTCACCTGCGGAATCCGCCGCGGCAGCCCCCGCGCGCGGCGGTGGCAGGGGGCGGCGCCGCAAGCGCTGAGCCCGTGGAGGGCCTACCAGTCGCTGCTCGACGAGGACGAGGAGGACATGAACTTCCGTACGACATAGATCAGACCGCCGACCACGGCGACGAAGACGAGAACCTTGAAGAGGATCGCGATCAGCAGACCGATGGCGCTCAGGATCGCTCCGCCGAACACGACCAGAGCGATGACGGGCACCGCGACCCACTTCACCCACCACGGCATTCCCGCGTATATCTCGCGCACAGACATCGTCCTGCCTCTTCTCCCTCGGGGCTTTCTTCCTGCCCTCGATGCTAGGGGCGAGGGGGTGGTCAACGGGGGCTCGGGAGCCCTTGAAGACCCCTGACCGTCCCCCTAGGGAACCCCGAGTACCGGCAGCTCCCCGGGGCGGCTCAACCGGCCCGCTCGCGGGTCGGGCTCCGGATCAGCTGTCGGTCGGCTGTCGGTCAGCTCTCGGGCGGAGAGAAGACGACCATCACGCGCAGATCCTCGGTGATGTGGTGGAACTTATGGGGCACTTCGGCCGGTACGTACACCACGCTGCCCCGCCCCACCTGCGTCGTCTCCATCCCGACCGTGATCGACGCACGGCCGCTGACGATGAAGTACACCTCGTCCTGACGGTGGGGCTGCTGCGGGTCCGTCTCGCCCGCATCCAGCGCGTACAGACCGACGGACATGTTCCTCTCCCTCAGGAACTGCAGATACGCGCCGTCATTGGCGGCGCGCTCCGCCTCCAGCTCGTCCAGTCGGAATGCCTTCATCGTCCGTCCGCCCCTCGGCCCGTCGCACGCCGCTATCCGGCGCAGATCATGTCTGCCACGATCAGACACATGATGAATTTCGTAGTCAAGACGATCGCCAATGCGGCGGCGCTGCTGGTAGCCATCTGGCTGATCAAGGACATCACTCTGACCGGCGACAGCACCGGCAACAAGGCAATGACGCTGATCATCGTCGCGCTTCTCTTCGGCCTGGTGAACTTCCTCGTGAAGCCGGTCGTTAACCTGCTGACGCTGCCGCTCTTCATTCTGACGCTCGGGCTGATCACACTGGTGATCAATGCCCTGATGCTGCTGCTGACCTCCTGGCTGGCCGACAAGTTCGATCTCAGCTTCCATGTCGAGGGCTTCTGGACCGCCGTGGTCGGCGCCCTCATCATCAGCATCGTGTCGTGGGCGCTGAACGTCGTCCTGCCCGACAAGGACTGACGTATGAACATCGCAGGCACAGGAGACGGCACCCGAGCGGTACGGGCGGGTCTGCCCGATCCTGTCGCGTACGAGCCGACCCTCCCGGGGCCGGTCTTCGCCGCGCACTACCACCTGCCGGGCGAGGCGACCGGCCCGTACACCTACGGCCGCGACGAGAACCCGACCTGGACGCACCTGGAGCGGGCCATCGGCGAGCTGGAGGCGCCGGGGGAGGAGGGCATCCATACGGTCGTCTTCGCGTCCGGCATGGCCGCCGTCTCCGCCGTCCTCCTCTCGCAGGTGCGGGCCGGCGACACGGTGGTCCTGCCCGACGACGGCTACCAGGCGCTGGCGCTGGTACGCGAGCAGCTGGCGGTGTACGACGTGACCGTCCGCACCGCGCCGACCGGTGGCGACGCGCAGCTCGGCGTGCTCGAAGGGGCGCGGCTGCTGTGGATCGAGACGCCGTCCAACCCCGGGCTCGACGTATGCGACATACGCCGCCTCGCGGACGCGGCGCACGCCGGCGGCGCGCTGGTCGCCGTCGACAACACCCTCGCGACGCCGCTCGGGCAGCGGCCCCTGGAACTCGGCGCGGACTTCTCCGTGGCCAGCGGCACCAAGGGCCTCACCGGGCACGGCGATGTCCTGCTCGGTTATGTGACGTGCCGGGACCCCGGACTGGCGGCGCGGGTACGCCGCTGGCGCAAGGTCGTCGGCGCGATCCCCGGGCCGATGGAAGCCTGGCTCGCGCACCGTTCGCTGGCCACGCTCCAGCTGCGCGCCGACAAGCAGGGCGCGAACGCGCTGGCGCTCGCCGAGGCGCTGCGCGGGCACGCCGCGGTGAGCGGGCTGCGCCATCCCGGGCTGCCCGGCGACCCGTCGTACGCCGTCGCCGCGCGCCAGATGCGCCGCTTCGGCTGCGTCGTGTCGTTCACGCTGCCCGACCGCGGGTACGCGGAGCGCTTCCTGGACGGGCTGCGGCTGGCCGACGACACGACGAGCTTCGGCGGCGTACGGTCCACCGCCGAGCGGCGCGGGCGGTGGGGCGGCGACGCCGTACCGGAGGGCTTCATCCGCTTCTCCGTGGGAGCCGAGGACGCCGTGGACCTGGTGGCGGATGTGCTGCGCGCGCTCGACGAGGCCGCCCCGTAGCGCGGCGGTACGTACAGCGGCGACTACGTACAACGGACGGTCCGAGCCTCCCCCCTCATGGCTCGGACCGTCCCGGTTCCACGCGCGAAGAACCGTGCAATCAAGGCTAGTTGACTCAGCGTCAGTGTCCAATCACCGTAGCGACACAGGCCTATCGACATATTTATAGTTGTGACTGGCCGGGGACCCGTCGGAACGGGAAGGGCGCGACATGGATCTTGCCCTGCTGCGCACATTCGTCACGGTGCACCGGGCCGGTTCCTTCACCCGGGCCGCCTCACTGCTCGGACTGTCACAGCCCGCGGTGACCAGCCAGATACGGACCCTGGAGCGGCAATTGGGCCGCCCGCTGTTCCTGCGGCAGGCCCGCGGCGTAACCCCCACCAGCGTCGGCGACGAGCTGGCGCACCGGGCCGCGCCGCATCTGGACGCGCTCGTCGAGATCACCGAGGCCGGACTCGACGAGGAGTCGGGAGTACGGACCCTGCACCTCGCCGGGCCGCCCGAATTCACGTCCGTACGCGTCCTGCCGACGCTCTCGCCGCTCATCCCTCAGGGCCTGGCGCTGCGCATCTCCTTCGGAAACGCCCAGGAGACCCTGGAGGGCCTCGCCGCGGGCCACCATGACCTGGCCATCTCGACGGACCGCCCGCGCGGAGGGGTGCTCACCGCCACCGCCCTCTGCGACGAGGAGCACGTCCTGGTCGCCGGTCCGCGCTGGGCGGGGCGCATCGGGCCCGGGCTGCTGCGCCGTAAGGGACCCGCCGTACTGGAGCACCTGCCGGTGGTGGAGGTGCATGAATCCCTGCCGCTGGTCACGCGCTACTGGACCACTGTCTTCGACACCCTGCCGACCTCTGCCGCCACCATCGTCGCGCCCGACCTGCGAGCGGTGTTACAGGCGACAGCGGCGGGCGCGGGGCTGGCCGTGGTGCCGCGATATCTGTGCGAAGAGGCGCTGGAGCGGGGGGAGGTGGTGGCGCTTTTCGACCCTCCTGTGCCGCCGCTGCGGACCTATTTCCTGGCCGTACGGACGGGCACATTGGCGCTGCCGCACATTGCGCGGGCGCACGAGTGGCTGTTGCGTGCTGCCACGGACTGGTGCTGAGCGACGCACAACACGGGTACGGGAGTTTCAGAAGGGCCGGCGCGGGCCACTTTATTGCCATGACCGGCACCGCTTTTTCCGGGGGGACGAACCCCACACCCCCGAGGCCCGTGGTCAAGCGCACCGCACGCGCCATCCTGCTCGACGGCGACGACCTCATCCTCATCAAACGCACCAAGCCGGGCGTCGACCCGTACTGGCTCACGCCCGGCGGCGGGGTCGAACCGGAGGACGCCACCGTGGTGGACGCCCTGCACCGTGAAGTCGACGAGGAACTCGGCGCCAAGATCACTGATGTGGTGCCCTGCTTCGTCGACACCGTGGAGCACATCGCGGGCGGTGGGGTGACGGGCGTGAAAGTGCAGCACTTCTTCGTCTGCCGACTGGAGTCGATGGACCCGTCCCAGCGGCACGGGCCGGAGATCGACGAACCGTGCGGTGAGTACGAGATCGTACGGGTGCCCTTCAGCCGGGTCGGGATCGCCGCGGTGCACCTCGTACCGCTGTCGCTGCGGCACTACCTGGACGGCAACATCGAGGGCCTACGGGCGATGCACGCACCTGACCTGGGTTAATCGCCTGCTGCTACGAGCTCTTCGATCGAATCGTGGCGGATGCGGTCGCCGGGGATCCCCAGGTTCCTGAGCGCGTGGACACCGCTGCGGATCATGCCGGGCGGGCCCGAGAGGTAGGCGTCGTAGGAGTTCCACGGGCCGTACTCGCGCACCGCGTCCGGGAGCTGGGCCCGGTCGTCGACCACCGTGCGGACCGACAGCCAGGAGTGCGACTGCTGGAGGCGCAGCATGGTGTCGATGTCGTACAGGTCGTAATCGCTGCGCGCACCGTAGAAGACCTCGACGGGGCGGCGCTCGCCGTGCTCGGCCACGTCCTCGACGATCGCCTTGATGGGCGCGATGCCGGTGCCGCCCCCGAGGCAGAGCAGACCGTCGTCGGTGCTGTGGTCGACGGTCATCGAGCCGGCCGGGGGGCCGAGACGCACGATGTCGCCGGGGCGGGCGCGGTGGACCAGGGCGTTGGAGACCCAGCCGGCCGGGACCGCCTTGACGTGGAACGACAGCAGCCCGTCGGTACGAGGGGCTGCGGCGAAGGAGTAGTGGCGCCAGATCCTCGGCCACCACGGGGTTTCCAGGCTGGTGTACTGGCCGGCGAGGAACGGATAGGGCTGGTCGGGACGCAGCGTGATGACGGCTATGTCGGGGGTGCGGAGGTCGTGCGAGACGACCTCGCCCTGCCATGAGGCGGGCGCCCGCCGCTCGTTCTCGGCGGCCGCGTCGATCATGATCTGGGAGATCGCGGTGTACGTCCGGATCCAGGCGGCCTCGGTCTCGTCGTCCCAGGTGGTGGTCGCGTAGCGGGCCAGCGCGCCGAGGAGGGCCTCGCCGACGGCCGGGTAGTGGGAGGCCTGGGTGCCGTACTTGCGGTGGCCGCGGCCCAGGTTGCGCAGGTACTCGGTGAGCACCGGGGCGTTGTCGATGTGTTCGGCGGCGGTGAGCAGCGCCTTGAGCAGCCGGTCGCGCTGGGTGTCCATGGCGGCTGGGAAGAGCGCGCGCAGGTCGGGGTGGCGGACGAAGAGCAGCGCGTAGAAGTACGACGTGACCTTGCCCGCGTCGGGTCCGACCTCGGCCAGGGTGCGGCGGATAAGTGCCGCGTCGGGGGAAACGGGGGCGGCGGGGGCGGCCGGGGGGCGCGGAGCCGGGGCTTCGGGGGCGGTTGCGAGGGGGGCCGCGGCTTGAGGGGCTGCGGCTTGGGGGGCTGCGGCTTGGGGGGCTCTCTGCGACTGCTGCGGTTGCTGCGGTTGCTGCCGCTCCTGCTGCTGCGGCGGCTGCGGCTGCGGCTGCGGCTGCGGCTGACGCTGTGGCTGCGGCTGACGCTGTGGGGCGGGCGCTGGGTGCGGGGCCGGTGCGGGGCGGGGGGCTTCCGCTTGCGGTGCCGGTGCTGGTGCCTGCGCTGGGCGAGGGGCCTGCGCAGGGCGGGCCTGCGCTGGGCGACGGGCTTCCGCTTGCGCAGCCGGTGCGCCCGGTGCGGCTCCCCAGACCCCTTCCGCCCGCCTCTCCGGCGGCTGCGTGGCTTCGGGCGTTTCGGCCACTTCGGGCCACCGACGCACTTCGTCGGCGGACCCTGGGTTGGGCACAGGTGTGGGCTTCGGGCGTGAAGCTCCCGTGCCGACGGGGCGTATCGCGCTCACGGGACGGCTCGGGCCGGGTATCCGGTCCTGGCCGGGGTCAGCTCCCGGGCCGGTCTGCTGAGTGGCCGCGCCCGGCTTCCTGCGCGGCTTGAACCAGCCGCCGCCGTCCTCACCAGAAGCACCGCTGTCGGCCGAGTTGGTGGTCGGAGCGTCCATACCTCTGCCTCGCCTCGAACATTTTTCGGTCGGTCTCTGCACTTCCGGAACCGGAATGTGCTCGCAATCCCCGCTCTGCTTCAGATCTGTTGGCAGCCCACACTAATCACGCCGCTGCCCCCATTCGGGGCGAGCCGGACAAAAATGTGACATTGACCGCACTTCCCGTCGTCGCAGCATGCCAGGGACCACTTCCACATCGGACAAAGAATGGGAACTCCGGGCATCCCAACCGGCTTTCCGGTTAGGCTGCTTTGCCCCATGCCCATAGACAGAGGCGCGCAGGCGCGAACCGGAGTTGACCATACCGGCGGTAGCGCGGGGCACAACCCCCCTGTTCCGCTGCCTGCACTGCCGGATGCCCGGTCGGCTCTGTGGCTATTCGAGAATTACCGGAGAGGCTGCACCAGTTCATACGCCTCGCGCAGATCGCCACCTTCGTAGGCGAGCGTGGCAAAGCCCGACACATGGTGATCTGCATTGACTGCTACGGAAAGTGGCACCTTCGCAAAGATCTCCGCGTCCGACATCGAATCCCCGTAAGCGACGCAGTCACTCCGAAGTAGCCCGAACTCTTCACAGAGCCGGTCTGCGATCTTCACCTTCGCTGCCGCATTCAGGATTCCCGCACGGTCCACCGGCTCCACGAACGGCACAGCCGGCCATCGGGAGCCGTGCGCGGCGTGAGCACCCCACGCCAGGAGCCGCTCCACAAAGAAGTCCGGCGAAAGGGAGATGACGGCGCAGCCGCCGAGCCGCGCATCAGCGTTCCGTCGAGGTCGAAAAGATGAAGTCTCGCCATGTACGCCGAGGCTAGTACGAGCGGTTACTCCCCCTGTAAGACGCGGGACCACCTCGCCGCCGGGCACCGTGTTTCACGTGAAACAACTCCCACGCCCCGCACGCCGCGCCCTCCTGGTCACCCATGTCGCCGCCTCTGTCGGCTGGCTGGGCCTCACGGTTGGGCTGCTCGCGCTCGGGCTCACCGCCTACACAACCAACTCCGCCGCTACTACACAGGCTGCGTACAGCGCCATGAAGGTCTTCGGCGACTGGCTGGTCGCCCCCGTGGCGCTGCTGTCGCTGGGCACCGGGCTCGTGCTGTCGCTCGGCACGCCCTGGGGCCTGGCCAGGCACCGCTGGGTCTGGGTGAAGTTCTGGCTGACTCTGATCACCGTGGCTGGGACGATCTTCGCGCTGCGCCCGGAAATCAGTGCGGCCGCCGCCTTGGGTATTCCCGACAGCAGTCTGGTCGCCGCACCGACCGTCGCCTCGACCGCCTACTTCTTCATGACGGCGATTTCGGTGCTCAAGCCCTGGGGGCTCACCCGGCGCGGCCGGCGTCTACGAGCAGCCACGGCCTCCTCACGTAAACAGGTGGACGCGCGATCAGTGCGTCAGCCAGCCTGACCCCATGCCGACTCCGCTTGCCGACGTGCCCGTCCGACGTCTGACTCGGGGCGACCTCACTGCCTGCGCCGACCTCGCGGAGAACCGTGGCTGGCAGCGCCAGGAGCACAGATGGGGTCTCCTGCTGACAGCCGGCACCGGCTACGGCATCGACGCACCCGGCGGCAAGGGCCTGGCCGCCACAAGCGTCCTCACCTCGTACGGCCCGGGGCCCGCTTCGTATGGCCCGGGACTCGCTGCCATCGGGCTGGTCCTCGTCGCCGAACAGCACGCACGGCAGGGCGTCGGCCGCCGCATGATGCGGCACATCATGGCGGAAGCCGGGGACACCCCGCTCACGCTGCACGCCACCCCCGACGGCCGCCCGCTCTACGAGGAGCTCGGCTTCGCCGTGACGGGCAGGGCCGAGATGGTCCGCGGCCACTTCCGCCCGTCCGGCCCGATGGCCGAAGTGCCGACCCGCCCCGCCACCGCCGAGGACCTGGCCGCGATCCTCCGCCTGGACGCCGAGGTCTTCGGCCAGGACCGCACCCACGTGATCACGCGGCTGCCCGCCTTTGCCGACCAGATCCGGGTAGCCGAGGACGGGAGCGGCATCACCGGCTACGCGGCGGCCTGGCCCAACATGAACACCCATGTCGTGGGCCCGCTCATCGCCCGGGACACGGACACCGCCAAGGCTCTGGTCGCCTCCCTGGCAGCGGGCACGGACCGCCCGCTGCACACCGACATCGACGTACGGCATGAGGACCTGCTGGCCTGGGTGAAGGCCTGCGGCCTGGAGTCGGTGGCATTCAACGCGGTGATGACCTACGGCATCCCTGCCCTGCCGGGCGACTGGACCCGCCGCTTCGCACCTTTGACGGTCGCGGCGGGCTGACGGGGAAGTCCACAGCGTCCTCTGTCCCGGTTACCTGTCGAGGGCCTCGACTGCCTCGGTCGCGAAGCCGTGGTCCTGCTCGGGCGCTCCGCCGCCCACACCGATCGCACCGATCAGACGGCCGCCACGGCGGACAGGAACTCCCCCCGCGATGAACAGGAGCGGCCGGTCGAGCACGGTCGGCAGAGTGTGGAACGGCCCGCCCGGCTGGACAGCGTCGACCGGGTCCGCCGTCGGGGCGTTGAGCTGGAGAGCGGTGTAAGCAATGGGGTCTCCCCTGCTCGAACGAAGTGTCGCTGGGCGCCCTCGCATCCGCTTGCGGGAGATCCGGGTGCCGAGGACCGACATCAGCGGGGCACCCAGCACGACACCGAGGGCGTAACCGCTGACGAGGTAACCGGCGGTGAGGATCGAGACACCGAAGTCGGTCGAGACCTCCGGCAGCAGACCCGTGATCACGAATTCGGTGGTGCCGATACCGAACGCCCCGATGGCGAGGGCGAGGAGCGCGAGTGGCATGGCCGGACCTTCCCGATGACACCGCCCTGCGCGAGGCCCTCGACGAGGCCGTGAAAACCCCGGAACTGGCTCCCTTGGTCAGGGCAGTCGAAGATCTCCGGGTCCCCGCGTAATCTGCGCTCCATGAGCGATCTTGAGATACGCCCTGCGGCGCCCGGAGACATCCCCGCGATCGTGGCCATGCTCGCCGACGACCCGCTGGGCGCCCAGCGGGAGTCCCCGGACGACCTCGCCCCGTACACCGCCGCCCTCAAGCGGCTCGCCAACGACCCGAACCAGCACGTGGTCGTCGCCGTACGCGAGGACCGGGTCGTCGGCACACTGCAGCTCACGATCATTCCGGGCCTGTCCCGGCGGGGCTCCACCCGCTCCATCATCGAAGGCGTACGCATCCACTCCGACGAACGCGGAAGCGGCCTCGGTACGCAGCTCATCGAGTGGGCGGTCGACGAATCCAGGCGCCAGGACTGCCAGTTGGTCCAGCTGACGTCGGACGCCACCCGTACCGACGCCCATCGCTTCTACGAGCGGCTCGGCTTCGAAGCCTCCCATGTCGGATTCAAGATGAGCCTTTGAAGGCCCTTTCAGCAGTCCGGTTTCACGTGAAACATCACAACCCGCGCCAGCCCTCGGGGTCGACGCCTCCCGGAACAGCAGCCCCGGATTCGTACGGCTCACGCGTGAAGACGAAGGAACCCAGGTCGAGATGGCTCACCGAGCCGTCGCCCCGACGCACCACACGCAGCGTCTCCCCCGCGTAGTAACCGTCGAGACCGGTCCAGGTACCGTCCGGCTGCGCGGCAAAGCGCGAGCGACGGCCGGGTCCGCGCAGCGGCTGCAGCTCCAAGCCCCGGTCCCCGGTCAGCGTCAGGGCATACGCGTACGTGCCCCAGAACCAGGGGCCGGTCAGCTTCAGCAGCTCCTTGTCGACCTCGGGCAGCGGCCGCCACGGCTCCGGGAAACGCGGCTCGGCCTCCGCCACGATGCGGATCAGCTCGGCGGCAACCGTCGCCGTGAGCGGGCCCGACGTGGCATTGGCGAGCGCTACGGCAGCCACACCGTCCTCCAGGCTCATCCACAGGCACGCGACGAAGCCCGGCAACGAGCCTCCGTGGCCCACCAGAGTGCGGCCGTCGCTGTCGACGATCTGCATTCCCAGCCCGTACCCGCTGCCCAACTCCCCGGGCGGCGCGGCAGGCGTCCTCATCTCCCGTACGGACCCGGCGCTCAGCACCTTCTCGTCGCCCTCCGCCAGGAACGCGGCAAAGCGGCAGAGGTCGGCAGCCGTCGACCAGAGCTGGCCCGCCGGGGCCATCAGCCCGAGGTCTTCGGCCGGTTCGGGCAGCAGTACATCGGCCCAGGGGTGCACGGCCCAGCCGCCCGCGTGCGGCGCCATGGGCTGCGCACTCGTCCGGTCCATGCCCAGCGGATCAAGGATCTCGCGCTGCAGGGCTTCAACCCAGCTCACCCCGCGTACCTCCTCGACCAGTCGGCCGAGCAGCGTGTAGCCGGGATTGGAGTAGTGATGAATGCGGCCGACGGGGTGCACCAGCGGCTGCTCACCAAGAACGTCGGCGAGGTCGGGACGCAGATCCCCCGGCGTCCGCTCCCACCAAGGCGCCGGCGTTTCCGCGGCCAGTCCCGCGGTGTGGCACAGGAGTTGAGCAACGGTCACCTCGCCCACCCCCGTGCCGGGGAGGTACTTCTCCAGCAGGTCATCGAGGTCGAGCAGTCCCTCGTCACGCAGCCGCAGCACCAGCACAGCGGTGAAGGTCTTGGTGATCGAACCGATCCGGTACTGGGTGTCTGCATCTGGCCCGTGCCCGTCGACACAGGTACGGGATCCCGTCCACACCATCCGCCCGTCGCGCTGTACCGCAGCGACGAACGAGGGCGCCCGTCCTTCGGCTTGAGCGGTGGCGATGCGGTGCAGCAAGGCGCGTTGCGTGGTGGGAAGAAGCTCTTCGAGCGGTGAGGTCATGGACAAGACGTACCGCCCCGGACCAGCCTCGTCGACTTCATTTCGGAGGATCAGATCTGCGCCATGTCCACAAAGCGTGAATAGTGGCCCTGGAAGGCCACAGTGATCGTCGCCGTCGGACCGTTACGGTGCTTGGCCACCATCAAGTCCGCCTCGCCCGCGCGCGGCGACTCCTTCTCATACGCATCCTCACGGTGCAGCAGGATGACCATGTCCGCGTCCTGCTCGATGGATCCCGACTCACGCAGGTCGGAGACCATCGGCTTCTTGTCCGTACGCTGCTCGGGACCACGGTTCAGCTGCGACAGTGCAATCACCGGGAGCTCGAGCTCCTTCGCCAGCAGCTTGAGGTTTCGGGACATGTCCGAGACCTCCTGCTGACGGCTCTCCGCACGCTTGGAGCCACCGGACTGCATCAGCTGCAAATAGTCGATGATCACCAGCTTCAGATCATTGCGCTGCTTCAGCCGACGGCACTTCGCCCGGATCTCCATCATCGAGAGGTTCGGCGAATCGTCGATGTAGAGCGGCGCCTGCGAGACATCCGGCATACGCCGCGCCAGCCGCGTCCAGTCCTCGTCCGTCAGCGTGCCGGAACGCATATGGTGAAGCGCCACCCGGGCCTCCGCCGACAGCAGGCGCATCGCGATCTCATTGCGCCCCATTTCGAGGGAGAAGATCACGCTGGGCAGGTTGTTCTTGATCGAGCAGGCGCGGGCGAAGTCCAGGGCCAAAGTCGACTTACCCATGGCGGGACGGGCTGCGATGACGATCATCTGGCCCGGGTGCAGACCGTTGGTCAGCGAGTCGAAGTCCGTGAAACCGGTAGGCACACCGGTCATTTCGCCCGTGCGGGAGCCGATCGCCTCAATCTCGTCGAGCGCGCCCTCCATGATGTCGCCGAGCGGGAGATAGTCCTCGCTCGTGCGCTGCTCGGTGACGGCGTAGATTTCGGCCTGGGCGGCGTTGACGATGTCGTCCACGTCGCCGTCGGCCGCATATCCCATCTGCGTGATCTTCGTGCCCGCCTCGACGAGCCGGCGCAGTACGGCCCGCTCATGGACGATCTCGGCGTAATACTCCGCATTGGCCGCCGTCGGCACCGTCTGGACCAGGGTGTGCAGATACGACGCCCCGCCGACCTTCGTGATTTCGCCGCGCCTGGTCAGCTCGGCGCCCACCGTGATGGGGTCCGCCGGCTCGCCCTTGGCGTAGAGATCGAGAATCGCTGTGTAGACGGTCTCGTGGGCAGGACGGTAGAAGTCGTTGCCCTTGAGGACCTCCACCACGTCTGCGATGGCGTCCTTCGACAGCAGCATGCCGCCGAGGACGGACTGCTCGGCGTCGAGATCCTGCGGGGGCACCCGCTCGAAACCGGTAGAACCGCCGTCCCAGCCGCCGCCGTCCCCGCCACGATCGTGCTGCTCGTCGCGGCCCCTGCCCTCGCCGCTGCGCCGACGGGGAGGCAGACGGTCACCTGGACCGCTGTCGGCCCAGGGGTCGTCCAACGGCTCGGAAATGCTCACCGGGCCACCTCCTCCCGTCCGCTTCGCGGACCTCGCTGTGCCACTCTTTCTTACGGCACGGCTCTGACAAATAAGACGCCCGACTCCGGTTCCGGCGCATCGAGTTCGACAGGCTTCCAGGGCCGGAACGGAAGGCGGGCGCCGGACCACGTTAGGCCCGCAGGCACCGTCAGCCAATCTGGTTATCCACAGGCCATGTGGACGAAGGACCAGTTGCTGTGGAGAACTCTCCGGATCCTGTGCACGGACCGGGGGACAGCACTGTGGACAAACTCATAGCACGCACACCCCCACCGCTCTGACCTGGTGTTTCTCCATCCACCGGCTGTGGGGGAGAAAAACTTTCACACCCGCGCCAAGTTCAGAACAAACGGCACACAGCCGAACCGTCAAAGCGTCCACAGGTAAGGACCACTAATGCATTGCGTCTCTTACCTGTGGAAGATTAGATTGGGCTCATGACACAGGCCTCCACGACGCCGAAGAACGGCCGCCGCCAACACGACCGCGAGATCATCGCGCTCGCCGTCCCCGCCTTCGGCGCCCTGGTCGCCGAGCCGCTCTTCCTGATGGCCGACAGCGCGATCATCGGCCATCTCGGGACACCCCAGCTCGCAGGTCTCGGCATCGCCGCGGCCCTGCTGATGACCGGCGTGAGTGTCTTCGTCTTTCTCGCCTATGCCACCACCGCCGCGGTCGCACGCCGCGTCGGCGCGGGCGATCTCCAGTCCGCCATCCGCCAGGGCATGGACGGCATCTGGCTCGCGCTCCTGCTCGGCGCCGCGGTCATCGTGGTCGTCCTGCCCTCTGCCCCCTGGCTCGTAGATCTCTTCGGCGCCTCCGACACGGCGGCTCCCTACGCCATTACCTATCTGCGGATCTCCAGCCTCGGCATCCCCGCCATGCTGGTCGTACTCGCCTCCACCGGAGTCCTGCGGGGCCTCCAGGACACCAAGACGCCGCTGTACGTCGCCATCGGCGGCTTCACCGCCAACGCGGCTCTCAATGTGGGCCTCGTGTACGGCGCCGAGCTCGGCATCGCCGGGTCCGCCTGGGGCACAGTGATCGCCCAGTGCGGCATGGCTGCCGTCTATCTCAGGGTGGTCGTACGGGGAGCCCGACGGCACGGCGCTTCACTGCGACCCGACGCGGCAGGGATAAGGGCCTCCGCCCAGGCCGGCGTCCCCCTGCTGGTCCGTACGCTCTCGCTGCGCGCCGTCCTGATGATCGCCACCGCTGTGGCGGCCCGTCTCGGGGACGCGGATGTCGCGGCCCACCAGATCATCCTGTCCCTGTGGAGCCTGCTCGCCTTTGCCCTCGACGCGATCGCCATTGCCGGACAGGCAATCATCGGGCGCTATCTGGGTGCCAATGACGCCGAGGGTGCACAGGAAGCCTGCCGACGCATGGTGCAGTGGGGAATCGTCTCCGGGGTGGTTCTCGGCGTGCTGGTCGCGGTATCGCGGCCGCTGTTCATACCGCTCTTCACAAGTGACCAGGTCGTGCGTGATGCGCTGCTGCCCGCACTGCTCGTGGTAGCCGTCTCCCAGCCCATCTCGGGAATCGTCTTCGTCCTGGACGGCGTGCTCATGGGTGCGGGCGACGGCCCCTATCTGGCATGGGCCATGCTGGCGACACTCGCGGTCTTCACGCCGGTCGCACTCCTGGTGCCCGTGCTCGGTGGGGGACTGACGGCCCTGTGGTGGGCGATGGTGCTGATGATGACCGTCCGGATGGTGACCCTCTGGGTGCGTGCCCGCTCGGGACGCTGGATCGTCACGGGCGCCACGCGCTGAGGCGATGTTTCACGTGAAACCGCAGAGCCGTGAACCGCAGAAGGGCCGCACCCCGAAGGGTGCGGCCCTTTGACTTTGCTCTGCGAGACGCAGCGCTTAGGCGGCGACGACCTCGACACCGAGCTTCGCAGCGACCTCGGCGTGCAGACGCACGGAGACCTGGTGCGAACCAAGGGTCTTGATCGGGGTGCCCAGCTCAACGCGGCGCTTGTCGACCTCGGGGCCACCGGCAGCCTTGATCGCCGAAGCGACGTCGGCGGGGGTGACGGAGCCGAAGAGACGGCCGGCGTCGCCGGAGCGAACGGCCAGACGCACCTTCACGCCCTCGAGCTTGGCCTTGATCTCGTTGGCCTGCTCGATGGTCGCGATCTCGTGGATCTTGCGGGCGCGGCGGATCTGTGCCACGTCCTTCTCGCCACCCTTGGTCCAGCGGATCGCGAAACCACGCGGGACCAGGTAGTTGCGAGCGTAGCCGTCCTTGACGTCAACGACGTCGCCGGCAGTGCCGAGGCCAGAGACCTCGTGGGTGAGGATGATCTTCATTTTTCGGTCACCCTTCCCTTATCGCGCGGTGGACGTGTAGGGCAGCAGCGCCATCTCACGGCTGTTCTTGACTGCCGTGGCGACGTCACGCTGGTGCTGCGTGCAGTTGCCGGTCACGCGGCGGGCACGAATCTTGCCGCGGTCGGAAATGAACTTCCGCAGCATGTTCGTGTCCTTGTAGTCCACGTACGTGACCTTGTCCTTGCAGAACGCGCAGACCTTCTTCTTAGGCTTGCGCACAGGCGGCTTCGCCATGGTGTTTCTCCTGTGTGATCAAGAAGTGGGGTACGGGCCCGCCCTAGAAGGGGGGCTCGTCCGAGTAGCCGCCGCCGGCGGAACCGCCGGAGCTTCCGCCCCAGCTGCCGCCGCCCTGCTGCTGACCGCCGCCGGACGGTGCACTGCTGGCCCAGGGATCGTCGGCGGGTGCGCCGCCGCCCTGCTGCTGGCCGCCACCGCTGGGGGCTCCGCCCCAGCTGCCGCCGCCCTGCTGGCCGCCACCGCCGCCGTAACCACCCTGACCGCCTCGACCGGTGGTCTTGGTGACCTTGGCCGTGGCGTTCTTCAGGCTGGGGCCGACTTCCTCGACGTCCAGCTCGTAGACCGTGCGCTTGACGCCCTCACGGTCCTCGTAGGACCGCTGCTTCAACCGGCCCTGCACGACGACGCGCATGCCTCGCTGAAGCGACTCCGCGACGTTCTCCGCCGCCTGACGCCAGACCGAGCAGGTGAGGAACAGGCCTTCGCCGTCCTTCCACTCATTGGTCTGCTTGTCGAAGATGCGGGGAGTGGACGCGACACGGAACTTCGCGACCGCCGCACCGGACGGGGTGAAGCGCAGCTCGGGGTCGTCGACGAGATTGCCGACGACCGTGATGACGGTCTCGCCTGCCATGGGTGAACCTCTCGGCGGGGATTGCTGCTGGCTGCTTGTTGCTACTCGGACCCGATTACCGCTGAGCTACGGAGCTCAGTGGGTTTCGGGGCGGAGGACCTTGGTCCGGAGGACCGACTCGTTCAGGTTCATCTGTCGGTCGAGCTCCTTGACGACCGCAGGCTCGGCCTGCAGGTCGATGACCGAGTAGATGCCCTCAGGCTTCTTCTTGATCTCGTAGGACAGACGACGACGGCCCCAGGTGTCGACCTTCTCGACCTTTCCGTTGCCCTCACGGACGACGGAGAGGAAGTTCTCGATCAGCGGGGAGACAGCGCGCTCCTCGAGATCGGGGTCGAGGATGACCATCACTTCGTAGTGACGCATGTGGAACCCACCTCCTTTGGACTCAGCGGCCACGGTCGTTCCGTGGCAGGAGGGTCGTGATGCGTACGCAACGGTATCGGCCGCCACTGACAAGCCGCCTCTTCGAGAGAGGAGCTCATTTCCTGGCATAGGCAGACACCGGTGCAGACCGTACAGAGTACCTGCTCACCACCTTCGGGTTGAAATCCGGCCGACAAGGGCCACAATCTGTACACATCGGGTCTGTGCGGCGTCATCGTTCGCCGCCGTCCGCCAGGAGGTGCTCCATGGCACAGGCAATGCGACGAAACAACTCGGCCTCTCTCCTCGCCACCGACGGCAAGCCTCATCCGCTCCAGGACACACTGATGGCCGTGACCCTGGTACTGGGCGCGATTGCCTTCATTACGGCGATGTTCCACGGCCTGCATCTGCTCAGCTCGTGGACAGGCCTGGTGGGCATCCTCACCGGCGCGTACGGCCAGTTCATCTCGGTGACGACGCGAGAGCGGTTCCTGCTGATCGTCGGCCTCGGAGCATCCGCCATCGGGTTCTTCCTCGGCATGGCGCACGGCGGTCTCTTCGGCGGCGTACTCGGCTAGGCCCGGCCCCCGCCCCGGCGCCAGACAGGGCGCTTCCTTGGCGCAGTAGGCTTCGGCGCGAGAGCCGGAGCCCCTGACCCATGGGGACACACCTGCCGAGGAGCGCCCCGCATGAGCCTGACCCTGAGGACCATTAGCCGAGAGCAGCATCTGGCGTACATCCAGAGCCTGCCCGCGGCTAGCCACTGCCAGGTCCCGGCGTGGGCTGATGTGAAGACGGAATGGCGCTCCGAGAGCCTCGGCTGGTTCGACAAGAACAGCGAGCTGGTCGGCGCCGGCCTGGTGCTGTACCGACAGCTGCCGAAGATCAAGCGGTATCTCGCGTATCTGCCCGAGGGCCCGGTGATCAACTGGTACGCACCGAACCTCGACGACTGGCTCCAGCCGATGCTGGCGCACCTGAAGCAGCAGGGTGCCTTCTCCGTGAAGATGGGCCCCCCGGTCGTCATCCGCCGCTGGGATGCGCCGAGCATCAAGGCCGGTATCCAGGACCCGGATGTGAAGCGCCTGCGGGATGTCGAGGCCACCCACATCGAGCCGCGCGCCTTCGAAGTGGCGGACCGGCTGCGGAAGATGGGCTGGCAGCAGGGCGAGGACGGCGGCGCCGGCTTCGGCGACGTACAGCCGCGGTACGTCTATCAGGTGCCGCTGGGGAACCGTTCGCTCGACGACGTCCTCAAGGGCTTCAACCAGCTCTGGCGGCGCAACATCAAGAAGGCCGAGAAGGCCGGTGTCGAGGTCGTCCAGGGCAGCTACGAGGACCTTGCCGAGTGGCAGCGGCTGTACGAAATCACCGCTGTGCGCGATCACTTCCGGCCGCGCCCCCTCTCGTACTTCCAGCGCATGTGGTCCGTCCTCAACTCCGAGGACCCCAACCGCATGCGGCTGTACTTCGCGCGGCACAACGGCGTGAACCTTTCCGCGGCGACGATGCTCGTCGTCGGGGGCCACGTCTGGTACTCGTACGGCGCGTCCGACAACATCGGTCGCGAGGTCCGGCCCTCGAACGCGATGCAGTGGCGGATGCTGCGCGACGCGTACGCGATGGGCGCGACCGTGTATGACCTGCGGGGCATCTCCGATTCTCTCGACGAGACCGACCACCTCTTTGGTCTGATCCAGTTCAAGGTGGGCACCGGCGGCGAGGCCGTCGAGTACGTCGGCGAGTGGGACTTCCCGCTCAACAAGGTGCTCCACAAGGCGCTCGACATCTACATGTCGCGCCGCTGATCTCCGTTCGAACCCGTTTCCCTTCATACCTCTGATACACCGCAGCCACGAGAAAGGTTCCGGACCGGCCATGGCGCTCACCCTCTACGTCGACACCGCGCGCTGGCGGGCGCACCAGAAGTCCGTACTCGATCAGTTCCCGGGGATCGTGCCGGTCTGCAAGGGCAATGGCTACGGTTTCGGCCATGAGCGGCTCGCGGACGAGGCGACCCGCTTCGGCTCGGACATCCTGGCCGTCGGCACCACGTACGAAGCGGCCCGCGTCAAGGACTGGTTCAGCGGCGATCTGCTCGTCCTCACCCCGTTCCGGCGGGGCGAGGAGCCGGTGCCCCTGCCGGACCGGGTGGTCCGCTCTGTGTCGTCGGTCGACGGCGTGCACGCCCTGGTCGGCGCCCGTGTCGTCATCGAGTGCATGAGCTCGATGAAGCGTCACGGCGTGAGGGAGGAGGAGCTCGGACAGCTGCACGCGGCCATTGAGGACGTACGCCTCGAGGGCTTCGCCCTGCACCTCCCGCTGGACCGTACGGACGGCTCGGACGCGGTCGAGGAGGTCATCGGCTGGATGGACCGCCTGCGGGCGGCCCGGCTGCCGCTGCACACGATGTTCGTCAGCCACCTGAAGGCCGAGGAGCTGGCGCGGCTGCAGCAGCAGTTCCCGCAGACCCGCTTCCGCGCGCGCATCGGTACGCGGCTGTGGCTGGGCGACCACGAGGCGACGGAGTACCGCGGCTCGGTGCTGGATGTGACCCGGGTGTCGAAGGGCGACCGGTTCGGTTACCGCCAGCAGAAGGCCGCCTCCGACGGCTGGCTGGTGGTGGTGGCCGGCGGCACGTCGCACGGTGTGGGCCTGGAGGCGCCGAAGGCGCTGCATGGCGTGATGCCGCGTGCGAAGGGTGTGGCGCGTGCCGGTCTGGCCACGGTGAACCGCAATCTGGCGCCGTTCGTGTGGGCGGGCAAGCAGCGCTGGTTCGCGGAGCCGCCGCACATGCAGGTGTCGATCCTTTTCGTCCCCGCGGACTCCCAGGAGCCCAAGGTGGGCGAGGAGCTGGTGGCCCATCTGCGCCACACGACAACGCAGTACGACCGCATCGTCGACCGCTGATCTCGTCGACCACTGAGCCAGATGCCGCCGAGCTGGTTGACCGACGAGCTGGTTGACCGCTGAGCTGGTTGACCGCTGAGCAGACGTCCCGGGCCTCAGGTCCGGGACGTAGTGCCCCACTCCACACGCGGCCCCTCGAAATGGTGCACGGCATGCCGCGCAGGGTGCGCCGCCCGTCCCAGCACAAAGGCGTCCTCCGCCCCGTCGAGCACACCGCCCGAAGGGTCGTCCGACCCGTCGCCCCGTACGGCGTCCCGCTCCGGCATGAGGATGTCTCGTACGACGACGGCGCACAGGTAGAGCGTCGCCAGCAGGTGGAGGGCGATGGCCAGCTGGTAGCCCTCTTGAGGCAGTCCCTGGTGCTTGTCGCCACTCGTCGTGTACGCCAGGTACATCCAGATACCGAAGTAGTACATGAGCTCGCAGGCCTGCCAGATCAGGAAGTCGCGCCAGCGCGGCCTGGCCAGTGCGGCAAGGGGGATCAGCCACAGGACGTACTGCGGTGAGTAGACCTTGTTGGTCAGGACGAAGGCGGCGACGACCAGGAAGGCCAGCTGGGCGAAGCGCGGCCGGCGGGGGGCCGTCAGGGTCAGCGCAGCGATACCCGCGCACACAAGGACCATCAGGAGCGTCGCGTACGTGTTCACGGCCTCGACGTCGAGGGGCTTGCCGGTGCGTTGGGTGATGATCAGCCAGAAGGACCCGAAGTCGACGGACCGTTCCTGGCTGAAGGTGTAGAACTTCTTCCACCCTTCCGGGGCGAGGAGCATGACGGGCAGGTTCACCGCGAGCCAGGCCCCTGTAGCGCCGAGTACTGCCGCACCGTACTGCCGGAATTTGCCCGCCCTCCAGCACAGCACAAGGAGGGGTCCGAGCAGCAGGACGGGATAGAGCTTCGCGGCGGTTGCCAGTCCGATGAGGATGCCGAAGGCGAGGGAGCGCCCCCGGGACCACATGAGCATCGCTGCGGCCGTGAGGGCGACTGCCAGCAGGTCCCAGTTGATGGTGGCTGTGAGGGCCAGCGCGGGCGCCAGGGCGACGAGCAGGGCGTCCCAGGGGCGGTGTCGGTGCGTACGGGCTACGCAGACCGCGGTGACGGCGGCGCAGATCATCAGCATGCCTGCATTGATCATCCAGTACGCCTGCTCGCGGCCCTGTACGGAGCCGTCGAAGGGGAGCGTAAGCCAGGCCGCCACCTGCATGAAGAGGCCCGTCAGGACGGGGTACTCGAGGAACTCCATGTCACCGGTCAGCCGGTCGAAATACGGCACAAGGCCGTCGGCGAAGCCGCGCCCGAGATACAGGTGGGGGATGTCGGAGTAGCAGGCGTGTGTGTACTGCGAACTGGTGCCGCGGAACCAGGCCCAGTCGTAGCAGGGGATCTTCTGCACCATGCCGAGCGCGAACATGCCGAGCGCCACCAGGGCGATGACGCGGACGGGTGTGAGTCGGCCGGCGCCCAGCCTGGCCCACCGGCCGACGGGGCCGCCGATCAGCTCGCTGCCGGCCGCCGCGACTTCGTCCTGCTGCGTGGGCCGTACTACGGGCCGGTCCTCGTGCACGCTCGTCATGGGGGTCATCCTGCCGTACGGGGCTGTGCACACGACGAGGGCCGCCGCACCGGGTGCGACGGCCCTCGTCATGGGTTGGCTGGCGGTGGCGCGTCAGCCGCCGCCTCCGAAGAGGCCGCCGTCACTGCCGTTTCCGTTGCCGTTTCCGCCGCCACCGGTATCGGTGCTGCCCGTATCTGTACCGCCCGTATCCGTACCGGCGGTGTCTGTGCCACCCGTATCGGTACCACCGGTGTCCGTACCGCCCGTGTCGGTGCCACCCGAATCGGTGCCGCCGACGTCCGTGCCGCCGTTGTCGGTACCGCCGTTTTCCTCGCACTCCCAGTCGAACGGCTTACAGGGCTTCTCCGGGTCAGTGGTCTCGGACGGAGCGGATTCCGAGGGCGTCACCGACGGGGTCACCGACGGTGTCTCGGACGGCGTCTCGCTGGGCGTGGGGGACGGCGTCGGGCTCGGCGCACCGGCCGAGTCGGCCCTCTTGCCGATCGGGCCGGGCTCGGGGAAGTCCCGCACTTCCTCGCCCTTGAGCGCGTCGCGCATGTAGTTCGTCCAGACCTCGGTGGGAATGTCACCACCGTGGATGGACGGGACGCCGCCGGTGCCGTTCATGGAGAGCAGCTTGCGGGACTCGGGGTCCGTACGGAACAGGGTGACCGAGGTCGACAGCTGCGGGGTGTAGCCGACGAACCAGGCGGACTTGTTCTTATCGGTGGTACCGGTCTTGCCGGCCACCGGGCGCCCCAGCTTCTGCGCCTTTTTGCCGGTGCCCTCGTCGCTCTCGACGACGTTCCGGAGAACGTCGGTGACATTGTCCGCGATGTTGTCGTCCATGACAGACTCTTCGGCTGGCTGCTCGAAGCCGTCCTGCGGCTGGCCCTTGTAGAGAACCTTGGAGACGGAGTAGGGCTCGTGGTGCGTGCCTGAGGCGGCGAAGGTCGCGTACGAGTCGGCCATGCGGATGGCACTCGGTGTGGACGTACCTAGGGAGAAGGACGCGTTCTGCTGGTCCATGCTCTCCTTGAGGATTCCGGTGTCCTCTGCCATCTTGGCCACCTTCGACAGGCCCACGTCGATGCCCAGCTGCACGAACGGGGAGTTGATGGACTTTTCCATCGCTTCCCTGAGGGTGACGTAGCCGTACGCCTTGTCGCTCTCGTTCTTCTGCCGGAACGGCTGCCCGTTCTTGCCCGGAACCGGATTGCCGCTGGGGTACTTAATCTCGAGCATGTCGTTGCCGTTGTACTTGCTCATCGGCGAAAGGCCCTCGCCGCCGGTCTTGTGGGTGCCGTGCTCCATCGCCGCGGCGAGGACGTAGGGCTTCCAGGTCGAGCCGACGGGGACGCCGGAGGTGTCGGCGTTGTTGGTGAAGTGCTTCTGGTCCCAGCCTTCGCCGCCGTAGATCGCGACGATCTTGCCAGTCTTCACGTCCACCGAAGCAGAGCCGAACTGGACGAACTTGTCCGTTTCCGGGCGCTTCTTGGTGTCCAGGAATTCCTTCTTGGTCTTCTTGACCGCCTTCTCCATCGCGTCGACCTTCTTCTTGTTGAAGGTCGTGTAGATGCGATAGCCCCCGCGTTCCAGCTGCTCCGGCGTGATGTTGGTCTGCTTCATCACGTACTTCTTGGCGGTCTCGACCAGGTAGCCCTTCTGGCCATCGAGGCCGCTGGCCTGGTCGGAGTCCCTGAGTTTCGGGAACGTCCTGTACTTTTCCCGCGTCTGCTGGGTCATACGTTTCACCTCGACCTCGCGGTCGAGGACCCACGACCAGCGCTCCTCGGCACGCGCGCGGTTCTTCTCGGGGGTGGCGTTGTCGCCGATGCCGCCGTCCGGGTTGAAGAGGTTCGGCCCCTTGAGGAGCTGGGCGAGGAAGGCGCTCTCGTCCGGCTCGAGGTCCTCGCTGTTCTTGCCGAAGTACGCCTGGGACGCGGCCTGGATTCCGTATGCGCCACGGCCGAAGTACGCGGTATTCAGATAACCGGCGAGGATTTCCTTCTTGTCCACCGTCGCGCCGACCTTGATCGAGATAAAGAGCTCGGTGAATTTGCGCTTCATCGTCTGGTCCTGCTCCAGGTACGTGTTCTTCACGTACTGCTGGGTGATGGTGGAGCCGCCTTGGGTCTCGCCGCCCGTGGCCATGTTGAACACGGCCCGGCCGATGCCCATGGGGTCGACGCCCCAGTCGTCGTCGAACGAGGCGTTCTCCGCTGCGATCACCGCGTCCTGCATGGACTCCGGAATCTTGTCGATGGTGACGATCTGGCGGTTGCGATCGCCGCCGGTGGCGGCGAGCTGCGTCTTGCCGTCGTCCCAGAAGAAGACGTTGTTCTGCGCCTCGGCCATGTCCTGTGCCTTGGGCGTATTGACCAGGGCAAGACCCACCCCCGCGCCCGCGACCATGATCGCGAAGAAGCCGAGGCAGGTACCGCCGACCAGCTTCCAAGAGGGTACGAACCGCCGCCACCCGTACTTGTCCGAGCGCGGGTAGTTGATGAACTTGCCCTTGGCCGGCGGGCCTCCGCGCCCCCGTCCGCGGCCGCTGCGGCCGCCTGCTCCCGTACTGCCGGCTTCGGCTCCGCGCCGGCGCGAGCCGCCGCCAGCGCCCCGCTGGGCGGCACGGCGGGCTTCCGCTCTGCTGCCGTACTGGCGCTCCTCTTCGTACGAACCGGAGGGAGACCCGGTGGTGGTGCCCCGCGTGGGAGCCGCGCGGCGGCCTGACGGCTGCTGTGCGGCTCGCCTGGCCGCGGCACGCCCGCTGTCTTGCGACTGTGGCGGTTTGCGACGGTGCTCGCTCATCGAACGACTACTCCTCGGGCAGGCGAGATCGCCTGGAAGCGGCAGTTGAGTTCCGGTCCCCCCGAAGTACGGACCAGCCCGGGGGCGGGCTCATCCGTACGGCCTCATGTGCATCCAGGACGAGGACGCTACCTGGCGTCACTTGGTTCCCGGTGGTGTGCATGCCGCACAGACTACGCACCGCCAAAACCCACCCAGTGCCGATCTTCACCCCAAATCAGGCAAGTTGCGTCCTGCGAATCGGTGATGTGACGCCGTTCACTCTGCCCCCACTTGTCGCATCGGGACTCCCGTTCTATCGTCTGGATGTATCGAGTCGATACATCAGCTCGGCATAAGGCCCGTCGGCGACTGGGGAGGCGAGGAATGAGCAGGCGCTCAGGCATCCTCGAATTCGCCGTGCTCGGCCTGCTGCGCGAGTCCCCGATGCACGGTTACGAGCTGCGCAAGCGGCTCAACACCTCGCTGGGGGTCTTCCGTGCCTTCAGTTACGGAACCCTCTACCCATGCCTCAAGACGCTGGTCGCCAACGGCTGGTTGATCGAGGAGCCTGGCAGCGCTCCGGAGGACGCGCTTGCCGCTTCGCTCGCGGGACGCCGCGCCAAGATCGTCTACCGGCTGACGGCGGAAGGTAAGGAGCACTTCGAGGAGCTGCTCTCCCACACCGGCCCGGATTCCTGGGAGGACGAGCACTTCGCGGCCCGTTTCGCCTTCTTCGGGCAGACCGAGCGCGAGGTGCGGATGCGGGTGCTCGAGGGCCGCAGGAGCCGGCTGGAGGAGCGTCTTGAGAAGATGCGCGCCTCCCTGGCCCGTACCCGGGAGCGCCTGGACGATTACACGCTTGAGCTGCAGCGGCACGGCATGGAGTCCGTGGAGCGCGAAGTGCGCTGGCTGAACGAGCTCATCGAGAGCGAGCGGGCGGGGCGGGACCAGCGACGGTCCACCCCCGAGAGCCCGGCTCGCCAAGACACCACATCTGGAGAGACGGGCGGCCTGCCCCGGCACCGGGATGACACCCCGCCGGATCCGTCCGACGACACCGCCAAGTGAGGCCCCTGCACACCGCAGGGCCTCGTCGAGTACACACAGGGAGCAACCGCCAATGGGTTCGGTTCGCGTAGCCATCGTCGGCGTGGGCAACTGCGCCGCCTCGCTGGTGCAGGGCGTCGAGTACTACAAGGACGCCGACCCGGCGGGCAAGGTCCCGGGTCTGATGCACGTGCAGTTCGGCGAATATCACGTGAGTGACGTCGAGTTTGTGGCCGCCTTCGACGTCGACGCGAAGAAGGTCGGCCTCGACCTCGCGGACGCCATCGGCGCCAGCGAAAACAACACCATCAAGATCTGCGACGTGCCCAACACGGGTGTGACCGTCCAGCGCGGCCACACCCTCGACGGCCTGGGCAAGTACTACCGCCAGACCATCGAGGAGTCCGCCGAGGCCCCGGTCGACATCGTCCAGACCCTCAAGGACCGCCAGGTCGACGTTCTCGTCTGCTACCTGCCCGTCGGCTCCGAGGACGCTGCGAAGTTCTACGCGCAGTGCGCCATCGACGCCAAGGTCGCCTTCGTCAACGCTCTCCCGGTCTTCATCGCCGGCACCAAGGAGTGGGCCGACAAGTTCACCGAGGCGGGCGTCCCGATCGTCGGCGACGACATCAAGTCGCAGGTCGGCGCCACCATCACGCACCGCGTGATGGCGAAGCTCTTCGAGGACCGGGGCGTCGTCCTGGACCGCACGATGCAGCTGAACGTCGGCGGCAACATGGACTTCAAGAACATGCTCGAGCGTGAGCGCCTGGAGTCCAAGAAGATCTCGAAGACGCAGGCCGTCACCTCGCAGATCCCTGACCGTGACCTTGGTGCGGACAACGTCCACATCGGCCCGTCGGACTACGTGGCGTGGCTGGACGACCGCAAGTGGGCGTACGTACGCCTCGAGGGCCGCGCCTTCGGTGACGTCCCGCTGAACCTGGAGTACAAGCTCGAGGTCTGGGACTCCCCGAACTCCGCGGGTGTCATCATCGACGCCGTGCGCGCCGCGAAGATCGCCAAGGACCGCGGCATCGGCGGCCCGATCCTCTCCGCGTCCTCGTACTTCATGAAGTCCCCGCCGGTGCAGTACTTCGACGACGAGGCCCACCGCGCCGTCGAGAAGTTCATCAAGGGCGAGGTCGAGCGCTAAAGCTCGGCCCTGTCCGATCGTTGAGGGTCCCCTGGCAATCCGCCCGGGGACCCTCCTCGTGTGTGACCCTTGCTCGCATGCCCGTCGTAGGTGATCTGCGTGTACTCCTGCGCCTGACCAACTTCCGCCGCCTGCTGACGGTGCGACTGCTCTCCCAGTCCGCGGACGGCGTCTACCAGGTGGCGCTGGCCTCGTACGTCGTTTTCTCCCCGGAGAAGCAGACCTCGCCCGGCGCCATCGCCTCGGCGATGGCCGTCCTGCTGCTCCCCTATTCCGTCGTGGGTCCCTTCGCCGGCGTGCTGCTCGACCGCTGGCAGCGTCGCCAGGTCTTTCTGTACGGGAACCTGCTGAGGGCAGTGCTCGCCTGCGGCACAGCGCTGCTGATCCTGGCTTCCGTGCCGGACTGGCTCTTCTACGCCTCGGCCCTCTCTGTCACCGCCGTCAACCGCTTCGTGCTGGCCGGGCTGTCGGCCGCCCTGCCGCGCGTCGTCGACGCCGACCGGCTCGTCATGGCCAACTCGCTCTCGCCGACTGCGGGCACGCTCGCCGCAACCGCCGGCGGTGGTCTCGCCTTCGCGGTACGGCTCGTGGCGTCGGACTCCGATGCGGCGGTGGTTCTGGTGGGTGCCGCGCTGTACCTCTGCGCCGCCCTGGCGTCCTTGCGGATGAGCCGTGAGCTGCTCGGCCCCGATCCCGAGTTGGTCCTGCCGCGACTGGGTGCCGCGCTGGCCTCCACGGCACGCGGTTTCGCCGACGGGCTGCGGCATCTCGCGGAGCGCCTGCCCGCCCGCCGTGTGCTGGCCGCAATGACGCTGATGCGCTTTTGCTACGGCGCGCTCACGGTGATGGTGCTGATGCTGTGCCGGTACGCCTGGTCGGACGGCTCGGACGGGCTGGCTCTGCTCGGGGTCGCTGTCGCGATGTCGGGGGCGGGGTTCTTCGCGGCCGCTGTGCTCACCCCGTGGGCAGTGGGGCGGCTCGGAGCGTACGGGTGGATGGTGGTGTGTGCCGGATCGGCCGCCGTACTCGAACCGGCTCTTGGCCTGCCCTTCGCACCTGTGCCGATGATGGCCGCCGCCTTCGTGCTCGGGCTCACCACGCAGGCCGCGAAGATCACCACGGACACGGTGGTGCAGTCGGAGGTCGACGATGCCTATCGCGGGCGGATCTTCTCGGTCTACGACGTGCTGTTCAACGTCGCGTTCGTAGGGGCCGCGGCGGTGGCGGCGTTGATGCTGCCCCCCGACGGCCGCTCGGCCGCTCTGGTGGTCACCGTCGCGGTCGTCTATGCGGTGGCCGCCGCGATCGTGTCCCGTTGGAAGCGCGTTGGTGGCGTCCTATAGCGTGCGCGCGTCAAATACTCATGTGCGCAGCGCATTCTCAGGGGGACTCCCGTATGACCTATCCGCAGCAGGGCCCTTCACCGTACGGACAGCAGCCCCCGCAGCAGCCGTACCCGCCGCAGCCCGGCTACGGCTATCCCCAGCAGCAACAGCCTTACCCGCCTCAGCAGCAGTACCCGCAGCAGCCTTATCCGCCGCAGCAGTACCCACAGCAGCAGCCGGGCGGCTACCCCGGCCACATGGCGCCGCAGGGCCCGCCGCCTCCGCCGCAGGCGCCCAAGAACATGTCGGTGATACGCAACCTCACCATCATCGTGCTGCTGCTCGGCGCTCTGGGCGGCCTGAAGTTCGGCTGGGACAAGGTCTTCGAGTCGGACGCGAAGGCGGCGGCGGTCGGAGACTGCATGAAGAACAACGGCACCGAGTTCACGCCGGACATGGAGGCGGTCGACTGCGGCAACTCGGCCGCCCAGTTCAAGATCGCAGAGGTTCACGATGACACCACTGACATGAACCTCTGCGACAAGACCAAGTACACGGCTTACACCGAGACTTCGGGACGACGTAAGAGCAGGACCAGCGTCGTCCTGTGCCTGACGGACCTGAAGGCCAACTAGCCGAAGCGACTGGATCGGCTGACGCGGAAGGGGCGGTGTTTCACGTGAAACACCGCCCCTCAGCCCATCCGCACTCCGTCATGTTTCACGTGAAACATGCGCTCAGCTCTGGGCCGCCCACCACTCCTTGAGTGCCGCGACCGCCGCCTCGTGCTCCATCGGGCCGTTCTCCAGCCGCAGCTCGAGCAGGAACTTGTACGCCTTGCCGATCTCCGGGCCGGGCCTGATGCCCAGAATCTCCATGATCTGGTTGCCGTCCAGATCGGGCCGGATGGAGTCCAGCTCCTCCTGCTGCTGCAGCTCCGCAATGCGCTCCTCAAGCCCGTCGTAGGCCCGCGAGAGCGCGCCCGCCTTGCGCTTGTTGCGCGTAGTGCAGTCAGAACGGGTCAGCTTGTGCAGCCGGTCCAGCAGCGGGCCCGCATCGCGTACGTACCGTCGCACCGCCGAGTCGGTCCACTCCCCGGTCCCGTACCCGTGGAAGCGCAGATGGAGCTCCACGAGTGTCGAGACGTCCTTGATCAGGTCGTTGGAGTACTTGAGAGCGGTCATGCGCTTCTTGGTCATCTTGGCCCCCACCACCTCGTGGTGATGGAACGAGACCCGACCGTCCGCCTCGAAGCGCCGCGTCCTCGGCTTCCCGATGTCATGCAGCAGAGCCGCCAGCCGCAGAACGAGGTCCGGACCGTCCTCTTCGAGGTCCATGGCCTGTTCCAGCACGGTCAGCGAGTGCTCATAGACGTCCTTGTGCCTGTGATGCTCATCACTCTCCAGGCGCAGCTCAGGCAGCTCTGGAAGCACGTACTCGGCGAGCCCGGTGTCGACAAGCAGCCTCAGACCCTTGCGCGGGTCGTCCGAGAGAATCAGCTTGTTGAGCTCGTCACGTACTCGCTCCGCCGAGACGATCTCCAGGCGCTCGGCCATGGCCGTCATCGCGGCGACAACTTCGGGCGCCACCTCGAAGTCGAGCTGAGCGGCGAACCGTGCTGCGCGCATCATGCGCAGCGGGTCGTCGGAGAACGACTCCTCGGGCGTCCCGGGAGTGCGCAGAACACGGGCCGCGAGGTCTTCCAAGCCACCGTGCGGGTCGATGAACTCCTTCTCCGGGAGCGCGACGGCCATCGCGTTGACGGTGAAGTCGCGGCGTACGAGATCTTCCTCGATGGAGTCGCCGTAGGACACCTCGGGCTTGCGCGAGTTCCTGTCGTACGCCTCGGAACGGTACGTCGTGACCTCGATCTGGTAGCCCATCTTCTGGGATCCCACCGTCCCGAAGGCGATCCCGACCTCCCACACCGAGTCCGCCCACGGCCGGACGATCTTCAGCACGTCCTCGGGGCGGGCGTCGGTCGTGAAGTCCAGGTCGTTGCCGAGCCTGCCGAGCAACGCGTCCCTGACCGATCCACCGACCAGGGCGAGACTGAACCCCGCCTCCTGGAAGCGGCGAGCGAGGTCGTCGGCGACAGGGGCGACTCGCAGCAGCTCGCTGACCGCGCGGCGCTGCACCTGGCTCAGGGCACTGGGATTGTCTTCGTTGGCGTTCGGCACAACAGAAAAGGGTACGTGCCCCAGCCGGCCGAAGCTCCCCAGTTTCCCTCCGCCCGGAACACTCTCGCGATCATGTGGCGCAGTCCGCAGCACTTCGCCACAGCGCACCTCGTTACCATGCGTGGACGCATTAATCGACAACCACCACCACCGGCAGCAGACGACGACAAGGGACGGGCGAGCGCGTGGCCGAGGCGGCAGACTTCCAGGGGACGACTCCCTCACCTGCCCGCCGGTGGCTGCGGCGCACAGCAGCGCTGCTCGCCGGCACCCCCCTGGTAGCGGGCCTCTTGTGCCTCCCGGCGGCTGCCCCCGCGCACGCCGCGGAGGAGGGCACCGGCTCACGCACCGTCGACGTGTCCCTCGACACACTGACCCCCAGCGCCCCGGTGGAGGGCGGCAAGGTCACGGTCTCGGGCACGATCACCAACAGGGGCAAGGAAACCGTCACCGACGCCCATGTCGGGCTGGGCGTCGGGCCGCGGATGTCCAGTAGGTCCGCGATCGACTCGGCGGCCGAACGCACCGGGTACACGAACGGGCTCGACGCCGCGGAAATCGGCGGGAAGTTCACCAAGAAGTTCGCGAAGCTCCCCGCCGGGATAAGCGAGGGATTCAGCATCACGGTGCCGGTCGGCAAGCTGGGTCTCGGCGACCAGGGGGTCTACCAGCTGGGTGTGTCCCTGTGGGGGCAGACGCCGACCCGCCCGTACGAGCAGGTGCTGGGCATCGAACGGACCTTCCTGCCCTGGCAGCCGGAGGACACGGAGAAGAAGACCCAGCTCACCTATCTCTGGCCGCTGATTTCCTCCACACATCTCACCGCCGAGACAGGTTCGGACGAGCAGCAGACTCCGGTCTTCAAGAACGACGACCTCGGCGCGGAGCTCGCACCGGGGGGACGGCTGGAGCAGCTCGTCTCGCTCGGCAAAGAGCTGCCGGTGACGTGGGTCGTGGACCCGGACCTGCTCGCCACCGTCGAAGCGATGACAAAGGGCTACCAGGTCAAGTCCGAGGACGGCGAAACAACGGTCGCCGGAAAGAACCAGGCCGTCGCCAACCGGTGGCTGAGCAATCTCCAGAAGGCCGTGCAGGGCCGCAAGGTCGTGGCGCTCCCGTTCGCCGACCCCGATCTGGCCTCTCTGGCGCACCGCGGCAAGGACGTCCCCGGATCTCTCAGCCACCTGAAGCCGGCGACCGATGTCGCTGCCACGGCCGTGCAGTCGATCCTCCTCACGGAGCCCTCGACGGACTTCGCGTGGCCCGTGGACGGTGCCGTGGACCCCTCGGTCGTCGACGTCGCCACCTCGGCCGGTGCGCACAACGTGATCGCGCGCAGCGACAGCCTGCAGGAGACCGGGGGCCTGCCGTACACACCCTCCGCGGCCCGGCCGATCGGCGGCGGCACGACGGCCGTAGTCGCCGACGCCCGGCTCTCCACCGCCTTCCAGGGCGACATGTCGACGGCGGATGACTCCACACTCGCGGTGCAGAAGTTCCTGGCCCAGACGCTGGCGATCACCCTTCAGAACGAGGGCAAGCAGCGCAGCATCGTCGTCGCCCCGCAGCGGCTGCCGTCCGCGAGCCAGGCACAGTCGATGGCGAGCGCCCTGCACGGGCTCGACGCCCAGCGCTGGTCCCAGCCGCTGGACATGGTGGCAGCGGCGAAAGCCAAGCCCGATGCCGAGGCCACGACCCAGGTGCCGGGTGAGGCCGCGTACCCCGGGGCGCTGCGCAAGCGGGAGCTTCCGGCCAAGGCCTTCCAGGACATCAAGGCCACGCAGGACAAGCTCGACAATTTCAAGGTGATCCTGACCGCACAGGACCGGGTGGTCACGCCCTTCGGCAATGCGATCTACCGAGCGATGTCCACGTCCTGGCGCGGCAACGAGCGGACCGCCCAGGCGTACCGGACCGGCGTTCAGAGCTACCTGATGAGCCTCACCGACGAGGTGCAGCTCATTCAGAAATCCGATGCGACCCTGTCGGGGCGCAGCGCCACCATTCCGGTGACTGTCCAGAACAAGCTGGTGCAGGGCGTCGAGCACTTGGTGCTGCGGCTGGAGTCGACCAAGCCCACCCGCCTCAAACTGGACGGCAAGCAGACCATCGCCGAGCGGCCGGTGAAGGTCGCGGGCGGCCACAGCCAGTCGGTGAAGTTCACCGCCACCGCGAACGCCAACGGCCCGGTCCCGGTGGTCGCACAGCTCTACACCGAGGACGGCAAACCGTACGGCCGCTCCATGGAGTTCACGGTGGACGTCAACGAGTTCACTCCCACCGTCATGCTGGTGATCGCCGGCGGCGTGCTGCTGCTTGTTCTCGCGGGCATCAGGATGTACACCCAGCGCAAGCGTGCGGCGGCCCGTGAGGCCGGTGACGGGGCCGACGGCCCCGAGCAGCCGAGTGACCCGACACCGGACACTGGACCGGAAAGCGGCAACCCGTCGGGCACGGGTGAGAAAGTGGACCGTTGAGCAACGCCGTGGCCGGCCGGCCGAGGACGATGAGGGGTTGCAATGCCGCGTCTTTCCGGGGGACAGTCCCCGGATCCGTGGCCGCACACCCAGCAGGGCACAGCTCGCCGGAACAGGAAGCTCGAGGGGAGCACCAGTGAACGCGCCGTACGACGGTGACCGTGGACAAGGCGCGGGCGGCACTGCGCCTTCCAGGGGATTGCCCCCGGAGCCCACGGCAGCGGGCCATGTGCCATCGCCGCAGCAGCCCGAGACCGCCCAGGACCCGTATGTCCAGGACGCCTACAGCCACGACCCTTACCGGTCGCAGGACCCCTCCACGCAGGATCCGGTGACGGAGGCGCTCTACGACCGCGCCTCGCACCCTCCGCCGCCCCCGGGTACCTACCAGGAGCCACAGTCGCTGTACCAGCAGCCGTCCCCGCCGCAGCATGCGCCGAATCCGCGCGTATGGGCCCAGACCCCGCCGCCGGAGCCGGACGGCCCGTCGCGCCGTCTGCCGTACGGCGACGATGCCGCGACCACCCAGTTCGTGGGCGTGGACGACCTGGTCACACAGGCGGGCGAGGAGCTGCCGGAGCAGGATGCCTTTGCCCACCTCTACCGCGACCAGCAGGAGGCGGGCGGAGCCACTCCAGCGGCCGCTCCCGAACCGGCTCCGGCACCCCCGCCCAAGAAGCCCGCGGGCCGTGCGGCGAGCGTGCTGAAGTCGAGCGCGCTGATGGCGGCGGGCACGCTGGTCTCCCGCCTCACGGGTTTCGTACGCAGCCTGGTGATCACCGCGGCTCTGGGTGCGGCCCTGCTCGGTGACACCTTCACCGTGGCGTACACCCTGCCCACGATGATCTACATCCTGACCGTCGGTGGTGGCCTCAACTCGGTCTTCGTGCCGCAGTTGGTACGCGCCATGAAGAACGACGAGGACGGCGGCGTAGCCTTCGCCAACCGCCTCCTCACTCTCGTCATGGTCGTTCTCGGCGCCATCGTCGTCCTCGCCGTGTTCGGGGCGCCGCTCCTGGTCCACGCGATGTCGCCCACCATCGCCGACAACCCGGACGCCAACAGCGTCGCCGTCACTTTCGCCCGCTACTGCCTGCCCACGATCTTCTTCATGGGTGTGCATGTGGTCATGGGCCAGATCCTCAACGCCCGCGGAAAATTCGGCGCGATGATGTGGACGCCGGTCCTCAACAACATCGTCATGATCGTCACCTTCGGGCTGTTCATCTGGGTCTACGGCACCTCTGCCGAGTCCCAGATGGGCGTCGAGACCATCCCCGCGGAGGGCGTCAGGCTGCTGGGTATCGGCACCCTGCTCGGCCTTGTCGTCCAGGCCCTGGCGATGATCCCGTACCTGCGCGAGACCGGCTTCCGCTTCCGTCCGCGCTTCGACTGGAAGGGCCACGGCCTCGGCAAGACGGTCAAGCTCGCCAAGTGGACCGTTCTCTTCGTCCTCGCCAACCAGGCGGGCGTAGTCGTCGTCACCCAGCTCGCCACGGCGGCCGGCGCGGCCTCCGGCAAGGACGGCGCGGGCATCCTCGCCTACTCGAACGCCCAGCTGATCTGGGGCATGCCGCAGGCCATCATCACCGTCTCCGTCATGGCCGCCCTGCTGCCCCGCATCTCCCGCGCCGCACACGACAACGACCCGGGTGCCGTCCGTGACGACATCTCCCAGGGACTGCGCAACTCGGCCGTCGCGATCGTCCCCGTCTCCTTCGCGTTCCTCGCGCTCGGCGTCCCCATGTGCACCCTGCTGTTCGCCTCGACCGGCCACGAGGGCGCCCAGGCCATGGGCTTCATCCTGATGGCCTTCGCTCTCGGCCTCATCCCGTATTCCGTGCAGTACGTCGTCCTGCGCGGGTTCTACGCGTACGAGGACACCCGGACGCCCTTCTACAACACCGTCATCGTCGCCGCCGTCAACGCGGCGGCCTCAGCCGTCTGCTACGTCGTCCTGCCCGCCCAGTGGGCTGTGGTCGGCATGGCAGCCTCGTACGGCCTGGCCTACGCCATCGGCGTCGGTATCGCCTGGCGGCGCCTGCGCAACAGGCTGGGCGGCGATCTGGACGGCACTCACGTCCTGCGTACGTACGCCCGCCTGGCCGGGGCCTCTGTACCGGCCGCGATCCTGGGCGGCGCTGCCGGCTTCGGCATCATGCACGTCCTGGGCAGCGACGCCCTCGGATCGTTGGCTGCGCTGGTCGTCGGGGGGATCGTGCTGCTCGGCGTCTTCTTCGTCGCCGCGAAGCGGATGCGGATCGAGGAGCTCAACGCCATGGTGGGCATGGTGCGAGGGCGGCTCGGGCGCTAACCTCCGGGCGGGCCCCGCACAACCATCATCGGCCGCTGCGTGTCGTGCATAGCGCCGGACTGTGGGCACAATTGGCATGGCTGTTCAACAGCGCGCAACGGATGGGGAGGCAGGAACGACGGTGGCGGAACGTAGCACGGCTGCCGTCGACGTGGCCGACAACAGCGGTGATGAACCGCTGACCGCCAAGGCGGACAAGGCCACGGCCGACGGGGTGGCGGAAGCCCAGGACACAGCGGACGAGAAAAAGGGCGAAGCGGACGGCGAGGGACAAGGCTCCGAGACTCCCATCGCCACACCCGAGCTGCACAGTGGGCACAAGCTCGCCAGACGCTACCGGCTCGAAGAATGCGTCACCCGTCTGGACGGATTCAGCAGCTGGCGCGCAGTCGACGAAAAGCTCCGCCGCGCCGTGGGTGTCCACCTGCTGCCCGCGGACCACGCCCGGGCCAGGTCCGTGCTCGCCGCGGCCCGCTCGTCGGCGCTGCTCGGCGACCCCCGATTCGTCCAGGTGCTGGACGCGGTGGAGGAGAACGACCTCGTCTACGTCGTCCACGAGTGGCTTCCGGACGCCACAGAGCTGACGGCGATGCTCGCAGCGGGCCCGCTCGAGGCCCACGAGGCGTACCAGCTCGTAAGCCAGATCTCGCAGGCCATGGCGGCCGCCCACCGAGAGGGCCTCGCCCACCTCAAGCTCACCCCGGGCGCCATCCTGCGGACCTCGTCGGGCCAGTACCGGATCCGCGGGCTCGCGGTGAACGCCGCCCTCCGTGGCATCACATCCGACCGGCCGCAGCGCACCGACACCGAGGCGATCGGCGCACTGCTGTACGCCGCCCTGACACAGCGCTGGCCGTACGAGAGGGACGCGTACGGCCTCTCCGGGCTGCCCAAGGGCGTCGGGCTCATCGCCCCCGATCAGGTACGCGCCGGCATCCACCGGAGGCTCTCCGAGCTCGCCATGCGTGCCCTGGTCAACGACGGCGCCACCGCCTCGCGCCAGGATCCGCCCTGCACCACCCCGGACGAGCTGGCGAAGGCCGTCGCGGCGATGCCTCGCATCCGTCCGCCGGAGCCCACGTTCACTGCGCCACCGGAGTACCAGCGCACCACTTACCAGCAGGGCACCTACGGCAGGCCGAGCCCGCACTCCGGTGCGCAGGCCACCCAGCCTCTAGTGGCCGCCCCGCCCCGCCCGCTCCAGAGCCGTACCGGCAAGGTGCTCAAGTGGGGTGTGGCAGCGCTGCTCATCGCCGCCCTCGGCCTGGGCAGTTGGCAGCTGGCGGACACCCTCCTGGACCGGGGCCAGGAATCCGACGACAAGACGTCCTCGCAGACGAACAACGGCAAAGAGCCCAAGAGGCCCGACCCGAAGCCGCTCCGGATCTCCGACGCCCGCGTGTACGCCCCGAACGGCGACGGGATAGAGGCGGAGGACGTACCCCAAGCCATCGACGGCAATACAGGCACGGCCTGGATCACCCCGCAGTACAGGGGCTACGCCAACTTCGGCAATCTTCCGCAGCGCAAGGACGGCAGCGGGATAATCGTTGATCTCGGCAGCGCACAGGACGTGTCCGGCGTCGACATCGACATGTACCGCAGCGGTCAGACCGTAGAGGTGCTCGCAGCGGACGAGAATGCCTCGAATCCTTCCGCGCTCTCCGATTTTTCCCAGCAGATCACCGAACTGGAGCCGGCAGCAGGCAAGCTGGAAGCCACGCTCGACAAGCCCGTCCGGACCCGGTACATCCTGATCCACATCACATCGCTGCCGACCGACGGCTCACCCGGCGCCTTCCGTGGTGGAATCTCGGAGATCAAAATCACCGGCTGACCGCCACATCAGGGGAGGGGGCTCACCGTTGGACGACGTCACACTCGGCGACACAAGCGACCAGGATCTACTGGCCCGCCATGTCAAGGGCGACCCGGACGCTTTCGGTGAGCTCGTACGTCGTCACCGCGACCGGCTCTGGGCGGTAGCCCTCCGCACGCTGGGCGACCGCGAGGAGGCCGCTGACGCGGTTCAGGACGCCCTGGTGTCCGCCTACCGGGCCGCCCACACCTTCCGCGGCCAGTCCGCCGTGACCACCTGGCTGCACCGCATCACCGTCAACGCCTGTCTCGACCGAGCACGCAAGGCCGCGTCCCGCAAGACAGCGCCCGTCGACGACGCCGAGCGACTGGATCAGCTCCTCGAACCCCACGAGTCCGCCGAGGCTCCGGCAGAGCGCCAGGACCTCCACCGGGAACTGATCGCGGCTCTGGCCACCCTGCCCGTCGAGCAGCGGGCAGCCCTGGTGCTGGTGGACATGCAGGGGTACCCCGTCGCGGAGGCCGCGCGCGTCCTCGAAGTACCGACCGGGACCGTGAAGAGCCGCTGTGCGCGCGGCCGGGCACGACTGCTGCCACTACTCACCCATCTGCGCACGGATACCGGGGATAGCAATGACCTCGGTGGGGGAAGGAACCGGACGCACGGGGCATCCGTCCCACCGGCGTCGGGACGAAAAGATGCAGGACCAAGTGATCCTGCTGCTGTGAAGGGCGGAGGTGGGCGCGCATGACATCGACGGCCGGCACGACTCAGCACCCGGACGTCTCGGAGATCTCCGATCTCACCGAAGGCCTCCTCACCCCTTCCCGCACGGCGGACGTACGTCGCCATCTGGACGGGTGCGCGCTGTGCGCCGACGTACAGGCCTCTCTGGAGGAGATCCGCGGGCTGCTGGGCACACTGCCCGGTGCGCATCGGATGCCTGCTGATGTCGTCGGCCGTATCGATGCCGCACTGGCCGCCGAAGCGCTCCTGGACTCCACAGCGCCCGAAGAGACCGCTCCTGTTTCACGTGAAACAACGCCTGCCACGCGCGTTCCCGAAGTCGCCACCCCGGACCGCCCGGCGGGACGCCCCCGCGCGACCACAGGGCCCGGCCGAAACCGTCAGGCGACTCGCCGCCGCCGCAATGCCGTCATCGGGGCCGTCTTCGGGACGGCCGCAATCGGCATGGGATTGCTCCTGCTGCAGTCCGTCGGACCGTCGGGCGGTAATGGCTCGTCCACCGGTGGGGACGTCACCGCCTCGCAGGAGCGAGGGACAGCGTTCTCGAAGCCCGCTCTCGAGAACCGCGTGCAGTCTCTGATCGCCAAGCAGCCGATGTCGCAGGGCAAGCCCGAGAAGGCGCCGTCGGTCGATATCGAGAACACCCCCATGCGGGGGACGGATGTGTACGTGCCGCCGTGCGTGCAGGAGGGGATCGGCCGCAACGCCGTGCCGCTCGCCGCCGAGGAGGGGACGTACAACGGCAAGAGCGCCTTCCTCGTTGTGCTGGCGGACCCCACCGATGTCACCAAGGTGGAGGCGTACGTCGTCGACGCCGCCTGCGTCAATGAGACTCCGCCCGCCAAGGGCAAGGTTCTGCTGACGCAGGCCTACCCTCGCCGCTGAAACGCGCCCGAGTGGGCTCGGACACCTCGGGAATGCATGCCCCGTAGGATCCGTTGGGTGGGGTGAGAGTCCAAGACCAAGCCCCGTAGGCAGCAGGCAGTCCGCAGAGACGAGGAAAAAACCCGTGAGCGACGTCCGAAACGTGATCATCATCGGCTCCGGGCCCGCCGGCTACACCGCCGCGCTGTATACCGCGCGTGCGTCGCTAAAGCCGCTGGTATTCGAGGGTGCTGTGACCGCAGGCGGTGCTCTGATGAACACCACCGACGTGGAGAACTTCCCCGGGTTCCGAGACGGCATCATGGGCCCCGACCTGATGGACAACATGCGGGCCCAGGCCGAGCGCTTCGGCGCCGAGCTCGTTCCGGACGATGTCGTGTCGGTCGACCTCACGGGCGAAATCAAGACGGTCACAGACACCGCAGGCACCGTCCACCGTGCCAAGGCTGTCATCGTCTCGACGGGCTCCCAGCACCGCAAGCTCGGCCTCCCGCAGGAGGACGCACTCTCCGGACGCGGCGTCTCCTGGTGCGCCACCTGTGACGGGTTCTTCTTCAAGGACCAGGACATCGCCGTCGTCGGCGGTGGCGACACCGCGATGGAGGAAGCGACCTTCCTCTCCCGCTTCGCCAAGTCCGTGACCGTCGTCCACCGCCGGGACACCCTGCGTGCCTCCAAGGCCATGCAGGACCGCGCCTTCGCCGACCCGAAGATCAAGTTCGCCTGGGACAGCGAGTGCGCCGAGCTCCAGGGCGACCAGAAGCTTTCGGGCCTGACCCTGCGTGACACCAAGACGGGCGAGACCTCCCCGCTTGCTGTGACCGGACTGTTCATCGCCGTGGGCCACGACCCGCGCACCGAGCTGTTCAAGGGCCAGCTGGAGCTCGACGACGAGGGCTATGTGAAGGTCGACGCACCGTCGACGCGCACGAACCTGACCGGCGTTTTCGCGGCCGGTGACGTCGTCGACCACACCTACCGGCAGGCCATCACGGCTGCGGGGACCGGCTGCTCGGCCGCACTCGACGCCGAGCGCTTCCTGGCCGCCCTCGCCGACGGCGAGAAGGTCGCGGAACCCGAGAAGACCGCCACTGCCTGATCTGCCATTCCCCACCCCACACCCCACACGAAGTTAAGGAGGCTGCCGTGGCCGGCACCTTGAAGAACGTGACCGACGACTCCTTCGAGCAGGACGTCCTCAAGAGCGACAAGCCCGTTCTGGTGGACTTCTGGGCCGCTTGGTGCGGTCCGTGCCGCCAGATCGCCCCGTCCCTCGAGGCAATCGCAGCCGAGCACGGCGACCAGATCGAGATCGTCAAGCTCAACATCGACGAGAACCCGGCCACCGCTGCCAAGTACGGCGTGATGTCCATCCCGACTCTGAACGTCTACCAGGACGGCGCGGTCGCCAAGACCATCGTCGGCGCCAAGCCGAAGGCCGCGCTCCTCCGCGACCTCGGGGACTTCATCGGTGACGAGGTCGCCAAGGCCTGACCGCCTGGTCTCTGTTTCACGTGAAACACGTGTGGGCCCATCTCCCTTTACGGGGGATGGGCCCACGGCGTATGCGCCTTCACAACGGACGCAGCACCGGCTCCTTCTGAACCGCACCCAACAGCCTGTCCAATGCCAACTCGACGTCTTCCTTCCAGGAGAGCGTCGTCCGCAGCTCCAGCCGCAGCCGGGGATGCAGCGGATGGGGCCGTACGGTCTTGAATCCGACCGCCAGCAGATGGTCCGCCGGCAACATACAGGCGGGCTCAGTCCAGCGGGCGTTGCCGAATGCCTCAATGGCCTTGAACCCTCGCCGGAGGAGGTCCTTGGCGACGGTCTGCACTATCACGCGCCCCAAACCCTGACCTTGATAGCCGGGCATGATCCAGGCGGTCATCAGCTGCACAGCGTCGGGGGACACCGGGCTCGTGGGAAATGCCGTGGACCGCGGTACGTACGCCGGCGGTGCGTACAGCACGTATCCCACAGGAACATCGTCAACGTAGACGACCCGGCCACAGGAACCCCACTCCAGCAGGACAGCGGAGATCCACGCTTCCTTCTCCAGCTCGGGTGTGCCTGCCTTTACCGCTGCTTCTCCACTGACGGGATCAAGTTCCCAGAAGACACAGGCACGGCAGCGCTTGGGGAGATCCGGAAGATTGTCCAACGTGAGCGGTACGAGCCGTCGCCCCATGAAGGCTGTTCCTCACTTCCTTCGCCTGCCGCACTGCGGGCGGCCGTCAGCGCGCCCCGCTCCCGAATCAGGCTGCCGACGAAACCGCCGACCGCACCGAGACTGAGCCCTGCTGTCACCAGCTGGGTGCGGCTCACCGATCGCATGGCCACCGGCCTCCTTCTGAAGTGAACCAAGGTGGATGTGCCATACCAGAACGCATCGTATCCACCCATCGGTCGCACGGATACCGTAGGAAAGCAAAGGGCGGGCCGTGTTCAGGAACGCCCCGGACACAACCCGCCTCTGCAACGATTCTCCGAGGGATCAGTTCTCGTCGTCCTCTTCGCCTTCCTCGGCGGGTCCCCTCTCCAGGACCCGACCCTCCCCAGGGGCGAGCGTGCCGAGGATCCGGTCGAGATCTTCCATCGACGCGAACTCGACGACGATCTTTCCCTTCTTCTGCCCCAGATCGACCTTCACCCGTGTCTCGAACCGGTCGGAGAGCCGCGAGGCGAGACCGGAAAGCGCGGGCGACACCCGCGCACCGGCGCGCGGGCCCTTGGCCTTGGGGCTGCTCTGAGGACGTGAGCCCATCAGAGTGACAATCTCCTCGACAGCACGTACCGAGAGGCCCTCGGCAACGATCCGATGCGCCAGACGGTCCTGCTCCTCGGAGTCCTCAACCGCGAGCAGCGCCCTGGCATGCCCTGCGGACAGCACCCCGGCAGCCACCCTCCGCTGAACCGAGGGCGAAAGCCTGAGCAGTCGCAGCGTGTTGGAGACCTGCGGGCGCGAGCGCCCGATGCGGTCGGCCAACTGGTCGTGCGTGCAGTTGAAGTCCTTGAGCAACTGGTCGTACGCCGCAGCCTCTTCCAGCGGGTTCAGCTGAGCCCGGTGCAGGTTCTCCAGCAGAGCGTCGAGAAGGAGCTTCTCATCCTCCGTGGCGCGGACAATCGCCGGGATCCTCTCCAGGCCGACTTCCCGGCATGCCCGCCAACGGCGCTCCCCCATGATGAGCTCGTAGCGCTCGGGACCCAGCTGCCGTACGACGACGGGCTGGAGGAGGCCCACTTCCTTGATGGAGGTGACCAGCTCCGCGAGAGCGTCCTCGTCGAACACCTCTCGGGGCTGCCGGGAGTTCGGCTTGATGGAGTCCAGCGGCAGCTCGGCAAAGTGAGCACCGGCCACCTCCTCGGGACCCACCGGCTCCGGCACCTGCGCGGGAACTTCCGTTTCACGTGAAACGGGACCCGCGGGAAGCGCAGTGACCTTCGCGGCTGCCACGCCCCGCTCCGCGGTCATGACCGGCACCGCCGTAGGGGAAGTCGAGGCCGCCCCTGTCGGCGAACCCGGCTTCTCCTGCGAAGCCGCAGGGATCAGCGCACCGAGCCCCCGCCCCAGGCCTCTACGTCGCTCACTCACTGGATCCCCTCCGACATGCTCTGCTGGCTGTTCTGGGTGCCCGACTGGGCATGCTGCGGGTCGTAGTGCACTCCCACGCCACGCAGCGCAATCTCACGGGCCGCTTCAAGATACGAGAGCGATCCGCTGGAGCCCGGATCATAGGTGAGGACCGTCTGCCCGTAGCTCGGGGCTTCCGAGATCCGTACAGACCGAGGGATGCTCGTCCTGAGCACCTCTTTGCCGAAGTGCGTGCGCACCTCGTCGGCCACCTGGGAGGCGAGCCGGGTCCTGCCGTCGTACATGGTCAACAAGATCGTCGACACATGCAGGTCGGGGTTGAGATGCCCTCGCACGAGATCGACGTTCCGCAGGAGCTGCCCCAGGCCCTCGAGTGCGTAGTACTCACACTGAATGGGGATCAGGACCTCGGCGCCGGCGACCAGTGCGTTGACGGTCAGCAGGCCCAGCGAGGGCGGACAGTCGATGAGGATGTAGTCCAGCGGCTGCTCGTACGCCAGGATCGCCCGCTGCAGTCGGCTCTCGCGCGCCACAAGCGACACCAGCTCGATCTCCGCACCTGCGAGATCGATGGTGGCCGGCGCGCAGAAAAGACCTTCGACATCCGGGACCGGCTGGACCACTTCGGAGAGCGGCCTGCTGTCCACCAGGACGTCATAGATGGAGGGGACTTCGGCGTGATGGTCGATCCCCAGCGCCGTGGAGGCGTTGCCCTGCGGGTCGAGATCGACCACCAGAACACGGGCACCGTGGAGCGCGAGTGATGCAGCCAGGTTGACCGTTGTCGTGGTCTTCCCGACGCCACCCTTCTGGTTGGCAACCACCATGATCCGTGTCTGCTCAGGCCGGGGCAGGCCCTCGCCGGCACGGCCAAGAGCTTCTACCGCCAATTGGGCAGCACGACCAATGGGGGTGTCGTCCATCGGGGGCGGTGTTTCACGTGAAACATCCTCCCCCGCCGACTCGGTACGGGGACCGGGGACCGGATCGGTCATCGGTCCCGCGATGTTGGCGTCGGACCGCAAGGATTCACTCTCCTCGACTTCAGGCTCGCAATGCACAGAGCCTGCCATGCTTTCGGGGTCATGAACCAGCGAGGCCCGTTCTTCTGTGGAGTAATCCACGCCTGTGGACAACTTCGTAACCCTCACGGGTCTACGGTCGCGCGGCTCGGCAGCCGCACGACCGCGGCTGATGATTCCATGCAGCAGAGAGCGACGTTTCACGTGAAACACGATGCACCGGCTGCGCAGCTACACCTTCACGACACTCCGAAATGCGTACGTATGGCAGCTTGTATGGAGCATCGCTGATAGACAGGGAAGATCAACGGCGGCGGCGCGTACGCCCAGTCCGCGCTGCCTTGGCCCGCTTCGCCGCGAATCGCACCCCTCCGGGGCTCTCCCCGACCTCCACACGCACCACCGTCGAGAGCGGATCGACCACTCCCTCGCCGACATGCAGCACTTCGGTCTTCACTACTCCGAGCTTGCTCAGAGCAGAACGTGTGCTCTTAATCTCTTCTTCCGCGGTGTCACCCTTGAGCGCCAGCATCTCACCGTACGGACGTAGCAGGGGTACTCCCCAGCCGGCCAGTCGGTCCAGCGGCGCGACCGCCCGAGCCGTCACCACATGGACGGGCGGCAGCTTGCCGAGCACTTCCTCGGCCCTACCCCGGACGACCGTCACATGGTCGAGGCCCAGCAGCTCGACGACTTCCTGGAGGAAGTTCGTACGCCGCAGCAGCGGTTCCAGCAGAGTGATCTTCAGGTCCGGGCGGACGAGCGCGAGCGGGATACCGGGGAGCCCGGCACCCGAGCCCACGTCGCAGACCGTGACGCCTTCGGGGACGACCTCGGAGAGCACCGCACAGTTCAGCAGATGCCGCTCCCACAGACGCGGCACCTCACGAGGACCGATCAGACCTCGCTCGACCCCGGCATCCGCGAGCAGTTCCGCGTACCGGACGGCCTCTGGAAAGCACTCACCGAATACCGCCCGTGCCTCTTCAGGCGCCTGGGGAAGCGCTGCTTCCTCCGTCACGGGGACCGTCCTTCCGTACCGCGCTACCGAACTGGTGGCTGACTATCAGGCTGACAAAGATCGGCCCCGCCTGCGAACAGACGGGGCCGAAAGGCAATGGACCGGTCAGGCCGGAAGCACAACGACGAAGCGCTGCGGCTCCTCGCCCTCGGACTCGCTGCGCAGACCCGCGGCCGCGATCGCGTCGTGCACGACCTTGCGCTCGAAGGGCGTCATCGGGTTCAGCTTCACCGGCTCACCGGTGCTCTTCACCTCGTCCGCGGTCTTGGCACCGAGCTCCGCGAGCTCTTCGCGCTTCTTGGCCCGGAATCCCGCGATGTCGAGCATCAGCCGACTGCGGTCCCCGGTCTCGCGGTGCACGGCGAGACGCGTGAGCTCCTGAAGTGCCTCAAGCACCTCACCGTCGCGACCCACGAGTTTCTGCAGATCACGGCTGCCCGCGTCACTGATGATCGAGACCGCGGCCCGGTCTGCCTCGACGTCCATGTCGATGTCGCCGTCGAGGTCGGTGATGTCGAGCAGACCCTCGAGGTAGTCGGCCGCGATTTCCCCTTCCTGCTCGAGGCGGGTCAGGGTGTCGCCACCCTCAGCGGCCGCGGAGGTGGTGCCTTCCGTCACGGGATGGACTCCTTATTACTTCTTGGACGGGTGCTTGGGCCGCTGCTGGCCCTTGCGCTGCCCGGACTTGGCTTGGCGTGCGGAACCGGGAGCGGACTTACCGGCCGGCTTGGGCTTGGCGTCCTGCGGCTCGTCCTTCTGCAGCGAAGTCTTCGCCGAAGGCTCAGTGCCGGCCTGACGCTGCGCCTTGGTCAGACGCTTGGGCTGCTGCCGCTTCGGGCCCGACTCCGGTGTCGTGCCGTCCTCGGCCTCGACCTCGGGCTCACCCTTCGCCACAGTGCCGTCAGGCTGAATAGTCAGCCGCGCCAAACCAAGGCCCTTGACGAACTTTCGCTCGGCCTCGTTGCGCTCACGGCCCTTGGCGGCAATCACCTTGATGACGTTGCGCTCGCGCCGGCTGCGCACCTTGCCGTGCTTGACGATCGACTTCTGCATCCGCTCCAGCAGGTGAGCCTGCGCCTTGCTGCCCGGGGTCGGATTGCCGTGGATCACGTACATCTGCTGGCCCATGGTCCACACGTTGGTGGTCAGCCAGTAGACGAGGACACCCACGGGGAAGTTGACGCCCATCACGGCGAACATGACCGGGAAGATGTACATCAGCATCTTCTGCTGCTGCATGAACGGCGTCTTGACCGACAGATCGACGTTCTTCGTCATCAGCTGGCGCTGCGTATAGAACTGCGACGCCGACATCAAGATGATCATGATCGCTGTGATCACGCGAACATCGGTCAGCGAGGCGTCGAACTTGACCATGTCCGCCGCGCTGTCCGTGAACTTCGCGGCCAGCGGAGCGCCGAAGATGTGCGCCTCACGGGCGCTCGCCAGCAGCGAGTCATTGATAACGCCTACGGTCTTGCCCGAGGCAATGCTGGAGAGCACGTGGTACAGGGCGAAGAAGAACGGCGACTGCGCCAGGATGGGAAGGCACGAGGAGAGCGGGTTGGTACCCGTCTCCTTGTACAGCTTCATCATCTCTTCGGACTGACGCTGCTTGTCGCTCTTGTAGCGCTCCTGGATCTTCTTCATCTCAGGCTGGAGCGCCTGCATGCCGCGCGTCGACTTGATCTGCTTGACGAACAGCGGGATCAGACAGATCCGGATAAGCACCACGAGCGACACGATGGACAGACCCCAGGCCCAGCCCGTGTCAGGTCCGAAGATCGCCCCGTACATCGTGTGGAATTGGACGATGACCCACGAAACAGGTGTGGTGATAAAGCTGAACAGACTGGCAATCGTGTCCACTAATCAGGCTCCTTGAGCATTGGGCGAGGTCTCTGCAGCCAGGTTGGGCTCAGCGGCGGAGTACTGCCCGCCCTTGGTGTCGCGGTTGCCGCTCCACGCATTGCGCAGCGCTTCGTGCCAACGCGGACGTTTGCGCGGCGGGACATGGTCCACACCGCCGGGCGACCACGGATTGCACCGCAGAATGCGCCAGGCGGTCAGGGCCGTGCCCTTCACCGCACCATGCCGGTCGATGGCCGTAAAACCGTAGTGGGAGCACGACGGGTAATAGCGGCACACAGGCCCGAGCAACGGACTGATCGTCCACTGGTACAGCTTGATCAAAGCCAGCAGCGGGTACTTCATCGCGCGCCCCCTCCCAGCAGCCGCTGAAGGGCGGCATCCAGGTCTTGGGCCAGCTGTGCATGGTCGGCATCGCCTGCTCCGGGCAATGCCCGTACGACAACCAGGCTACCGGGGGGCAGCTGGGACAACCGATCGCGGACAAGGTGGCGAAGTCTCCGCTTCACCACGTTGCGTACGACTGCGTTGCCGACGGCTTTGCTGACGACGAAACCCGCACGCGTCGGGGGAACGCTCTCCCCAGGCGCGTGCGGGTCCGTTGAACCGCTGCTGCGTAGATGGACGACGAGGAGCGGGCGACCGGCCCTGCGTCCTCGGCGTACCGCGGTCGCGAAGTCCTCGCGCCGCCTCAGCCGATTCTCGGTAGGCAGCACGTCATGACTCGTTTACGAGATCAGGCGGAAAGGCGGGTGCGGCCCTTGCCACGGCGGGTCGCCAGGATGGCGCGACCGGCGCGGGTGCGCATGCGCAGGCGGAAGCCGTGGGTCTTGGCACGACGACGGTTGTTCGGCTGGAAGGTGCGCTTGCTCACTCGGGGGCTCCAGAAATGAATCGGGTGATGGCGGGACATCGCCTGGCTGTCACCGTGCGCCCACGAGGAAGCTCGCAACGCCCGTGTGCACCGCTTCACGACCACAGATCGTGATCTTTGCCCATCGGAGGCAGGCGGCAGCAGCCATCGACAACTCGACCTGGTCACGGTACGCGCGGCTACGCCATCCGGTCAAACCGGGTCTTCGCCGTGGTCCACTATGCACAGCCTGTGGACAACAACTTGAACCGCGTGACGCGCCCCGACTACCGTGGCTGAACTTGGATTCCTTTCCTGCCTGTCCTTCCCATCCCGTCCCAAGAACCACACATTCGTGGGACCTGTGAGAGAGCGTGCCCTGTGGCTGACGTACCTGCCGATCTTGCCGCAGTGTGGCCACGGGTGCTGGAGCATCTCCTCGGAGAGGGGCAGCAGGGCATCGAACCCAAGGACAAGCAGTGGATCGAGCGCTGCCAGCCGCTCGCCCTGGTGGCCGACACCGCACTGCTCGCCGTCCCCAACGAATGGGGCAAGCGCGTCCTCGAAGGCCGGCTCGCCCCGCTCATCAGCGAGACCCTGAGCCGCGAGTGCGGCCGTCCCATCCGGATCGCGATCACCGTCGACGATTCGGCGGGAGATCCCGCCCCGCCGCCGGCCCCGTCCACGCAGCAGTCCCAGCAGCCCCGGTACCAGGGGCCGTCGCACGACGAGTCGCAGCAGCAGTCTCAGCACGAGCCGTACGACGGCTACGGGCACCGGCCCGCCGCCGATGATCTCCCGACCGCCCGGCCCGCGTACCCCGATTACCGGCAGCCGCGCCACGAGCCGGGTGCCTGGCCGGGCCCGCAGGAGGACCACGGCTGGCAGCAGCCCCGGCTCGGCGGCTACCAGGAGCGCGACCCGTACACCGGACGCCCCCAGCAGCACGACTACCGGCCGCAGGCACCCGAGCGCCAGCAGTACGAGCAGCCGCATTACGACCAGGCGCCGCGTCACGAGCGCCAGCTCGACCGCCGCGACCACCAGGACCAGCAGGCGCCGCACCGCGGCGGCCCCGGCTCCTCGCCGACCGGCGGGGCCCCCGGGCCCCTGGCCGCCCAGCCCTCGTCGCCGCCCGGTCCTGGCGAGCCGCACGCCCGCCTGAATCCGAAGTACCTCTTCGACACCTTCGTCATCGGCTCGTCCAACCGCTTCGCGCACGCGGCCGCGGTCGCCGTCGCCGAGGCGCCGGCGAAGGCGTACAACCCTCTCTTTATTTATGGGGAGTCGGGACTCGGAAAAACGCATCTGCTGCACGCGATCGGGCACTACGCGCGGAGCCTCTACCCCGGGACGCGCGTGCGCTATGTGAGCTCCGAGGAGTTCACGAACGAGTTCATCAACTCGATCCGCGACGGCAAGGGCGACGCCTTCCGCAAGCGCTACCGCGACGTGGACATCCTGCTTGTCGACGACATCCAGTTCCTCGCGAGCAAGGAGTCGACGCAGGAGGAGTTCTTCCACACCTTCAACACGCTGCACAACGCGAACAAGCAGATCGTGCTGTCCTCCGACCGGCCGCCCAAGCAGCTGGTGACGCTGGAGGACCGGCTGCGCAACCGCTTCGAGTGGGGCCTGACCACCGACGTACAGCCGCCGGAGCTGGAGACGCGCATCGCGATCCTCCGCAAGAAGGCGGTGCAGGAGCAGCTCAACGCTCCGCCGGAGGTGCTGGAGTTCATCGCGTCCCGTATCTCGCGCAACATCCGCGAGCTGGAGGGCGCGCTGATCCGGGTGACGGCCTTCGCGTCGCTCAACCGGCAGCCGGTGGACCTCGGGCTCACCGAGATCGTGCTCAAGGATCTGATCCCCGGCGGCGAGGACGCGTCGCCCGAGATCACCGCGAGCGCCATCATGGCCGCGACCGCCGACTACTTCGGGCTGACGGTGGAAGACCTCTGCGGATCCTCGCGCAGTCGTGTGCTGGTGACGGCCCGGCAGATCGCGATGTACCTGTGCCGTGAGCTGACCGATCTCTCGCTGCCCAAGATCGGCGCCCAGTTCGGCGGCCGCGACCATACGACCGTGATGCACGCCGACCGCAAGATCCGCGCGCTGATGGCCGAGCGGCGCTCCATCTACAACCAGGTCACCGAGCTCACGAACCGCATCAAGAACGGCTGACACGGCCGCGTAGAACAGCGTCGGAAGGGCGCCCCGGGACGAACTCCCGGGGCGCCCTTCGTCGTTCGGACCCTCTTCGGTCTCTCTGCGGTGTTCGAATACGCACCCGCATGGCTCTGTTCTCCACAGAACAGGGGAGGATGTTCCGTCCACACCCTGGGGACTCCCAAGTTGTCCAGAGTGGGTCCACAGGTCCGGTTGTCCAGACTTGATCACCCCAGGTCAGGTGGTTGGGGATTTGTGGTCAACCGCCCTCCACAGGCTGTGGACAGAAAAACTGTCCACAGGGCGTGATCAAGGTTGTCCACTGCCGGCCCACAGGCAGGATGATGTTGTGCACAGCTTCTCCACACCCCTGTCCACTGTTCGGCAACGAAACACCCGGGCTCACTGCGTCGAGTGAAAGCCGTCACACCAAGGGGGTCGGTTGGGCTGTGGGGAACGTGGGTAAAGCTGGGGACAGCACTGGGGAGAACTCCCACCGGCCTGTGCACCGGCTGTGCAGAACTTTCGCGTGTCCACAGAAACCCCGGGTTGTCCACGGGCTGCGCCCACAGGGGCGGTGGACAAAAAAGCGCCCCTGACCTGCGAATACGGGGTTATCCACCGTTTCCACAGGCCCTACTACTACTCCCACTTAGAGTTAGCTCGGAATTCGCTTGGAAGAAGGGCCTGTGCACAACTCGAGCCCGGAGCCTCCAGGACGTCTCGCCGCGACTTGACCCCGAGCCGCACCGACTGTCGGTGCCGTGCGTCAGACTGGTCCCCGGCGACACAGCCAGACGACCCCAGACGACGACGGCCAGCAGGGCGAGCCAGCAACAAGCAGGAGGCGGTTCCGGTGAAGATCCGGGTGGAGCGCGATGTACTCGCGGAGGCGGTGGCCTGGACGGCTCGCAGCCTCCCGGCCCGTCCGCCGGTGCCCGTCCTCGCGGGCCTTCTTCTGAAGGCGGAGGACGGCGCTCTCAGCCTCTCCGGCTTCGACTACGAGGTCTCGGCGCGGGTCTCGGTCGAGGCGGACGTGGAGGAGGACGGCACCGTTCTCGTCTCCGGCCGGCTTCTCGCCGACATCTGCCGCGCCCTTCCCAACCGGCCGGTGGAGATCTCCACAGACGGTGTACGGGCGACCGTGGTCTGCGGTTCCTCGCGGTTCACACTCCACACGCTGCCTGTGGAGGAGTACCCGGCACTTCCGCAGATGCCGACCGCGACCGGCACCGTTCCTGGTGAGGTCTTCGCCTCCGCCGCCGCCCAGGTGGCCATCGCCGCCGGCCGCGACGACACGCTGCCCGTCCTCACCGGCGTACGCATCGAGATCGAGGGCGACTCGGTCACGCTGGCCTCCACCGACCGCTACCGCTTCGCGGTCCGCGAGTTCCTGTGGAAGCCGGAGAACCCGGAAGCCTCCGCTGTCGCGCTGGTGCCCGCCAAGACTCTGCTGGACACCGCCAAGTCGCTGACCAGCGGTGACACGGTCACCATCGCGCTCTCCGGCTCCGGTGCGGGCGAAGGCCTGATCGGTTTCGAGGGCGCCGGCCGACGTACGACCACGCGACTGCTCGAAGGTGACCTGCCGAAGTACCGGACGCTCTTCCCGACCGAGTTCAACTCGATCGCCGTCATCGAGACCGCCCCGTTCGTCGAGGCCGTCAAGCGTGTGGCTCTGGTCGCCGAGCGGAACACGCCGGTGCGGCTCAGCTTCGAGCAGGGCGTGCTGATCCTCGAAGCGGGTTCGAGCGACGATGCACAGGCTGTGGAGCGGGTCGACGCCAACCTCGACGGCGACGACATCTCGATCGCCTTCAACCCGACGTTCCTGCTGGACGGCCTGAGCGCGATCGACTCCCCGGTCGCCCAGCTCTCCTTCACGACGTCCACCAAGCCGGCGCTGCTCAGCGGCAGGCCCGCGATGGATGCCGAGGCGGACGAGGCGTACAAGTACCTGATCATGCCGGTGCGGCTCTCGGGCTGACCGCTCGCTGCCCCCGCGCATCGACGCAGTCCCTGCGCCGACACAGTGCGCTGATGGGGCGGCACAGGCCCGGTGCCCTGGTGGCCCCGGGCCTGCTGATGCCAGTCAGATCCTCCCAGCGGGCCGGGCGTAGGCTCGTTCTCGGGTACGAATCGCCACAACGCTTAAGGAATCTCTGATGGAGCTCGGTCTCGTCGGCCTCGGCAAGATGGGCGGCAACATGCGTGAGCGCATCCGCCGCGCAGGCCACACCGTCATCGGTTACGACCGCAACCCGGACGTCGCCGATGTCCACAGCCTTGAGGAGCTTGTGGCCAAGCTCAAGGGCCCGCGAGTCGTGTGGGTGATGGTCCCGGCCGGTGCTGCGACCCAGTCCACCATCGACGAGCTTTCCGAGCTGCTGGAGCCCGGAGACGTCGTCGTGGACGGCGGTAACTCCCGCTGGACGGACGACGAGAAGCATGCCGTCGAGCTCGGCATCAAGGGCATCGGCTTCGTCGACTGCGGCGTCTCGGGCGGCGTCTGGGGCCTGGAGAACGGCTACGCGCTGATGTACGGCGGCGACGCCGAGAACGTGGCGAAGGTCCAGCCGGTCTTCGACGCCCTCAAGCCCGAGGGCGATTTCGGTTCGGTGCACGCGGGCAAGGTCGGCGCCGGCCACTTCGCGAAGATGGTCCACAACGGCATCGAGTACGCCATGATGCAGGCGTACGCCGAGGGCTGGGAGCTGCTGGAGAAGGTCGACTCCGTCACCGATGTGCGCGAGGTCTTCCGGTCCTGGCAGGAGGGCACGGTCATCCGTTCCTGGCTGCTCGACCTGGCCGTCAACGCTCTCGACGACGACGAGCACCTGGACCAGCTCCGCGGATTCGCCGCCGACTCCGGTGAGGGCCGCTGGACCGTCGAGGCCGCGATCGACAACGCGGTGCCGCTGCCCGCGATCACCGCGTCGCTGTTCGCGCGCTTCGCGTCCCGTCAGGAGGACTCCCCGCAGATGAAGATGATCGCTGCCCTGCGCAACCAGTTCGGCGGTCACGCGGTCGAGTCCAAGAAGTAGTTCAGAGCTGGAAGAAGGTCGGCGTACACCATGCATGTCACGCATCTGTCGCTGGCCGACTTTCGCTCGTACGCCCGGGTCGAGGTCCCTCTCGATCCGGGCGTCACAGCTTTCGTGGGGGCCAACGGCCAGGGCAAGACGAATCTCGTCGAGGCGGTCGGCTACCTCGCGACGCTCGGCAGCCATCGGGTCGCCTCGGACGCCCCCCTGGTACGGATGGGTGCGGAGCGTGCCGTCATCCGGGCCGCCGTCACCCAGGGCGAGCGGCAGCAGCTCGTCGAGCTGGAGCTGAATCCCGGCCGCGCGAACCGGGCTCGTATCAACAGGTCTTCGCAGGTCAGGCCGCGTGATGTGCTCGGGATCGTACGGACCGTGCTGTTCGCGCCCGAGGATCTGGCGCTGGTCAAGGGCGATCCGGGCGAGCGCCGACGGTTTCTCGACGAGCTGATCACGGCACGTTCGCCGCGCATGGCGGGTGTGCGGTCGGACTACGAGCGGGTGCTGAAGCAGCGCAATACGCTCCTGAAATCGGCCGCGATGGCACGCAGGCACGGCGGCCGCTCCATGGATCTGTCGACCCTCGACGTCTGGGACCAGCATCTGGGGCAGGTCGGTGCGGAGCTGCTCGCTCAGCGGCTGGATCTGATCGCGACGCTGCAGCCGATGGCGGACAAGGCGTACGAGCAGCTGGCACCGGGCGGGGGCCCGGTGAGCCTGGACTACCGCAGCTCCGTGGGTGAGGGCATAGCGGCGGCGCACACCCGTGAGGAGCTGTACGAGCAGCTGATCGCGGCACTGGCCGATGCCCGCAAGCAGGAGATCGAGCGGGGCGTGACGCTGGTCGGCCCGCACCGCGACGACCTGGTGCTCAAGCTCGGGCAGCTGCCTGCCAAGGGGTACGCGAGCCACGGCGAGTCCTGGTCGTACGCGCTGTCGTTGCGTCTTGCCTCGTACGACCTGCTGCGGGCCGAGGGCAACGAGCCGGTGCTGGTGCTCGACGACGTTTTCGCGGAGCTGGACGCGCGGCGCCGCGAGCGGCTGGCGGAGCTGGTGGCGCCGGGCGAGCAGGTGCTGGTGACGGCGGCGGTGGACGACGATGTGCCGAGGGTGCTGGCGGGCGCTCGGTACGAAGTGTCCGGTGGCGAGGTGGCGCGGGTATGAGCGCGGAGCTGCCGGGTGCTCGGGGCTCACAGGGCGCCAAGGGCTCGCGGGGCTCGCAGGGTGCCCCGACGGAACCTGAGCTTCCGGTGCCCGGCTCTTCGGTGCCTGGACCCTCGGTGACCGGGCCCTCGGTGTCCGGGTCCTCGACGCCCGGGCTCTCGATTCCCGGCCCCTCGACCCCTCGCCCCTCGGTGCCCGAGCCGTCCGGCGTTGATCTGGCGCGTGTGGCCCTGCGTGCGGCCAAGGAGCAGGCGCGGGCGCGTGGCGCGGCGGCGCAGCAGAAGAAGCAGGCGCGGCGCGGTGGCGGCCTGCGGTCCGGGTCGGGGGCCGACGGCCGTGACCCGCTGGCGCTGGGCGCTGCCCTGGACCGGCTGAAGACCGAGCGCGGCTGGGAGATGCCGATGGCGGTCAGCGGAGTCATGGGCCGATGGCCGGAAATCGTGGGCGGGGATCTGGCGAAGCACTGCGTTCCCCAGCGGTACGACGAGGACGAGCGCGTGCTGACCGTGCAGTGCGATTCGACGGCGTGGGCGACGCAGTTGCGCCTGATGCAACGGGAGTTGCTGACGCGGCTGAACAAAGACCTCGGCCGGGACACGGTGCGGATGATCAAGATCTGGGGCCCGGGCGGGCCGCAGCGCCGGTTCGGTCCTCTGCGGGCGCCGGGAAGCACCGGGCCCGGGGATACGTACGGCTGAGGAGCGGGTGTACGTATGAGGCGTCCCTCACGGTAGCCGGAGGTTGACAGGCCGAAGCGCTGAATGCCCGTGTGAGCCTCTTGGAGCCCCTTCCCGGATATGGGGAGTCGGACGGCTCCGGTTCAGGACGGCACATGGGGACTCAGGTACCGGCAAACCCCCATGAGTGTCCGCGCTACCGGTAGACTGGTGCACAATCCCGCCCGCTCGCGGGACACGTCGACTTATACAGAACGACGCAGCCGGTCCCGTTTGTCGCGGGTCGGCCTGTGCTGTGCCAGAAAGGGCGCTTCGTGGCCGATTCCGGCGACCCCAACGAGAACATTCTGTCCATTGCCGACAAGGACGGCGCGGCTGCAGTTCCGGGCGCAGTACCGGCTGCCGTCGCGGCGGCCTATGACGCCAGCGCGATCACGGTCCTCGAGGGTCTGGACGCGGTCCGCAAGCGGCCCGGCATGTACATCGGCTCGACCGGTGAGCGTGGACTTCACCACCTGGTGCAAGAGGTCGTCGACAACTCTGTCGACGAGGCCATGGCAGGACATGCGGACACGATCGACGTCACGATCCTGCCCGACGGCGGCGTGCGCGTGATCGACAACGGCCGCGGTATCCCGGTGGACATCGTGCCGTCGGAGAACAAGCCGGCCGTCGAGGTCGTGCTGACCGTCCTGCACGCGGGCGGCAAGTTCGGCGGTGGCGGCTACGCCGTATCCGGCGGTCTGCACGGCGTCGGCGTCTCCGTGGTGAACGCGCTGTCGTCGAAGGTCGCTGTCGAGGTCAAGCGCGACGGTTACCGCTGGACGCAGGACTACAAGCTCGGTGTGCCGACGGCGCCGCTGGCCCGTAACGAGGCCACGGAGGAGTCCGGTACCTCTGTCACCTTCTGGGCCGACCCGGACGTCTTCGAGACGACCGACTACTCCTTCGAGACGCTGTCGCGGCGTTTCCAGGAGATGGCGTTCCTCAACAAGGGCCTGACGCTCAAGCTGACGGACGAGCGGGAGTCCGCGAAGGCCGTGGCGGGGGCGGACACGGCGGACGGTACGGAGGACGACCAGGTCCGTACGGTCACGTACCACTACGAAGGCGGCATCGTCGACTTCGTGAAGTACCTGAACTCGCGCAAGGGTGAGCTGATTCACCCGACCGTCATCGACGTCGAGGCCGAGGACAAGGAGCGCATGCTCTCGGTCGAGATCGCGATGCAGTGGAACTCGCAGTACACCGAGGGTGTCTACTCCTTCGCGAACACGATCCACACGCACGAGGGCGGCACGCACGAAGAGGGCTTCCGTGCGGCGATGACAGGTCTGGTCAACCGGTACGCGCGCGAGAAGAAGTTCCTGCGTGAGAAGGACGACAACCTCGCCGGTGAGGACATCCGTGAGGGTCTGACGGCGATCATCTCGATCAAGCTGGGCGAGCCGCAGTTCGAGGGTCAGACGAAGACCAAGCTGGGCAACACGGAGGCGAAGACCTTCGTGCAGAAGGTCGTGCACGAGCACCTCAACGACTGGTTCGACCGCAATCCGAACGAGGCCGCGGACATCATCCGCAAGTCGATCCAGGCGGCCACGGCGCGCGTCGCGGCCCGCAAGGCGCGCGACCTGACCCGTCGCAAGGGCCTGCTGGAGTCGGCCTCGCTGCCGGGCAAGCTGTCCGACTGCCAGTCGAACGACCCGACGAAGTGCGAGATCTTCATCGTCGAGGGTGACTCCGCCGGTGGCTCGGCGAAGTCCGGTCGTAACCCGATGTACCAGGCCATCCTGCCGATCCGAGGCAAGATCCTGAACGTCGAGAAGGCGCGGATCGACAAGATCCTCCAGAACACCGAGGTCCAGGCGCTGATCTCGGCGTTCGGCACGGGTGTGCACGAGGACTTCGACATCGAGAAGCTCCGCTATCACAAGATCATCCTGATGGCGGACGCCGACGTCGACGGTCAGCACATCAACACGCTGCTGCTGACCTTCCTGTTCCGCTTCATGCGGCCGCTGGTCGAGGCGGGTCACGTGTATCTGTCGCGGCCGCCGCTGTTCAAGATCAAGTGGAGCCGGGACGACTTCGAGTACGCGTACTCCGACCGTGAGCGTGACGCGCTCATGGAGCTTGGCAAGCAGAGCGGCAAGCGGGTGCGGGACGACGCGATCCAGCGCTTCAAGGGCCTCGGTGAGATGAACGCCGAAGAGCTGCGCATCACCACGATGGACGTGGACCACCGTGTCCTCGGCCAGGTGACTCTGGACGACGCGGCGCAGGCCGACGACCTGTTCTCGGTGCTGATGGGTGAGGACGTCGAGGCGCGGCGCTCGTTCATCCAGCGCAACGCCAAGGACGTCCGCTTCCTCGACATCTGAGTCGGCCGTGCAGGCCACCAGCCGCAGCCGCAGCTCGAAAGGACTTTGACCAGCAATGGCCGACGAGAACATCCCTGTCCCTGTGACGCCCGAAGAGGTGCCGCCCGTCGAGGGTGTGGGCATGCGTGTCGAGCCCGTGGGGCTCGAGACGGAGATGCAGCGTTCGTACCTCGACTACGCGATGTCCGTCATCGTGTCGCGTGCGCTGCCCGACGTACGGGACGGGCTCAAGCCCGTGCACCGCCGGGTGCTGTACGCGATGTACGACGGCGGATACCGGCCCGAGAAGGGCTTCTACAAGTGCGCCCGTGTCGTCGGCGACGTCATGGGTACGTACCACCCCCACGGCGACTCGTCGATCTACGACGCCCTGGTGCGCCTGGCGCAGCACTGGTCGATGCGCATGCCGCTGGTGGACTCCAACGGCAACTTCGGTTCCCCGGGCAACGACCCGGCCGCCGCAATGCGGTACACCGAGTGCAAGATGATGCCGCTGGCCATGGAGATGGTCCGGGACATCGACGAGGAGACCGTCGACTTCCAGGACAACTACGACGGCCGCAACCAGGAGCCGACGGTTCTGCCGGCGCGCTTCCCGAATCTGCTGATCAACGGTTCGGCGGGCATCGCGGTCGGTATGGCCACCAACATTCCGCCGCACAACCTGCGGGAGGTGGCGGCCGGTGCGCAGTGGTTCCTGGAGAACCCGGAGGCGGGTCACGAGGAGCTGCTCGATGCGCTGATGGAGCGCATCAAGGGCCCCGACTTCCCGACCGGTGCGCTGGTCGTGGGCCGCAAGGGCATCGAGGAGGCGTACCGGACGGGCCGCGGCTCGATCACGATGCGCGCGGTGGTCGCGGTCGAGGAGATCCAGAACCGCCAGTGCCTGGTGGTCACGGAGCTCCCGTACCAGACGAACCCGGACAACCTCGCGCAGAAGATCGCCGACCTCGTGAAGGACGGCAAGGTCGGCGGCATCGCGGACGTCCGCGACGAAACGTCTTCGCGGACCGGCCAGCGTCTGGTCATCGTCCTGAAGCGGGACGCGGTCGCGAAGGTCGTCCTGAACAACCTGTACAAGCACACCGATCTGCAGACGAACTTCGGCGCCAACATGCTGGCCCTGGTGGACGGCGTGCCGCGCACGCTGTCGCTGGACGCCTTCATCCGGCACTGGGTCACGCACCAGATCGAGGTCATCGTCCGGCGTACGAGGTTCCGCCTGCGCAAGGCGGAGGAGCGGGCGCACATTCTGCGCGGTCTGCTCAAGGCGCTGGACGCGATCGACGAGGTCATCGCGCTGATCCGGCGCAGCCACACGGTGGATGTCGCGCGCGAGGGCCTGATGGGCCTGCTGTCGATCGACGAGATCCAGGCGAACGCGATCCTGGAGATGCAGCTGCGTCGGCTGGCCGCTCTGGAGCGCCAGAAGATCGTCGCCGAGCACGACGAGCTCCAGGCGAAGATCAACGAGTACAACGCGATCCTCGCCTCGCCGGAGCGTCAGCGGCAGATCATCAGCGAGGAACTGTCCGCGATCGTCGAGAAGTTCGGTGACGACCGCCGCTCCAAGCTGGTGCCTTTCGACGGTGACATGTCCATCGAGGACCTGATCGCCGAGGAGGACATCGTCGTCACCATCACCAATGGTGGCTACGTCAAGCGGACGAAGACCGAGGACTACCGCTCGCAGAAGCGCGGCGGCAAGGGTGTCCGCGGTACGAAGCTCAAGCAGGACGACATCGTCGACCACTTCTTCGTATCGACGACGCACCACTGGCTGCTGTTCTTCACCAACAAGGGCCGGGTGTACCGGGCCAAGGCGTACGAGCTGCCGGACGCCGGCCGGGACGCGCGCGGCCAGCACGTCGCCAACCTGCTGGCTTTCCAGCCGGACGAGAAGATCGCCCAGATCCTGGCGATCCGTGACTACAACGCGGCGCCGTATCTGATCCTGGCCACCAAGGGCGGCCTGGTGAAGAAGACCTCGCTGAAGGACTACGACTCGCCTCGTTCGGGCGGCGTCATCGCGATCAATCTGCGAGAGACCGCGGACGGCAGTGACGACGAGCTGATCGGCGCGGAGCTGGTGTCGGCCGAGGACGATCTGCTGCTGGTCAGCAAGAAGGCCCAGTCGATCCGCTTCACGGCGACGGACGACGCGCTGAGGCCCATGGGACGCGCGACGTCGGGTGTCAAGGGAATGAGTTTCCGCGAAGGCGACGAGCTTCTCTCGATGAATGTCGTCCGGGCCGGTACGTTCGTGTTCACCGCCACCGATGGTGGGTACGCGAAGCGGACCCCCGTCGACGAGTACCGCGTTCAGGGTCGCGGTGGCCTGGGCATCAAGGCCGCCAAGATCGTGGAGGACCGGGGTTCGCTGGTCGGCGCGCTGGTGGTCGAGGAGACGGACGAGATCCTCGCCATCACGCTCGGCGGTGGTGTGATTCGTACGCGAGTCAACGAAGTCAGGGAGACGGGCCGTGACACCATGGGCGTCCAACTGATCAACCTGGGCAAGCGCGACGCCGTTGTCGGTATCGCTCGCAATGCCGAGGCCGGTCGCGAGGCTGACGAGGTGGACGGTCCCGAAGGGGCCGATGCCGACGAGGTCGAGGGCGATGTGGCCGAGGCTTCAGCCGAATCTGCCGAATCCGTCGAGGGTGCCCAGCCTTCGGCCGGGGAGCACGAGGAGTAAAGCGTGAGTGGAGCCACGGGCGCCGGAGCGACCGCTTCCGGTTCTGGATCATCCGGTGCCCGTGGCTCTGCCGCGGACTCCCAGGGGGGGACTGTGACCGATACCCGAGGGCCTCAGCCCCAGCAGTACGACGCGTACGCGGGCGGCGGGGCGCTGCCCGGCGAGCGCGAGCAGCAGGGGCAGGGCCAGTCGGCGCAGCCGTACCACCCGCCGCAGGCGTATCCGTCGCCTCAGGCCGGCGGTACGCAGGCCGGCCAGCAGCGTCCCGGACAGCAGGCGGCGGCCGCCGCGGTGCGCCGCCCGCGGACCGGGGCAAAGACGACGCCGCGCACGCGCAAGGCGCGGCTGCGGGTGGCCAAGGCCGACCCGTGGTCGGTGATGAAGGTCAGCTTCCTGCTCTCCATCGCGCTGGGCATCTGCACGGTGGTGGCGGCCGCGGTGCTGTGGATGGTCATGGACGCCATGGGTGTCTTTTCCACGGTGGGCGGGACGATCAGCGAGGCGACGGGCTCGAACGAGAGCAACGGCTTCGACCTGCAGTCCTTCCTCTCGCTGCCGCGGGTTCTGATCTTCACGTCGGTCATCGCGATGATCGATGTGGTGCTCGCCACGGCGCTCGCGACGCTCGGCGCGTTCATCTACAACCTGTCCGCAGGGTTCGTCGGCGGCGTGGAGCTGACGCTCGCCGAGGACGAGTAGGAAGCGGGCGGAACCGATTTTGGTACTGCCCCCGAGGTGCGCTAATCTTCAGGGGCAGCGCGGGGCTATAGCTCAGTTGGTTAGAGCGCATCCCTGATAAGGATGAGGCCACAGGTTCAAATCCTGTTAGCCCCACCGCGGACCTCTTGCAGGTCAGAAGCCCGGTAGATCTTCGGATCTACCGGGCTTTTTACATGTCCTGATCTTGTTACCCCGCTACTGCCCCGTAACTTGGCCTATGGCCGACTGAGCGCCTTTGTCTCGCGCAAGGCGGTGGCGAGGGCGGGTCCTGAAGGGCTGGCCGAGAGACGGCTGTTCTCCGTTGGGAGAGGTTTTCAGGGCGTCTTGTCGCCCATTTGAAGAAGCCCCGGCCGTCCGCTCCACCGGGCGGACGGCCGGGGCTGGTCGAGGTGTTCCTACGAGGCGGGCCGACCGGAGCCGGGGCAGGTCTGCGTGCCTGTGCCGCCATGTTGATGCGTCGTGGTGCGTCGTGGTGCGTCGTGGTGGGCGTGCCGGGCGGCGAGCCGACGCCTGCGTCGCACCGGCGCCGCAAGGGCGAGGAGCTGCCGGCCCGGTAAGAGGCGCACAACAAGTCCCACAAGCAGGCCCGGGCCCGTGTCGAGCACGTCTTCACGCGCATGAAGTGCTGGACGATTTCGTCGGATAGGGGGCGCGGCCGGAAGGGCCACCGGCCACGCCCCCATCCACCCACTCAAAGGTCGTTTACGGGACAGGCCTTAGAAGGCGCTGCTGTTGCAGCCCATGCTCGAACCGATGTGGGTGTCCTGCTTGCCCGGGTCGCCCTCGCCGTTGAGCGCGCTGCCCAGCGCGCCGTTGAGGATGCCGACCTGGCCGAGGATGTCGAGGTTCAGGTCGTGCGACTTGCAGTTGGAGCTCTGGTGGATGTTGAAGTGGTCGCCGTCGTGGTGGCCGTGCCCATGGCCGCCGGCGTGGGCGGTGCCGGCACTCAGGAGTCCGACGCTGCCGAGGGCAGCAACCAGGACGGCAGCCTTGCGAAGCTTGTGCATGTCATCTCCGGTGGAGTGAGGTGGGTGCGATCTGTGATCGATCGACTTCGTTCAGTTACGGCAGATTAATATGAAATAGCATCAAAACACCCGCCGACGCGCCGAGTCCGGGCGGGACAGCTCGGGCTGGCCGCCAATGGGGTGCGCTGCGCGGGGTGCTCTTCGCAAATCGCCGACGCGATCGACGTACCGCTTGCCGATCTCGGCAGTGAAGAGCCCGGCCGCTCCCCAGTAAGCGGGCGGCCGGGGCGGTATCAGTGACCGGCGGTGTACGGGGTCCGGGTTCTCGTGTCGACGACGATCACGAACGGGTCGCCGTAGGACTTCCTCGACCAGCCCCGCCTTCGCTTGGGCTGCGGCCCTGCTGCGGCCTTCCACGCCTGGTAGCTGTCCACTACGTCCACTACTTCGGCGTACCGCGGATCAATCCAGTCGCGCATCTCGACCTCGTCTCTCTCCGTTCCCCAACGACGTTGGAGCCGTGGGGGACGGAGACCAGGGAGTCGGTCGGGGCGGGCCTTTACGCGGAGGCGATCACTCGTCTCGGGTGGGTCAGCCACACGTCCTGACTGCGGGGCGTCACGGTCAACCCGAACGCGTGCGTCAGGGCTGCCCAGAGCCTCATACTCCTGGTACGTCGTCTCGACGTCCCACCACAAGTCGCGCTCGCCGTACTGCCACGTCTCGTCACCGGGCTCAGCGAATGCGCCCGACCCGGCCTGGTCCATCAGCCAGACCCCGGTGATGCCATCGTGCTCGGCGTGGACCATCGAGACTCCGGGCATCCGGGCGCCCGCGTAGATGGAGAACCCGACAGTGAGCAAGAGCCGGGGGTCGACCTTGCTCACTGTCGGCCTGGCATTCCCTCGCACCTGCGCGTCGGCTGGGGCTCGGTGAGACCTCATCGGCATGTGGGACGCACCGCCCCGGAATGGGCCTGACGCGATGCCTCCCTCCTGGACCGACAGCTGGACGATTGCGCCGCTCCAGAACTCCCGGGCCATAGGCGCGACGAGATGCCGCCTGGTTTCACCTGGCGCACCAACTCGTACGGCACGCGGCGCAGCGCGCAGGTGGAGATCAGCCGGTCGTACGGAGCCGCCTCTACCCACCCGTGCTCGCCGTCGGCCACCACCACCGTGGGCGCGTACCCCAGAGTCGCGAGGTTCTGCCTCGCTTGATGAGCCAGCGGCGGGTCGATCTCGACGCTGAAGACGAGCTCTTCGCCCAGGCGCTCGGAGAGGAGCGCCGCGACGTAGCCGGTGGCAGTGCCGATCTCCAGCTCGTCGCTGTGGACGAGCTGCCTCCACTCGGCGTCCGGGCTGACCGGCTCGCACCGCTCCGGCCTTTGACGCCAGATGGTCGGCCCGCGCGGAGAGCGCAGCGCATCGGGGTGCCCGGCTTGGGGACCCAGCACACAACCGGGGATGTGCACGCGCCTCTGCTTCCAACTCGTCATTATGGCCGCCCCGTCGTGGCCTGCTCCGCGGCCGCGGTGAGGCAGCGCTGTTGACGGCACGGCGCGCATGCGTAGCGGCCGTAGCCCGGGCCGGACGTCGCCTCGGCGGAGTCGATGAGCACGGCGGTCATCGATGGCCCCTACCGGGCCTTTTGCGTACCTGTGGACGGCCCGAGTCGGGTGGGAACTAGGTCACCGATCGGTATCGGTCGGTGTGTATAGTCGGGCGCCAGATGTCTCCTACGTCAAGGAAAGACGAGGTCGCGCGGTGAAGAAGCTTCTCCTGGTCGCACTGGCCGCCATCGGCGGGCTCCTCGTGTACCGCCAGATCCAGGCGGATCGCGCCGAGCAGGATCTGTGGACGGAGGCGACTGACTCCGTGCCCGCAGGTTCGGGTGTGTGAGACCCAGTAGTCCGTAACACTTGCCCCGGTCGCCGAGCGACCGGGGCTTTGTGCTGTCCGCGGGATGTGTGTGCGGGTGCGGCGAGTCGTTGTTGCGGGACCGTGACACCTCCCCCTTGAATTCGCCGACGCAAATCAATAACTTGCATGAGCAAAGCGGTGGGATCTTGGTGCGGAGAGTCCCGGGGGAGGGGGAACGGGTGAAGGCACGACTTGGCCGCCGGGCGGCGGCCGCGCTGATCGACGGGGCGGTGCTCGACGGGGCGGTGCTCGGCGTGGTGGCGGGGCCGCTGCCCGCCGTGGCCGCGGACGGAACGGGGCAGGCTGAGGGGGCGGACGGCAGAAGCAGCCTGGTGATGGTGCTCGACTCCTCCGGCTCCATGGCCGACGACGACGGCACGGGACGTACGCGGATGGAGGCCGCACGCGAGGCGGTATCCACGGTTGTGGACACGCTTCCCGACGGCTACCCCACAGGACTGCGGGTGTACGGCGCCGACCGGGCCTCCGGCTGCACCGACACACGGCTGGTACGGCCCGTACGGCCGCTGGACCGCGATGGGATGAAGCAGGCCGTGAACCGGGTGAAGCCCAAGGGAGACGCCCCCGGGGGGCTGTCCCTTCAGAAGGCCGCACAGGACCTGCCGGAGCCCGCCGACGGCGCCCTCGGGCGTCGCACGATCCTGCTGATCTCCGACAGCGAGGACACCTGCGGGACGCCGCAGCCCTGCGAGGTCGCCAAGCAGCTCGGCGAGGACGGGGTCGACCTGCGGATCGACACCATCGGCTTCCAGGTACGAGGCAAGGCCAGGCAGCAGCTCGAATGCATCGCTGAGGCCGGCCACGGCTCGTACTACGACGCCCCTGACGCCGATGCGCCGGCCAGGCAGCTCCAGCGGGCCTCCCAACTCTCCGCGAACGGCTACCGGTTCCGGGGCGAACGCATCGAGGGCGGTGCGAGCGCCATCGGCGCGGCCCGGATCGCGCCCGGCCGGTACACCGACACCATCGGGCCCGGCGAGACCCGCTGGTACGCGGCGCAGCTCGACGCGAAGTCGGCCGCCGATCTCGCGGTGACTGCCGTGCCGCAGCCGGGAGTCAAAGCCGGTTACGGGGACGGGATTGCTCGGAGACCAGCTTTGTGGACACCGCGGTGTCCAGCGCGGGCCGCAAACCGATCGGGGGCAGCAGCGAGTTCAACGACCACCGGATATATCTCGGCAAGCCGGCCGCGCTCGACCTCGGCACCGTGCCAGTGACCTGGACGAACCGCTGGGAGACCTCGTCCCATGTCGTGCCGGTGCGCTCGGCGGGCGAGTACTCCATCGCGGTCTCGCTCGGACCGAATGCCGCGAAGTTCGCCGAGAACGCGGCTGTCGGCGTCGTACTGCGGGTGGATGTGATCGGTGACGAGCCGGCAGGGCCGCAGCACGATGCGCCCGTCGTGGCGAAGTCGGACAAGAAAGCGGACAACAAGGGTGGTTCGGCGGCCCACGCAGACAGTGGTGAGGCTGCCGGGGCAGGATGGACCGGCACTGTGACCGCCGCGGTGGGCGGCGCGGTTGTCCTGGCCGCGGGGGTTCGTGTTCGCGGTGATGCGGCGCAGGTCGGCCATGAAGACGACAAGGGGTGGCGCGTGAAGAGGCAGCGCAGCAGGGGAAGAGTCGCGTCGGCCGCGCTGGCGGCACTGTGTGCGGTGGCGGCCCTGCCGGGGCAGGCGTGGGCAGCGGGAGAGCCCAGTCCGTACACCTACGAGCCGTCCGCGCAGCCGGTCAAGGGCGCGGTGGTCAACACCGATGCCGAGCAGCTGAAGGCCGGCGGTACGTACAAGGACTCCATCAAGCCGGGCGGCAAGCTCTTCTACCGGGTGGTCCTCGACGCGAAGTCCAACGCCTATGTGTCGGCCACGGCAGTGCCCAAGCTCGGCACGAAGGTGTCGTACGCCGACGAGCTCAAGGTGACGCTCCAGGACCGCGACGGGAATTCGTGCAATTACGGCACCGCGCAGTTCCAGTCCGCCGAATTCGCGCGTCCGGTGGGCACCTACGCCCACCGGACCATCGACAAGGACAGCACCTCCTGCCAGGAGGCCGACACGTACTACGTCCTCGTCGAGCGGGACAGTGAGGCCACTTCGTCGAGCGAGCCCTGGGACCTGGAGATCCGGCATCTGACGGAGCCGGGGCTGAAGGCGGCCGGGCCCACGGCCGCGCCCGAGAACTGGCCCAGTGCCTCCCCGGAGCCGCCGACGGGCGGGCCGCAGGAACGCAGGGGCGGGACGAGCTTCTTCAGTGCTCGCGGGCTGAAGGAGGGCGAATGGCGGGACAAGATCAAGCCGGGCGAGACGCTGTTCTACAAGGTGCCTGTCGACTGGGGGCAGCAGCTCTTCGCCAGCGCCGACCTGAGCAGCGCGGCGGGCGAAGGGTATGTGCCCAACGCGCTCGCCATGGCGGTGTACAACCCGGCGCGGGGGCTCGTCGACAGTGCGTCCGACGTCGCGTACGACGGCAAGCAGAAGTCGACCGCGCTGGATCCGCTGCCGCCCGTGGCGTACGAGAACCGCTTCGACTCGAAGGACTCCGTCAACGGGATGCGCTTCGCGGGATGGTACTACCTGAGGGTCAGTCTCAATCCCGCTGTGGAGAAGGAGTTCGGATCGAATCCGCTCGGCCTGTCGCTGCGGCTCAATGTGAAGGGCGATGCGCAGAGCGCGCCCGGTTACGCGGGGCCGGCCGGCGACTTCGAGGTCACCGACGACCACCTGAGCGCGGCCGAGAGCGGGCAGAGCTCGTCCGAGGCGGAGAAGAGCGGCACGATGCAGCTCGTCGCGGCGGCCGGGATCGGGGCGGGCACTGTGCTCGTGCTCGGACTCGGCGTGTGGATGCTCGTCGCCAGGCGGCGGGCGGCGGCTGGGCCGCCGAGCGCGGGGCAGGGGGCCGACAGCGGGGCGCCCACGCAATACGGGCCGCCCGCCGCCTGGTAGACACCGGGCGGCCCACCGGGCGGGCCTCAGGTCTGGGTCAGCGCCCAGATGCCCACCGCGAAACAGACCAGCGCCAGCAGCAGCACCGGGACCGTCACCTTCGGGGGCGGTCCCGGGCGCGTGCGCGGGGCCGGGACGGGGGCGTGAGCCGGAGTGGGAACCTCCGGGCCCTGAGCGGTGTATGGACGAGTAAGGGCTTGTTCGTACTGGACCGCGGCCACGGGGCTCTGGGAGGGGTTCTGTGCCGCGCCGGAGAGGGGGGAGGGCGCATGCGCGGGTGCGGGGGCGGACGTGGGCGTCGATGTGGGGGGAGTCGACGGCTGCGCGGGGTGCGGGTGCGGGTACGCGGGCTGCTGGGGCGGCGGGGCCAGGTGGAAGCTGCCCGTCTCCGACATCGGGGCGGGCGCGGGGGGCTGCTGCTGTACGGGCGCCTGCCGGCCGCCCTGTGTATGTCCCTGCGCGTGGCCCTGCGCACGTTCCTGCGCGTGGCCCTGCGCGTGGTCCTGCGCCTGTCCCTGGCCGTTCTGTACGAAGCCGCCGGGGCCGGCAGCGGGTGCCTCCGGGCCTGCCGGGCCGAAGCCGGGCGGCAGCGGACCGATCTGGTCGAAGATCTCCACCGGCTCCTCGCCCGGCGCCGGCTCGGGCAGCATCTCGACGGCCGCGGTCAGCGCCTTGCGCGCGCCCGTGGCCGTACGGAACCTGGCCTGCGGATCGGGCTGCAGCATCCCGGCGATGACCTGCCACAGGGGCTCCGGAATGCCCTGGGGGGCGCCCGGTGTGCCGTACGTCGCGAAGTGCTCCACCAGGGCCTGGGAGTCCGGCTTCTGACCCTGCAGCAGGTAAAGGGCGACCAGGCCGGCCGCGAACAGGTCGGCCGGGAAGTCCGGTTCCGCGCCCATCAACTGCTCGGGCGCGAAATAACCGGGCGTCCCCACCACATAGTTGGTCTCGGTGAGGCGGGGCTCGCCCTTGCGCATCGAGATACCGAAATCGGACAGCCGCAGATGCGGCCGCCCGGTGCCGGTGGCTTCCAGCAGGATGTTCGCCGGCTTGATGTCGCGGTGCACAACACCTTCGGCGTGCACCGCGGCCAGACCGGAAAGGAGCTGGTCGAGCAGGGTGCAGACAAAGCGGGGCGGCAGCGGGCCGTAGTCCCCGATCACATGCGCCAGGGAACCGCCGGCCACCAGGTCCATGGTGAACAGCACCTTGTCGTCGTCCGCGGCCCAGCTGGCCGGGGCGAGCACATGGGGGTGGTCGATCCGCAGTGCCTGCTCGCGGACGAAGCGCAGCAAAGTGTGTGCATCGCTCTGCTGCAGCACCTTTGCCGCCACATAACGGCGACGCCTGTGGTCCCAGGACCGCCAGACGGCGCCGACTCCACCGCGCCCGATCGGGTCGACCAGCTCGTACCGACCAGCGAAGATCTCACCCATTGCGCTGTGCCCGCTCCCCGGTCCGCTGCTCTCAGCTCTGGTGCGCCTCGTAGTGGGCGACCGCGTCCGCGGTGCGCCCGGCGCCGTACACCCTGAGGAACTCTGCCAGTTCCGGATGGGTCGGGGCGAGAGTGTCCGCCGCATCGATGATGTCCCCGGCGGCGGCCACCGAGCGCAGCAGCGACTGGATTTCGCGCACCACGCGCCGTACGGTCGGCGCTCCCGAACTGGCAGTGGTCTGACTGGTGTTGCTCAGCACGGAACCGCCCTGTGACTTCTTGATCTCTTCCATCCGGTCGGTGGCTTCGACAGCGCTCACGCTGCCGTCCGCGACCTGGCCGGCCAGATCCTGCAGAGCCTGGACGCGCTGGACCACGGCAGGATTGCCGATCTTGGCGCGCTGGCCGCTCATCAGCTGGGACAGCATGGGTGCGGACAGACCGAGCACCGCCGCGAGCCTGGCCTGATTCAGGCCGAGGTCGTCGATCAGCCGACGGAAGAGCGCCCCCAACGGCTCCCCGTACCAACTGCGCTGAAGCTCTCGGGCTCTAGCTGTCGCCTCTTGTTGCGCTGCATCCATTGCGTCTCCCCTTCGCTGCTGCGAACCTCGCCGAGCATCTTACGGAGCGTGGTCGCGCACGGGGAGTCCCAATCCTTTTGCAAGATCCGGGGGAAGACCCGGTACTCTGGTCTGCGGCGGTGGCCACGGTGCAGTTTCCGACCGGTCACGTCCACCCATTCTCGGGGCCTTAGCTCAGTTGGTAGAGCGCTGCCTTTGCAAGGCAGATGTCAGGAGTTCGAATCTCCTAGGCTCCACAGCGCAGATACCCCTCTGACCTGTTTTCGCAGGTCAGAGGGGTATTTTTGTGGTTCACAGCCCGGCGTCCCTGGCGAGCAGCGCCGCCTGCACCCGGTTGTCGCACTCCAGCTTCGCCAGAATCCGGCTGACGTACGTCTTCACTGTGGCCTCGCTCATATGGAGCCGCTTGCCCGCGTCCGCGTTGGACAGGCCCTCGCCCAGCAGCGCGAGGACCTCACGCTCCCGCCCGCTCAGCGCTGTGACCTGCTGCCGAGCCTGCTCGGCGCGGGCCGGCGCCGGGCCCGAGGCCAGCTGCTCCACCACGTGCCGGGTCGCGCCGGGCGACAGATACGCGTCCCCGGCCGCGGCCGCCCGTACCGCCCGGATCAGCTCGGCGGGCGCCGAGTCCTTCAGGACCCGGAACTTCGATGACACGTCCACGGCCGACCTTCGTCGCGCTCTGCCGCTACGAAAGAGAACTACGAAAGAACACGGGTGCCCGGGAGACCCACGAGCCTCCCGGGCACCGTCGACGTACGGGCGGTACGGACGTACAGCCGTAACGCAAGTCGTTACGTCACTCGTTCTCGTCGCGTCGCTTCGCCGCCTCGGCCTCGGCTTCGGCCTGCTTGGCCTGCACCTCCGGGTCCAGCGTGTCCTGACCGCTGCCGTCGACCGAGGCCAGTGGCGCACGGTCGGACACCTCGGTCGCGGCCGGGGGCTCGACCAACCAGTCCGGGTTGGCCTGCTTGTCCCACCACTTCCAGGCCGCGAAGGCAGCGCCCGCCAGCACGCCGATTACCGCGAGACCCTTGGCCATCCGTCCGGCCCTGGCCCGCCGCTCGTGCTTCCTGACGAGCTTGCGGATCTCCTTCTGCGTGATCTGTCCCCGCAGAGCGGCCAGCACCGCCGCACTGCGCGCGGCGGCCTCCTCGCGTACGGGTCCTGCCGCCGCCACCGCGTGCTCCACCCGGGGCACCGTGTAGTCGGCGGCCTGCCGGGCAGCGTGCTTGGTGCGGACGGCGGCCTTGCGGGCTGCCAGGTCGACCTTCGGGGGCACATGTGCGCGGGCCTGTTCCATCCGCGGCACCACATGCGCCTTGTACTGGACACGGGCCTGTTGAGCTGCTTGATGCGAGGCATGGGACATCTTGGGCGCGAGCCGTGCGCGGGCGTCGTACGCGTAACGCGTGGCCTGGTCCTTGGCCGTACCGGCGTAGGGCGCCACCACTTCCGCGGCGTGCAGCACGCTTCCCTTCGCCGATTCGGATGCGGCGCGCACGCTGTCGATGCGGGTCACTGAATCCTCCTCCTTGGTGGCGGTTCGGTATTTCGCCTTTCCACCCATTTCGAAATCATGCCCCCCGGCCGCCTTCGCGGCATGTGCGGGCGGGCATCCGGGTCATGAAAGGCGACTCGGGGCAATCTCGGGCGTGCTGGGAGCAGGCCTCGGGGCAATGAAGCAGACCTCGGGGCAATACGGTGCAAGGGGAGCTTGCGGACGACAATGCCACGGTTCGGCGTCCCGCGCGCCGGTTCGGCGCTACTCGTCACAAACCGGTCCGTGGGAGGATCGCGGGACGCAAGTGAGCACCTAAGGAAGGCAGATCGTGGCCGAGCAGCTTTACGCCACCCTGAAGACCAACCACGGCGACATTCAGGTCCGGCTCCTGCCGAACCACGCGCCGAAGACGGTCAAGAACTTCGTCGAGCTTGCCACCGGCGAACGGGAGTGGACCAACCCGGCCACCGGCGAGAAGACCAGGGACAGGCTGTACGACGGCACCGTCTTCCACCGGGTGATCAGCGACTTCATGATCCAGGGCGGCGACCCGCTGGGCAACGGCACGGGCGGCCCGGGTTACCAGTTCCAGGACGAGTTTCACCCGGACCTCGCCTTCGACAAGCCGTACCTGCTGGCGATGGCCAACGCGGGCCCCGGCACCAACGGCTCGCAGTTCTTCATCACCGTCTCGCCGACGTCCTGGCTGACGCGCAAGCACACCATCTTCGGCGAGGTCACGGACCCGGCCAGCCAGAAGGTCGTGGACGCCATCATCAACGTTCCGACCAACCCGCGCACCGACCGTCCGCTCGAAGACGTCGTCATCGAGTCGGTCGTCGTCGAGACCCACTGAGTACGTCCGGTTCCCCCCGCACCCCGCTGCGGGAACAACCCGCCTCGCTCATCCGTACTGGATAGCGGGGCGGTGCGCTGAGATGTACCGCCAAGAGGCACCCAAGGGGACCGATGGACCAGCCGCCAGGAAGCCCGGACCAGCCCGCCGTCGGCAACGGCCTGCCGAGCTGTTACCGGCACCCGGGCCGTGAGACGGGCATCCGCTGTACCCGCTGCGAGCGGCCGATCTGCACGGACTGCATGGTCAGTGCGTCGGTCGGCTTCCAGTGCCCGGACTGCGTCCGCACCGGATCCGGTACGGGCCACGCCCCGGCCGCGAGCCGGCCGCGCACCCTCGCGGGCGGCACGATCGCGGCCGACCCGCGCCTGATCATCAAGATCCTGCTGGCCATCAATGTGGCGGTGTTCATCGCCGGGCGGGCGGCCGACCAGCTCGTCCGCGACCTGGACCTCATCGGCCTCGCCTACAACCCTGTGGACAACGAGATCGTGGGCGTCGCGGACGGTCAGTGGTACCGCCTGGTCACCGCGATGTTCCTGCACCAGGAGGTCTGGCACATCGGGTTCAACATGCTGGGCTTGTGGTGGCTCGGTGCCCCGCTGGAGGCGGCGCTGGGCCGCGCACGCTTCCTGGCGCTCTACGTGCTCTCCGGCCTGGCGGGCAGCGCGCTCACCTATCTCATCGCCGACGCGAACCAGCCCTCGCTCGGCGCGTCCGGCGCGATCTTCGGGCTCCTCGGCGCCACGGTCGTGCTGATGCGCCGGATGAATTACGACATGAAGCCGGTCCTGGTGCTTCTGGCGTTGAACCTGCTCTTCACCTTCACCATGAGCAACATCGCCTGGGAGGCGCACGTCGGCGGCCTGGTGGCCGGCACCGCCATCGCGGTCGGCATGGTGCACGCCCCGCGCGAGCGCCGGGCGCTGGTGCAGTACGGCACCTGTGGGCTCGTCCTGCTCGTAACCGTCGGCCTGGTGCTGGCGAGAACGGCCGCGCTCACTTGAGCGCGTAGGCGTTCGTTGTCCACAGCGAGTGGCAGATCTTCCGCATCCCGTGGGGAACAGCTGTGCCCCTTGCCGCTGACCAGGGTTTTCCCAGTCAGGACAAGGGGCGGGCCGTATGCCTCAAGAAGCGGCGGCAGTCACACCGGCGTCAACACGCTGTGAGTTATCCACAGATCGTCTGACCTTTTCCCCAGTGTGGACAACGCTGTGGATAACCCTGGGCAAGGCTTGCTTTTCCCACGTTCTTCAGGAGCACTGCCCTCAGGAGCGCTGCCCTCAGGGTCGCTGCCGCTCAGGCGTGCTGCGTGTGCCGCGCTACTTCCACTGCGTGGAGACGCCGAAGCCGGCGGCGATGAAGCCGAAGCCGACCACGATGTTCCAGTTGCCGAAGCTGTCGATCGGCAGGTCGCCCTCGGTCACGTAGAAGACCACGATCCAGGCGAGCCCGATGAGGAAGAACGCCAACATCACCGGAGCCACCCAGCTGCGGTTCGTCAGCTTGATACTCGTTGCCTGCTTCGAGGCGGGCGGCGGCGTGAAGTCTGCCTTCTTGCGGATACGTGACTTCGGCACGAGGGACTCTCCTGTCGATGCGCTGCGTTACCGCGCAGGGATCTGTGGCTGGGCCTGGGGCGCAACGGGGAACACTGCCTCCCCCGGGCGTCCGTTAGCGTAGTGCTTCCGCGGCGTGGAAGGAGATAAGGGTACGTTGAGCAATTCTGCCGACTCCCCCACCGAGCCGGCCCGGCGCCCCGCCCTCCGGCCGGTCAGGCTCCTGACGGCTGCCGTTTTCGCGCTCGCAGGCCTCATCTTCGTCACCAGCTTCAATACTGCCAAGGGCACCAACATTCGTACGGACGCCTCGCTGCTGAAGCTGTCCGACCTCATCAAGCAGCGCAGCCACAAGAACAAGGAACTGGGTGACTCCACGGCGTCCGTACGGGAGGACGTCGACGCACTCGCGCAGCGCGGCGACAGCAGCACCGAGGCCGAGGACGCCAGGCTCAGCGCGCTGGAGCAGTCCGCGGGCACCAAGAAGCTCTCCGGCGACGCCCTCACCGTCACGCTCGACGACGCCCCGCCGAACGCCACGGCGAACCCCGGCTACCCCGAGCCCCAGCCGAACGACCTGGTCATCCACCAGCAGGACCTCCAGGCCGTCGTCAACGCCCTCTGGCAGGGCGGCGCCAAGGGCATCAGGGTCATGGACCAGCGCCTGATCTCCACCAGCGCGGTGCGCTGCGTCGGCAACACCCTGATCCTCCAGGGCCGCGTCTACTCGCCGCCGTACAAGGTCACGGCCGTCGGCAACCGGGAGAAGCTCCAGCGCGCGCTCACCGCCTCCCCCGAGATCCAGAACTACCAGCTGTACGTCAAGGCGTACGGCCTCGGCTGGAAAGTCGACGAACACGAGGCGATGACTCTTCCCGGCTACTCGGGCACAGTGAATCTCCACTACGCGAAGCCTGTTGAGTAGCCCCTGGGGGAGGCCGGCCGGTGTCGGTGCGACTGATCGTCAGGACCTTCAGCGAACTCTGCATCACCATCGGTGCCCTGATCGTCCTGTTCGTGCTGTATGTGATGTTCTGGACGGGGATCAAGGCCTACGACGCGAGTGACGGCCAGATCGAAGCCCTCCAGGACAAGTGGGCGCAGAGCCCGGCGTCCGTGCGTACGACGCCTCCGAAGGGACCGCCGCCCGCCCCCGAGGCGTACGAGCCGGGCAAGCCCTTCGCCGTGATGTACGTGCCGCGCCTCGGCAGGAGCTGGGACTGGCCGGTCCTTGAGGGTACGAAGACGGACACCCTCAAGAAGGGGCTCGGGCATTACGCGAGGACCACGCAGCTCGGGGAGACGGGAAACTTCTCCGTCGCCGGCCACCGGCGTACGTACGGAGACCCCTTCAAGGACTTCCCGAAGCTGCGGCCCGGTGACGCGGTGGTGCTGACGGACGGGACGACCTGGTTCACGTACCGCATCGCGAACAAGCCGTACCGGACGGTCCCGAGCGACACCGGTGTGATCGACGAAGTGCCCCGCAAGTCGGGTTTCAGAGGCTCCGGCCGCTATCTGACGCTCACCACCTGCGAGCCGGAGTGGGGCAGCAGCCACCGGCTGATTGTGTGGGCACACCTTGATGAGACCCAGCCCGTGGAGGACGGCAAGCCGTCCGCATTGCGCAGCTGACCCACGTGCCCCTGCCGCTGCCCTTTACCCTGGGTCCCGGACCGAACGGAAGGGACAGCATGTACGGCTGGATCTGGCGGCATCTGCCGGGCAACGCATGGGTGCGGGCGGTCATCTCGCTCGTACTGATCCTCGCGGTTGTCTACGCACTGTTCCAGTACGTCTTCCCGTGGGCGGAGCCGCTGCTTCCGTTCAACGACGTGACGGTCGACGGGGGGTCGGACCAGTGAGCGCGCGCATCCTCGTCGTCGACAACTACGACAGCTTCGTCTTCAACCTGGTCCAGTACCTGTACCAGCTCGGCGCCGAGTGCGAGGTGCTGCGCAACGACGAGGTGGAACTGAGCCACGCCCAGGACGGCTTCGACGGCGTACTCCTTTCGCCCGGTCCCGGCGCCCCCGAACAGGCGGGGGTGTGCGTCGACATGGTGCGGCACTGCGCCACGACAGGGGTGCCCGTTTTCGGCGTCTGCCTGGGCATGCAGTCGATGGCGGTGGCGTACGGGGGTGTGGTGGACCGGGCTCCCGAGCTGCTGCACGGCAAGACGTCTCCCGTGACGCACGAGGGCGTCGGCGTCTTCGCCGGGCTGCCCTCGCCCTTCACGGCGACGCGCTACCACTCGCTTGCAGCCGAACCGGACACGATCCCGGACGAGCTGGAGGTCACCGCACGGACGGCCGACGGGATCATCATGGGGCTGCGGCACCGTGACCTGCCGGTCGAGGGCGTGCAGTTCCACCCCGAGTCGGTGCTTACGGAACACGGGCATCTGATGCTGGCCAACTGGCTTGCCCAGTGCGGCGATCCGGGAGCGGTGGAGCGATCGGCCGGGCTCGCGCCGGTGGTGGGCAAGGCCGCCGCGTGACGGCCCTCCGCCCCGAACACGACGCCGACCGCGTTGCCTCGTACGAGCAAGGTGCGTACGAGGCGGCGGGCGCGTTCGAGGCGGCGGTGGACCAGCTCGCTGATCCGCTGAACGATCCGCTGCCGGGGCAGGAGGGCTCGCCGTGGTTCCGGTCGGCGACGGTGCGGGCGCAGAGCGAGGCGCCACAGGCGCAGCCGCAGCCACAGGAGCCCGTGCAGCAGCCTCAGGAGTGGTACGACCCCGAGGGCTACCAGCAGGAGTGGTACGGCCGACAGGCGCCCGTACAGGAGCCTCAGACGCCCGTACAGCAGCAGGTACAGCGGCCTGTGCAGCAGCGACCGGTACAGCGGCCTGTGCAGCAGCCGGTAGAGACGCCCGAGCCGACACCAGTACCCGCGTACGAGCCGGTCCCGGAGCCGGCGGCCCCTGTCTACGACGACGAGACCGTGGGCCTGCGTACCGCCGACACCCGGCGAATAGCCGAGCAGAAGGCCCCGCCGCCGCCCACAGGGGGCCGTGCGGAGCGCCGCAGGGCTGCCAAAGGCCGCGGCCCCAAGGAGCCGAAGGGCAAGCCGGACAGGCCGGATACCCAGGCCAAGGCGGACGAGGCGGCGGCGCCGCTCTCCCGCATGGAGGCCAGGCGTGCAGCTCGCGCCGCCAAGGACAGCCCCGCCGTCATCGCCAGTCGCGTCGTCGGCGAGCTCTTCATCTCGCTCGGCGTCCTGATGCTGCTGTTCGTGACGTACCAGCTGTGGTGGACGAATGTCCGTGCCGATCTGTTCGCGGGCAAGGAGACGGACAAGATCCAGGACGGCTGGGCGAAGGGCGAGCGCAAACCGGGTGCCTTCGAGCCGGGCCAGGGCTTCGCCATCCTGCACATCCCCAAGCTGGACGTCGTCGTCCCGATCGCCGAGGGCATCGACAAGCCCAAGGTCCTCGACAACGGCATGGTCGGCCACTACGCCGAGGGCAAGCTCAAGACGGCGATGCCTTCGGACAAGCAGGGCAACTTCGCGGTCGCGGGGCACCGCAACACGCACGGCGAGCCGTTCCGGTACATCAACAGGCTCGAGCCGGGCGACGCGATCATCGTCGAGACGCAGGACAGGTACTACACGTACGAGATGGCGAGCATCCTTCCGCAGACCTCGCCGTCCAACGTCGGAGTGATCGGTCCTGTGCCGCCGGGTTCGGGTTTCACAAAGCCCGGCCGCTACATCACGCTGACGACCTGTACGCCGGAATTCACGAGTACGTACCGAATGATCGTGTGGGGCAAGATGGTCGACGAACGGCCGCGCAGCAAGGGCCTGCCCGACGCGCTTGTCGGCTGAGACCGAGCCGGTCGGACGGAAGACATCAGGACGGGGACGAGTGCGGTGGCATCGAAGACCGAGCAGGAGCAGGACGAGCAGACCGGCACGCACGCGGCCGCTCCGGCGGCGGGGCGGCCTCGTGGACGTATCGCGGGCGCCGTCAGCGTTCTCGGCGAACTGCTGATCACGGCAGGCCTGATCCTCGGCCTTTTCGTCGTCTACTCGCTGTGGTGGACGAACGTGCTCGCCGACCGCGACGCCCACCAGCAGGGCAACGAGGTGCGCGACCGCTGGGCCGGTGGCCCGGGCGCCCTCGACATGAAGGACGGCATCGGCTTCCTGCACGTACCGGCGATGAAGAACGGCGAGGTGCTGGTCAGGAAGGGCACCGACTCCAAGGGCCTCAACCGCGGTGTCGCCGGGTACTACACGGACCCGGTCAAGTCGGCGCTGCCGGCCGACAAGGAGGGCAACTTCTCCCTGGCGGCCCACCGGGACGGGCACGGCGCGAAGTTCCACAACATCGACAAACTCAAGGACGGCGACGCGATCGTCTTCGAGACGAAGGACACCTGGTACGTCTACAAGGTGTACGCGAAGCTGCCCGAGACCTCGAAGTACAACGTGGATGTGCTGAAGCCGGTCCCGAAGGAGTCGGGGAAGAAGAAGCCGGGGCGTTACATCACGCTGACGACGTGCACGCCGGTCTACACGTCGAAGCACCGGTACGTCGTGTGGGGCGAGCTGGAGCGTACGGAGAAGGTCGACAGGGACCGCACGCCGCCGGCCGAGCTGCGCTGACAGCGGCAGACCGGACGGCCGACAGCTTGGAAGAGGAACAGCACAGGGGCCGTGGACTTCACTGAAGTCCACGGCCCCTGTGTATTGCTGTGTATTGCTGACCGCGCTGTATTGCCGGGTGCGCTACGGGCTAGTCGCCGTCGCCCTGGTTGCGCCCGAAGTTGCCGCCGATGAAGCCGTCGCCGTCATTGCCGCCGTCGTTACCACCGTTGTTGCCGCCGTCACCACCACCGGCGGTGGTGAGGTTGACCGCAGTGCCCTTGGGGACCTGCGTACCGGCTGCGGGCTGGACAAGGGCGACGATGGCGTTGTCGTCCTGCGGGCCGACGATGGTGCCGACGGTGAGTCCGGTGCCCTCGATCGCCTTGCGGGCATCCTTGAGCGTCTGGCCGGCCACAGGCGGTACAGCGACCTGTTCCTGGGCGGGGGCCTTGGCGACGGTCAGGGTGACGGTGCCGCCCTTGTCGTGCCGGCTGTTGCCCACCGGGTCCTGCTTGATGACCGAGTTCGGCGTCTGGTCCGACTCCTCGTCGACGCGGGCGACGACGAAGCCGAGATCCGTGAGCTGCTTCTTGGCCGCCTCGAAGTCCTGGCCGACCACGGGCGGGACATCGGCCTTGGAGGTCTTGGCGACGGAGATGGTGACCGTCGCGCCCGTCTCCGCCTTCGTGCCGCCCTCGGGGTCCTGCTCGATGACCGTGCCCGCCGGCTTCTCGGACTCGACCGACTTGGTGTCGACCTTGAAGCCCTCGGCCCTGAGGTTTTCGGTGGCCCTGGCCTTCGACTGTTCCGTGACGTCGGGGACCTTGACCAGAGGGGCGCCCGTGGAGACGACGACCGTGACGGTCGAGCCCTGCGCGACTTCCGTGCCGCTCGCCGGGCTCTGGCTGCAGATCTTGCCCTTGGGCTGCTCCTCGCACCTCTTGCGCTCGCCGACCTCGACCGTGAGGTCGGAGTTCGTGCCGAGATCCTTCGCCTTGGCGAGTGTCTCGCCGACCAGGGGCGGCACTGTCACATCGCTGGTGCTGTTCTCGCCGGCGAAGAGCGACCTGCCGATGAGGATCGCGCCGACGAGGACCAAGACACCCGCGAGGACGAGCAGGATCGTCGAGGTGTTGCTCTTCTTCTGCCTGCGGCGGTCCCGGTGGTCGTCGTAGCCGTAGCCGCCGTCGTCCGGGTTCACCGGCGGCAGCATCGACGTGGCGCCCCCTCCGGCGTCTGTCGGGCGCAGGGCCGTGGTCGGCTGGTCGTCCGGGTAGCCGCCGTAGCCGACCGCGCCCAGAGCCGACGTGGCGGCGACGGGCTGGCCGTCGAGGCAGGCCTCGATGTCGGCGCGCATCTCGTCGGCCGACTGGTAGCGATAGTCGGGGTCCTTGACCAGTGCCTTCAGGACAATGGCGTCCATTTCGGGCGTGATCTCGGGGTCGAAGTTGCTCGGCGGCTGAGGCTCTTCCCGTACGTGCTGGTAGGCGACCGCGACCGGGGAGTCCCCGATGAAGGGCGGCCGTACCGTCAGCAGCTCGTAGAGCAGGCAGCCAGTGGAGTAGAGGTCGGAGCGTGCGTCTACCTGCTCGCCCTTCGCCTGCTCGGGCGAGAGGTACTGGGCGGTGCCGATGACCGCGGCGGTCTGCGTCATCGTCATGCCGGAGTCGCCCATGGCGCGGGCGATGCCGAAGTCCATGACCTTGACTTGGCCGGTACGCGTCAGCATGACGTTCGCCGGCTTGATGTCGCGGTGGACGATCTGGGCGCGGTGCGAGTACTCGAGCGCCTGGAGGATGCCCACGGTCATCTCCAGGGTGCGCTCGGGCAGCAGCTTGCGGCCGGAGTGCAGCAGTTCGCGCAGGGTCGATCCGTCGACGTACTCCATCACGATGTACGGGATGGAGACGTTGTCGACGTAGTCCTCGCCGGTGTCGTAGACCGCGACGATTGCCGGGTGGTTGAGCGAGGCGGCCGACTGGGCCTCACGGCGGAACCGGGCCTGGAAGGACGGGTCGCGGGCAAGATCTGCCCGCAGCGTCTTCACGGCGACGGTGCGGCCGAGCCGGGTGTCGTGTCCGAGGTAGACCTCGGCCATGCCACCACGGCCGAGCACCGAGCCCAGCTCGTACCGGCCGCCGAGGCGACGCGGCTCTTCCATAGCTAATCCAGCCCTCTCCGTCTGTCCCGACCGCACCTGTGCGTGGTCCGGCGGTGTGCTGTCCGCGCATACGGTACCGGGCACGCCGTACCTGGTCCGCCCGTGACTGTCAGCTGATACCCGACCGGTACCGCGACATGGGCGTACGCGGCCCTGGCGTGACCGGCGTCACTACTTGCTGTCGAGAACCGCCTTCATGACGTCCTTCGCGATGGGGGCGGCGAATCCGCCACCGGAGATGTCCTCGCGGTTGGCGTCGTCGTCCTCGACGACGACGGCCACGGCGACGGGCGATCCCTGGTCGGTCTTGGCGTACGAGATGAACCAGGCGTAAGGCTTCTCACTGTTGTCGACGCCGTGCTGGGCGGTGCCCGTCTTGCCGCCGACGGTGGCGCCGGCGATCTGAGCCCTGGTGCCGGTGCCCTCCTTGACGACCGTCTCCATCATTTCCTGGAGCTTCTGGGCGTTGTCGGCGGAGAGCGGGCGGCTCATCTCCTCCGGGCTTGTCTTCTCCAGGAGATCCAGGTTCGGGTCGGTGAGCCGGTCGATCATGTACGGCTTCATGAGTGAGCCGTCATTGGCGATCGCCGAGGCCACCATGGCCATCTGGAGCGGGGTGGCGGCGGTGTTGAACTGGCCGATGGAGGAGAGGGCGGTCTGGGCCTTGTCCATGTCCTTGGAGAAGACGCTGGCGTTCGACCGGACCGGCACGAACTGCTGCTTGTTGAAGCCGAACTTCTCCGCCGTCTCCAGCATCTTGTCGTTGCCGAGGTCGGCGCCGACCTTGCCGAAGACTGTGTTGCAGGACACCTTCAGGGCGACCCGCAGGGTGGCGTCCTCGCAGGGGAGGTTGCCCTCGTTCTCCAGGTTCTTGGTGGAGAGGGGCAGCTTCCACGGCAGCGGCGTGCTGGTCTTGCCGTCGATGTCGTCGTACAGGCCGTGCTCAAGAGCGGCTGCCGCGGTGACGACCTTGAAGGTGGAGCCGGGCGGGTACGTCTCGCGCAGCGCCCGGTTCACCGTCGGCTTGTCCGGGTCCTTCTCGTACTTCTGCCAGTTCTCGACGTCCTTGTCGGTGTTGCCGGCGACAAGGGACGGGTCGTACGAAGGGGTGCTGGCCAGGGCGAGGATCGCGCCGGTCTTCGGGTCGATCGCCGCGACGGCACCCTTGCGGGAGCCGAGGCCCTTGAAAGCGGCCCTCTGTGCGTCGGCGTTGAGAGTGGTCACGACGTGACCGCCCTGCTTCTTGTCACCGGTGAACATCGACAGCGTGCGGTCGAAGAAGAGCCGGTCGTCCGTGCCGGTGAGGATGCCGTCCTCGATGGACTCGATCTGGTTGGAGCCCATCCGCTGCGACGTGAAGCCGGTGACGGGCGCCCACATCGGGCCGTCCTTGTACGTCCGCTGGAACTTGAAGTCGCCGCTCTTGGACTCCTTGGACCCGGTGATCGCCTTGCCCTGGACGATGATGTCGCCGCGCTTGTGGGCGTAGCGGTCGATCAGGACGCGGCGGTTGTTGGGGTCCTTGGAGAGCTCGTCGGCCTTGACGTACTGGACCCAGTTGACGCGTACGAGCAGGGCGAGGACGAGCAGGCCGCAGAAGATCGCGACCCGGCGCAGGGGCTTGTTCACGGTCGGACCACCTGGGTCATCTCGACGTCGGGGGACGGGGCGGGGGCGGGCGCGGGCCTGCGGGCGGTGTCGCTGATGCGCAGCAGGATGGCGATGAGCGCCCAGTTGGCGATCACGGAGGAGCCACCCTGCGCGAGGAACGGCATCGTCATGCCGGTCAGTGGGATGACGCCGGTGACGCCGCCCGCGACGACGAAGACCTGGAGGGCGAAGGCGCCGGAGAGGCCGATCGCGAGGAGCTTGCCGAAGGGGTCGCGGGCGGCGAGTGCCGTGCGTACGCCGCGCTCGATGAGGAGGCCGTACAGCAGGATGATCGCCATGAGGCCGGTCAGGCCGAGCTCCTCGCCGACGGTGGCGAGGATGTAGTCGCTCTTGGGGGCGATGCCGCCGATGAGGCGGGAGTAGCCCTGGCCGAGTCCGGAACCGAAGAGGCCGCCGGAGCCGAAGGCGTACACGGCCTGGGCGGTCTCGGTGACGCCGCCGTCCTTGAGGGCGAGGGGGTTGAGCCAGTTGTCGACGCGGGACTGCACGTGGCTGGCGAAGGAGGCGACGCCGACGGCGCCCGCGGCGCTGAGGGTGAGGCCGAAGACGACCCAGCTGGTGCGCTCGGTGGCGACGTACAGCATGATCACGAAGAGGCCGAAGAAGAGCAGCGAGGTGCCCAGGTCGGTCTCGAAGACGAGGATCATCAGGCTGAGGGCCCAGATTGCGAGGATCGGTCCGAGGTCGCGGCCGCGGGGCAGGTACATGCCCATGAAGCGGCGGCTGGCCAGCGCGAGCGCGTCGCGCTTCACCATCAGGTAGCCGGCGAAGAAGATCGCGATGATGATCTTGGCAAACTCGCCGGGCTGGAGCGATCCGAGCCCGGGGATGGTGATCCAGATCTTCGCGCCGTTCACGCCGGGGAAGAACATCGGCAGGATCAGCAGCACGAGGGCCACGACCATCGAGATGTACGTGTAGCGCTGGAGTACGCGATGGTCCTTGAGGAACAGCAGGACGCACAGGAACAGGGCGACGCCGACCGCCGACCACATCATTTGCTTGGGCGCCATCGCGCCGCCGACCGCGGCGGTGGTGATGGACGGCTCCAGGTCGAGCCGCCAGATCAGCACCAGGCCGAGCCCGTTGAGCAGGGTGGCCAGCGGCAGCATCAACGGGTCGGCGTACGGCGCGAACTTACGCACCATCAGGTGCGCGACGCCCGCGAGGAGGCTGAGCCCCACGCCGTAACCGAGCATGCCGGCGGGCAGGCTGCCGTCCTTGGCGAGGCCGACGTTGGCGTACGCGAAGACCGGGATGATGACCGCGAACGCGAGCATCGCGAGCTCGGTGTTGCGGCGGCTCGGCGCTTCGATCGCGCCGATGGTGGTCGTGTTGGTGACAACGCTCATGGTGGTAAGGCCCCCTACGGCTTTACGGCTTACCGCACTGCGAGACCAGCTTCTGCTCTTCCTCGGAGAGGCTGGGGCCAGGAGTGGGCGTTGCTGTCGCCGTCGGAATTTTGGTCTTGGTGGACTGGGTCGTGGCGCCGGAGCCGGTCGTGCCGCCCGCCTCGCCCTCGCCCGTACGCGCGTTGTTGTCGCGCTCTGCCTTACGGCGCTCCTCGTCCTTCTTGCACGCGGACGCCTGAGTGCCGAGTTCCGCCACCTTCTCGCGAGCGTCGTCGAGGCTGCCCTCGGTGATGGTCGCCTCCACCTGCTTGCGCTGGTAGGGCGGGAGGTACTTGAGTTCGATCTCGGGGTGGTCCTTCTCGACCTCCGAGAGGGAGACCCAGGCGAGGTCCTGGCTGATGCCCCGGTAGAGCGCGACGTGCTCGTCGCTGGCGCCGACGTAGTACTGGGTCTGTGTCCAGCGGTAGCCGCCGTACAGACCGCCGCCCACTACGGCGAGCGCGAGCACGATGTAGAGCGATCTCTTGAACCATTTACGGCCGCTACGGGGCTTGATGAAGTCCTCGTCGCTGTACGCCCCGAACGCGCCGGGAGGCGCCCCACCGTATCCGTCGTTGTCACCGCTCCCTGGCGGGCCGAATGCGCCGCCGGGAGAGGACTGCGGGGGCACGGGCCGGCCGAGGCCCGCCGCGCGGCCCGCGGGGGTCTGCATGGCGGCTGCACTGTCGGCGGCGGCCTGCTGGATCTGGTTCTCGGCCACCGCGCCGACGATGACGGGGGTGTCGTTGAGCTGCACGGCCAGGGTGTCGTTGCCGTCGACGTCGAGGACGTCCGCGACGATGCAGGTGATGTTGTCGGGACCGCCGCCGCGCAGAGCGAGCTGAATCAGGTCCTGCACGGTCTCCTGCGGGCCCTGGTAGCTCGCGAGGGTCTCTTCCATCGTCTGGTGGGAGACAACGCCCGACAGGCCGTCCGAGCAGATCAAGTAGCGGTCGCCGGCGCGGACTTCGCGGATGGAGAGGTCGGGCTCGACATGGTCGCCGCTGCCCAGTGCGCGCATCAGCAGGGAGCGCTGCGGGTGGGTGGTGGCTTCCTCTTCGGTGATGCGCCCCTCGTCGACGAGACGCTGCACCCAGGTGTGGTCCTGGGTGATCTGCGTCAGTACGCCGTCGCGCAGCAGGTACGCCCGCGAGTCGCCGACGTGTACGAGGCCGAGGCGCTGCCCGGTCCACAGGAGGGCGGTGAGCGTGGTGCCCATGCCCTCCAGCTGGGGGTCCTCCTCGACCATCATGCGCAGCTGGTCGTTGGCACGCTGTACGGCCGTACCGAGCGAGGTGAGGATGTCGGAGCCCGGTACGTCGTCGTCGAGCGTGACCAGGGTCGAGATGACCTCGGAGCTCGCCACCTCGCCGGCGGCCTGGCCTCCCATGCCGTCGGCGATGGCGAGAAGGCGGGGGCCGGCGTAGCCGGAGTCCTCGTTGCCCTCCCGGATCATGCCTTTGTGCGATCCGGCGGCGAAACGCAGAGACAGACTCATGCGCACCTCGCCCGTCGGCTCCGGGTACAACCGGTCTCGAGCCACACTGCCCACCCTCCGGTCGGGAGCCTTCGGAGATCCGCTGTCGGGACCGCCGCGGCTCGCTCGCTCATTGTCGTACTACTTCCGCAGCTCGATGACGGTCTTGCCGATGCGGATCGGCGCACCCAGCGGAATGGGTGTCGGGGTGGTGAGCCGGGTCCGGTCGAGGTAGGTGCCATTGGTGGAACCCAGATCCTCGACGATCCACTGGCCGTCCCGGTCCGGGTAGATCCTGGCATGGCGGCTGGACGCGTAGTCGTCGTCCAGCACGATGGTCGAATCGTGCGCCCGCCCCAGCGTGATGGTCTGCCCCTGGAGGGCGACCGTGGTGCCGGTGAGGGTGCCCTCGGACACCACCAGCTTGGTCGGGGCGCCACGGCGCTGGCGCTGCTGCGGCGGTGCCGCGGCCTGCTGCTGGCGTCCGGTCTGCGGCGGTCTGGCGTCGGCGGACGCAGTGCGGCGTGAGCCGCGCTGCGTGACCCGCGTACCGAACAGATCGCTGCGGATGACCTGGACGGCCACAATCACAAACAGCCACAGAACAGCCAGGAAACCTAGCCGCATGACCGTCAGGGTCAGCTCTGACATTGCCCCCGCTTCACCCTTCGGCTTGCCGATAAACGATGGTCGTGCTGCCCACGACGATCCGCGAGCCGTCGCGGAGCGTAGCGCGGGTGGTGTGCTGTCCGTCTACCACGATGCCGTTGGTGGAACCGAGATCCTGGATCGTCGAGGGCGTTCCGGTCCGGATCTCACAGTGCCGGCGCGATACGCCGGGGTCGTCGATCCGCACGTCGGCTTCGGTGCTGCGTCCGAGCACCAGCGTCGGGCGGGAGATCTGGTGGCGTGTGCCATTGATCTCGATCCAGCGCCGTGTCTGAGCACCCGGCATCGGGCCGGGACCCGGTGCTGCCGGGCGCCGGTCCGGGGCCGCTGCGGGGCCCGGCCTGGCGCCGTGCGAGGGCGGCGGTGCCGCCGGCATGGGAGGCGGGGCCGCCGGCGGGTAGCCGTAGCCGCCGCCCCGGGGTGCGGCCGGTGCCGGGCTGTGCTGGCCCGGGCCGGGCTGGCCGACTGGCGGGCTCTGCTGGCCGGGGGCCTGTGACGTACTCGATGCGAGGGTGCGGCTGCGCACACGGTAGAGACCGGTGTCGAGGTCTTCCGCTTTCTCCAGGTGGACCTTGATGGGGCCCATGAAGGTGTAGCGCTGCTGCTTGGCGTAGTCGCGGACCAGGCCGGAGAGCTCGTCGCCGAGCTGGCCGGAGTACGGGCTGAGGCGCTCGTAGTCCGGGGTGGAGAGCTCGACGATGAAGTCATTGGGGACGACGGTCCGCTCGCGGTTCCAGATCGTGGCGTTGTTGTCGCACTCGCGCTGAAGGGCGCCGGCGATTTCGACGGGCTGTACCTCGGACTTGAAGACCTTGGCGAAGGTGCCGTTGACCAGACCTTCGAGACGCTGCTCGAAACGCTTCATGACTCCCATGGGGCACCTCCTCCGTCGTTGTCGGCCTGGTACTGCTTACTGATCGTATCCACGCGTCGGGAAATCGGCTGGTTCCCCTTGTCTGCACAGTGGATGAGTGTCACCTCTCACAGGGATCGTACAGGTGGCCTCCTGACAGTGTCCCGCACCCGGGGAGCACTCTGGAGGAGTGGGTGACGGGCAGCCTCGTTCCCTGCCCGGCTCACCCGAAACAACGGGTGTGAATCCCTCCTCGCCACCGTGCTAATCTTCTGCATGTCGTCAGGCGCTCGCACAAACCAGTGAGAGATTCGAACGGCACCACTCATGCGCGAGTGGCGGAACGGCAGACGCGCTGGCTTCAGGTGCCAGTGTCCTTAGGGACGTGGGGGTTCAAATCCCCCCTCGCGCACTTAGAGAAACCGACGAAACGGGTCTCGGTGAGTGACGAAAGTCGCTCGCAGGGGCCCGTTTTGCGTTGCCCGCAACGGCTGAGGCCCCGTCAGGGCCCTGCTGCTTGTTCACCGCGTAGCCCGCTGCGCGTCGCATGACATGATCCGGGCCTCGTCGTTGACCGCGACGAGGCCCGTTTCTGCTTTCGTGTGCTGTTGCTGCAGGGGGAATTTGGTGGTGGCCCGAATAACCCGGACGACCCGGACAGCCGGTGTCGTTGCCGTGGTGCTGACGGTCTTGGCATGTGCGCAGCAGGTGCTGCTGGTTGCCGGGTTCGGGGGATGGCTGCCGGGGTGGCAGCCGTGGCCGTATCTGCTGGTGGCGGCCCCCGCGTGGCTGTTGTCACGGCCGCTGTGGGGGGAGCGGGTGCCGCCGGTCTGGGAGCGGGCCGTGGGGGCGCTGCGGCGGGTGCCTTCCTGGGCGTACGTCGCGGGGGTCCTGGCGCTGGCTGCCGGGGCGTGGGCGGTGCTTCAGGACTTCGAGCCGTACCTCGGCCATGAGGAAGCGGTCTACGCGAACAAGGCGCGCTCCTGGGTGGAGGGGACCCCCGATGCGGGCTGGGGCGTCTACCGTCCGGTCGGGCTTCCCGCGCTCGGCGCGCTGGCTCTGTGGCTGTCCGGCGATGCCGGTGGGGTGGCTGGGGTCGGGGCGCTGCGGGCGGTGGCGCTCGTGCTGGTGCTGGGGACGCTGACGGTGACGTATCTCGTCGCGGCCGCCTGGACCACGCGGCGGCGGGCCGTGGTGGTGGTGCTGGTGCTGCTGAGCGGGCTGGGGTTCCTGCGCAGGGTGCCGGAGTACCTCAATGACATAGGAACGACGGGTCTGCTGCTCCTTGTCGTTTTTCTGCTGGTGCGTGCCCAGGAGAAGGACGGGTCGAGGGCCCTGTGGGGCGTGCCCGCCGTGGCGCTGGCTGCCTTCTATCTGCGGTACGGAGTGGTGGGGAATCTGCTGGCCATCGGGCTTGCGGCGGTCTTCGCGTACGGGCCGCGCGCGTGGCTTGCGCAAGGGCGGCGGTTGGCGGGCGCGGGCGTGCTGCTGGCCCTGGGGCTCGTACCGCACTTCGTGCATGCCCTGCTGGAGACCGGGCGGCCGCTCGGCATGATCCTGTCGGCGACGTCGCAGGCGAACCGTGCGTACGTGGGCGACGGGCTCGTCTATTACCTGGCGGTCTTCCCGTACCGGCTGGCCGGGGACCTGGGGGCCGTGGTGATGGTCGCGGGGCTGTGGGCGGCCGGGTCCGCGATGCGGCGGGTGTGGGGCCGCGGGGCCGGTGTGGTGCGGGGGGACGACCGGAGGCGCGTCTTTCTGGGGACGGCCGCACTGCTCGTCTTCGTGATCCTTGGCATCGCGACGGACGGCGAACCGCGCTTCGTCTATCTCGCTGTTGTTCTCCTCACGGTGCTCGGTGTGCAGGCGGTCGCCGAGCTGGCGGGGGCCTGGTCGGGGGGCGCTTGGCGTGCTCCCGTGCTGGCCGTCGTGGCCGCGCTGGCCGGTCTTACGGTGCTGGGCACCGCACAGGTCGTGGCGCACGGCGCGATGCCTGGACCCAAGCGGCTGAGCTGGTCGACGGTGCCGGTGGCGCTGGAGATCGGGGCCGCGGCGCAGGGTCGGCCGTGCCTGGTGGTGACGGGGTACGAGCCGGAGTTCGGCTGGTATTCCAGGTGCGATGCGGTGACGTACAGCCAGTACCGGAAGATGCGGGTGCCGGAGGGCACGCGGGTCAGCCTGGTGGTCTTCGAGCGCGGCCGGCTGCAGCCGGATGCGGCGGGGCTGGAGCGGCTGATCGGCGGCCGGGATACGGACGTACGGAAGATCGGTACGGACGGGTCGGTGGGGACGGCGACGGTCGTCACGCTGCGGTAGCGCTCGGGGCGTTGAGGGTTGTCCACAGGGGGAGACGGCCGTCGGCGGGCGGCGGTACGGTCGTGGTCAGTTGATGTTGGCGGCCGGTGTTCTCTGCGGCTGGTGTTGGGCTGGTGTTGGTACGAGATCGGGGGAGGCGGCGCCATGGCCGAGAACGAGACGGCGATGTCGGGGCAACGCGGCGGTGGGCGGATTCCGGTGGTTCCGGGGTTCGCGCGGCGTACGGTGGACGGCTCGCCCAAGGAGGACGGCAAGGCGCTGCGGATGCGGGTGCCCAGGGCCTCGCACGATTCGCTGGTGCTCGCGGTGGAGAGGCCCGACGCGGTGCGGGCGGTCGAGGAGTCGAGCCGCGGCCGGGTGCCGGAGCTGACACCGATACGGGTCGGACGTATGACTGCCTCGCCCTTCGCGTTCCTTCGGGGCGCGGCCGGGCTGATGGCTCACGACTTGATGGGCACGCCGCTCACTGGTGTGGGCGCGCAGATCTGCGGGGACGCGCATGCGGCGAACTTCGGTCTGTACGGCGATGCGCGCGGCCGTCTTGTCATCGACCTGAACGATTTCGACGAGACCGTGGTCGGCCCGTGGGAGTGGGACGTCAAGCGGCTCGCGACCTCGCTGGTGCTGGCGGGCCGTCAGGCCGGGGCGGACGAGGACACCTGCCGGGAGGCGGCGTTCGACACGGTCGGCGCGTACCGGCGGACTATGCGGTTGCTGGCGAGGCTGTCGGTGCTGGACGCGTGGAACGCGATCGCCGACGAGGAACTCGTCTCCCACACGGATGCGCGGGATTTGATCGGCACGCTTGAGCGCGTCGCGGAAAAGGCCCGGAACAACACCAGTGCGCGCTTCGCCGCCAAGGCGACGGAGGAGGGCCCCGGAGGGATACGGCGCTTCGTGGACGCACCGCCGGTGCTGAGGCGGGTTGCGGACGCGGAGGCGGCCGCGGTGGCTTCGGCGCTCGGCGGGTATCTGGGGACGCTTCCCGAGGACCGGCTGCCGCTGCTCGCACGGTACGCGATCCACGACGTGGCCTTCCGGCTGGTCGGCACGGGGAGTGTGGGGACGCGGTCGTATGTGGTGCTGCTGCTCGATCACCGGAGCGAGCCGTTGGTGCTCCAGGTGAAGGAGGCGCGGGCGTCGGCGCTGGCGCCGTATCTGCCTGCGGTCGGCTTCGACGTGCCGCCGGTCGGGCATGAAGGACGCCGGGTCGTGCTGGGGCAGAAGCGGATGCAGGTGGTCAGTGACAACCTGCTGGGCTGGGCGGAAGTGGACGGCCGGCCTTTCCAGGTACGGCAGTTCAGGAACCGCAAGGGCAGCGTGGATCCGGCAGCGCTTGAGCCGGGCCAGCTGGACGACTACGGGCGGATGACCGGGGCGCTACTGGCGCGGGCTCATGCGCACAGCGTGGACCCGCGGCTGATCGCCGGGTACTGCGGCAAGAACGAGGAGTTCGACGAGGCGGTGGCGGCCTTCGCGGTGACGTACGCGGACCGTACGGAAGTGGATCACGGCGATCTGGTGGCTGCGGTCAAGGACGGGCGGATAGCCGCCGAGGTGGGGGTCTGACGGCGGGGGTGTGACGGTGGCGGGCGCGGTCGCCCGTACGCTGGACGGGTGACTCAGGAAGCTCCCCGGGAGCCGACGACCCGGAACGACGACGCGCAGGACCGGCAGGCGGCCGGAAACGAGGCCGCCGGGCAGCAGGCCGCTGGGCGGGAAACCGCTGAGCGGGCCGGCGGTGCGGAAGCCGGTGAACCCGGTGGGCAGGCGGCCGCAGGGCAGTCGGCTGGTGGACAGGCGGCTGGTGGACGGGCGACGGCTGACGCTGAGGCTCAGGCGGCGGCTGAGGCCGAGCGGCCCGAGGCCCGGCTTGAGCGGGCCGTGCGCGCCGCCGAGCAGGCGCTGATCGAATTCGAGATCGCGGTGGAGACCTTCCGGGTCGAGGTGGAGAACTTCTCCCGGCTCCACCACCAGAAGCTCGGCCCGATGTACGCACGTCTCGACGAGCTGGACGCGCAGATCGCGGAGGCCACGGCTGCCCGCACCGGTGATCCGGAGGACCGGCGCAGGGCGGACGAGGCGCGGGCCATGGTCATGCCGATGCCCGGGGTCGAGGAGCTGTTCCACGACTGGGTGGACTCGGACGGTCTTTCGCCGGAGGCCTCGGCGATGCTCACCGACCAGGCCGTGCAGCCGCCGAAGCGGGTCCGGCCGAGCGAGGAGGCGCGCAAGGTCTACCGCGAGCTGGCGCGCAAGGCGCACCCGGACCTGGCGCAGGACGAGGACGAGCGTGCGCGCCGGGATGCGTTCATTACGCGGGTCAACGCCGCGTACGGGCGCGGTGACGTGGCCCAGCTGCAGGCGCTCGCCGAGGAATGGGCCGCCGGTCCGGCGCCCCAGGAGCAGCCGCCGAGCGAGAGCGAGGAGCTCTACGCCCGGCTGGAGTGGCTCTCGCGGCGCAAGGAGCTGCTGTCCCTGATCGCTCAGGATCTGGAGGAGAGCGCCATCGGCTCGATGCTGCGGATGGCGCCCGAGGATCCGGACCGGCTGCTGGAGGAGATCGCCGAGCAGTTGCTCGCGCGGGTCTCCGAGCGTGAGACGGATCTTGCGAAACTGTTGCAGTAGGTTTCGGTTGCCGGAGCCGGACGAGCCCCGGTGTGCCGGGAACGCTGTGTACGTACGAGAGAAGGCATGACCCATGAACTTCGCCCCGCTCCCCTCCGTCGACGTGGCGGCGGTGCCGTCCGACGGCTTCGTGCTGGACGTGCGGGAGAACGACGAATGGGCAGCCGGTCACGTCGAGGGCGCGCTGCACATCCCGATGAGCGACTTCGTGGCCCGCTTCGGTGAGCTGACCGAGGCGGCGGAGGACGGCCGGCGGGTGCATGTGATGTGCCGGGTCGGTGGCCGTTCCGCACAGGTCACGCAGTACCTGGTGCAGCAGGGCGTGGACGCGGTGAACATCGACGGCGGCATGATCGCGTGGGACGGTGCCGGCCGCCCGATGGTCACCGACACCGGCAGTCCGGCCTTCGTCCTCTGACGCTGCTCACACACTCGTCATGCTGTTCACACCGGTCACTCTGCTGAGCTGGCTGCGCTCAGCCGAGTAGATGGGCGGCCAGGAGGTCGCCCAGCGCCTCCTCGTGCGCGGCGGCAGGGCCGAGCGAGAGCTCGATCTGCTTGGCCCAGGCGTGGTAGCGGTGCAGGGGGTAGTCGGTGTCCGCGCCGAAGCCGCCGTGCAGATGCTGCGCGGTCTGGACGACGCGGCGTACTCCGTCGGAGGCCCAGATCTTTGCCACCGCCACGTCGCCCGTCACGGGCAGGGCGCCGTTCGATGCCGTGGCCAGCCGCCAGGCCGCCTGCCAGAGGGTGACTTCCATGGCCCGCAGGTCGATGTAGCGGTCGGCGGCCTGGACGGCGACGGCCTGGAAAGTAGCGACAGGGAAGCCGAACTGCTCCCGCTTGCCCGTGTATTCGCTCGTCATGGCCAGTACGCCCTCGCCGAGCCCCAGCGCCAGCGCGCACATCCCGGTGGTGAGGAGATCACGCAGCCAGTCCCAGGCGCCGTCTGCGTCGATCACCTCGCGGGCCGTGACCCGTACCGCGTCGAGGCGGACCTCGGCGAAACGCTCGCCGCTGGTGGAGACCTGGTCGGCCAGAGTGATGCCTGAGTGGGTGCGGGGAACCAGGGCGAGCACGGCGCGGCCCGCGCCGGTGTGCGCGGGCAGGGCGATACGGTCCGCTGTCTGCGCCCAGGGCACGCCCGTCTGGACCCCGTCGAGCACCCAGCCGTCGCCGTCCCGCTCTGCCGTGACGGCCAGCTCGGCCGGGTCGTGGCCGGTGCGGCCGTTGGCGCCGACCGTGAGCACCAGCTCGCCGCGGCCGACCGCGGGAAGGATTTCGGCGCTCAACTCGGGCGCGGCGTAGGCCTGTACAGCCATCGCGACCGCGCTGGTCTCCAGCAGCGGTACGCGGGCGAGCACCTTCGCGGACTCGCGCAGCACCAGGCACAGTGCGATGGGGTCGAGGCCCGCCCCGCCGTGCTCCGGGGCGAGGACCAGGCTCAGCAGGTCGGATCCGGCAAGCCTGGCCCACAGCGGGCGGTCGAAGTCCTCGGCCACCGCGCCCGGCGTGAGCGCGGGGCTCGGCACTCCGTCGGGCGCGACGCCCGAGAAGACCGCCTTCGCCGCCTCGACGGCCGCCTGATGCTCCTCGGTGAAGGTGAAGTCCACGTTCTTGCCCTCCCGTGCCCCGGTTCCGCATTCACCTGACGGGCCGTCAAGATAGAACACGTTCTTGAAAAAGGACACAGGTGGCGGGAAAGTCAGCGGTCGAAGTCCAGCTCCACTTCCGGTGTGGCCGGGTGGGACTGGCAGGCCAGGACATAGCCCGCGTCGGTTTCCTCCTGCTCCAGCGCGTAGTTGCGGTCCATCCGCACCTCGCCGGAGACGAGGAAGGCCCGGCACGTCCCGCACACCCCGCCCTTGCAGGCGTACGGCGCGTCCGCGCGGCTGCGCAGCACCGTTTCAAGCAGCGATTCGCCGTCCTGCACCGGCCATTTGCCCGAGCGGCCGTCGAGCGTGGCGGTGAGGGTGCTGTGGGCCGGTGCGGCGACCGCCGCGACGCTCGCCGTGCCCGTGCCCTGGTCCACGTGGAAGATCTCCTCGTGGATACGGTTTCTGGCCACTCCGAGACCGCGCAGCGCGCGCTCGGCGCCCTGGACGAGGCCGAAGGGCCCGCACAGGAACCAGCCGTCCACGTCTGCCACCGGCAGCAGCGCGGGCAGCAGTTGCGTCAGCCGCTCCTCGTCGAGGCGTCCCGACGGAAGCCCCGCCTGCTGCTCCTCCCGGGAGAGCACGGTGACGAGCTGAAAACGGTCCGGATAACGGTCCTTGAGGTCGGCGACCTCCTCCAGGAACATCGTCGACGCCGCCGTGCGGTCGCTGCGTATCAGGCAGAACCTGGCTTCCGGCTCCCTCGCCATCAGCGTCGCCGCGATCGACAGCACCGGCGTGATGCCGCTGCCGCCGACGATCGCCGCGAAGTGCCCCGGGCGCGGTTCCAGGACGAAGCGGCCCGTCGGGGCCATGACCTCGACGGTGTCGCCGACGGCCAGTTCCTTGAGGGCGTACGTCGAGTATTCGCCGCCGTCGACCAGCCGGATGCCCACGCGCAGCTCCGGGTCCAGCGGATCTTGCGTGGCCGGTGCGCAGATCGAGTACGTACGGCGGATCTCCTCGCCGTCCACGATGCGGCGCAGCGCGATGTGCTGGCCGGGTGTGTGGCGGAAGGCCTCGCGAAGCCCGGGCGGCACGGTGAGGGTGACTGCCACCGAGTCGTCCGTGAGCCGCTCGACCTCGCGGACCCGGAGCGGATGGAACATCTACAACTCCTTGAAGTGGTCGAACGGTTCGCGGCAGGACACGCAGCGGCGCAGCGCCTTGCACGCGGTGGAGGAGAACCGGCTGAGCAGCTCCGTGTCCGTCGAGCCGCAGTGCGGGCAGCGCACCGACAGCGTGAGGGGCACAGGGCCGCCGTCGGCGGGCTGCGGGCGCGGGGGAGCTATACCGAACTCCGCCAGCTTGCGTCGGCCTTCGGCGCTGATGTCGTCCGTCGACCAGGCGGGGGACAGGACCGTGCGTACCGAGACCTCCGGTATGCCGTGGTCGTGCAGCACGCGCTCGATGTCCGAGGACATCGCCTCGATCGCCGGGCAGCCGGTGTACGTCGGGGTCAGCTCGACCTCGACGCTGCCCGGGCCGAAGACATGGACGGCGCGCAGCACGCCCAGCTCCTCCAGGGTGAGCACCGGCAGCTCCGGGTCCGGGACCGAACCCGCGAGTCGGCGCAGCTCGGCTTCCAGGACCGTCTCGGTCACCATGTCGCCCCCGGGTGGCTGCGGTGCAGATGCTGCATCTCGGCGAGCATCCGCCCGAACGGCTCGGTGTGCAGCCCCTGGCGCCCCGCGCCCGCGGCCCAGGCGCCGCGCTGCGGACCATCCGGCACCGTCAGCGTCGCCCGTTCCAGCACGGAAGTGATGGACTCGTGCCAGGCGGCAGCCATGGCCTGCCAGTCGACGTCCACGCCCTCGACCGGCTGGAACATCTCGCCGGTGAAGCGCCACAGCGCGTCGCAGCCGCGCTGCATCCGCTCATGGCTCTCGTCCGTGCCGTCGCCGAGGCGCACGGTCCAGTGCTCGGCATGGTCCTGGTGGTACGCGACCTCCTTGACCGCCTTCGCCGCGAGCGGCGCGAACGGGCCGTCGCCGGCTGCCAACTGCCCGTACAGCAGCATCTGGTAAGTGGAGAAGTAGAGCTGGCGGGCGATGGTGTGTGCGAAGTCGCCGTTCGGCTGCTCGACGAGCTGGAGGTTACGGAAGGCCCGCTCCTCGCGGAGGTAGGCCAGCTCGTCCTCGTCACCGACGAGGGAGAGCAGGACCCGCGCCTGACCCAGCAGGTCCAGTGCGATATTGGCGAGCGCCACTTCCTCTTCCAGCACGGGCGCGTGGCCGGCCCACTCCCCCAGCCGGTGCGACAGCACCAGCGCGTCGTCGCCCAGGGCGAGAGCCGCGGGTGCGGATACGGGTGCCGGTGCGGCGCTCACGGGTACTTGGTTCACAGATGCCGCACTCCCTCAGGGATCTCGTAGAACGTCGGGTGCCGGTAGGGCTTGTCGGCGGCCGGCTCGAAGAACGGGTCCTTCTCGTCGGGAGACGATGCGGTGATCGCCGATGAGGGCACGACCCACAGCGAGACGCCTTCTGACCTGCGGGTGTACAGGTCGCGGGCATTGCGCAGGGCCATCTCCGCGTCCGGGGCGTGCAGGCTTCCCGCGTGCGTGTGGGACAGTCCGCGGCGCGAGCGCACGAACACTTCCCACAACGGCCAGTCGGTGTTCGTCATGCTGCTGCCTTCCCATGCTTCGCGGCGTATGCCGTCGCCGCCTCCCGGACCCAGGCGCCCTCTTCGTGCGCCCGGCGCCGCTGCGTGATCCGCTGCTCGTTGCACGGACCGTTGCCCTTCAGGACGTCCCAGAACTCGTCCCAGTCGATCGCGCCGAAGTCGTGCTGGCCGCGCTCCTCGTTCCACCGGATGTCCGGGTCGGGGAGGGTGAGGCCGAGCGCCTCGGCCTGCGGGACGGCTATGTCGACGAAGCGCTGACGCAGCTCGTCGTTCGAATGGCGCTTGATCTTCCAGGCCATGGACTGCGCCGAGTGCGCCGACTCGTCGTCCGGCGGGCCGAACATCATCAGCGACGGCCACCACCAGCGGTCCACCGCGTCCTGCGCCATTGCGTGCTGCTCCGGCGTCCCCTTGCTGAGGTGGAGCAGCAGCTCGTACCCCTGGCGCTGGTGGAAGGACTCCTCCTTGCAGATACGGACCATGGCGCGGGCGTACGGGCCGTAGGAGCAGCGGCACAGCGGCACCTGATTGGTGATCGCGGCGCCGTCCACGAGCCAGCCGATCGCGCCGACGTCGGCCCAGGTCAGCGTGGGGTAGTTGAAGATCGACGAGTACTTCTGGCGGCCGGAGTGGAGCTTGTCGAGCAGCTCCTCGCGGCCGGTGCCCAGGGTCTCGGCTGCGCTGTAGAGGTACAGGCCGTGTCCCGCCTCGTCCTGCACCTTGGCCATCAGGATCGCCTTGCGCCGCAGCGAGGGCGCGCGGGTGATCCAGTTGGCCTCCGGCTGCATGCCGATGATTTCGGAGTGGGCATGCTGGGCCATCTGGCGGACCAGCGAGGCTCGGTAGGAGTCCGGCATCCAGTCGCGCGGCTCGATGCGCTCGTCCGCCGCCACGGAGGCGTTGAATGCCGCCTCGTACGCGGCTGCCTGGTCTGCCTGCTCTGCCTGCCCCGTCCGTCCGGCCTGATCTTCAGCCGTCGTCCGGTGCGCAGCTGCGGCTGCTGTCGCCATCCGAGCCCCCTGCCGTTCCTTTGCCGTCCTTGCCTGCTGGCAACCGACACCACCACCGACCGACCGATCGTTCGGTTCGATGACTTCAATGGTGAGTCGACGGCCCGTAGGGTGTCAACCCTGTGGATAACTGCTGTGGACCGACGCTGATCGGGGCGGGATGGATTCGTACGACGACAGGGGCATGACCACCGGGCAGGATCCGGGCCCCGCCGTGGGTGTCACAGGCGTCACAGAGACCCCGGAGATCATGGAGAGTCCGGAGTGCCAGAAGAGTGCGGAGAGCCCATCTGCCTCTGAGGCCGCTGACGCCTCAGACGCCTCAGACGCCTCAGACGCGCCGGATGCCTCGCGCCGCGCTGGTGCGCAGCGCGGGATCGCCGCGCTTTCTCTCCCGTACCAGGTCGTGGCCGCTGTCGCGCTCGCCGTCGTCGGCGTCCTCGCCTGCGTGCACCTCGGGATGGTCTTCCTGCACGTCGCGCCCTCCAACACCCTGAGCAAGCAGCACGGCGAGGCGATCGACGAGTGGGTCTACCCCGAGTTCGAGCAGAACTGGAAGCTCTTCGCACCCAATCCGCTGCAGCAGAACATCGCCGTACAGGCGCGGGCCCAGGTCCGTACGGCGGAGGGGCAGTGGGAAACCACCGGCTGGATCGACCTCTCTGCCCAGGACGGTGATGCGATCCGCGGCAATCTGCTGCCCAGCCACACCGACCAGAACGAACTGCGCCGCGGCTGGGACTTCTACACCGCCTCGCACGACAGCACGAACAAGCCGAACGGCCTGCGCGGCGCGCTCTCCGAGCGCTACATCCGCCGCATCGTGCTGCTGCGCTTCGCAGGTCAGGACATGGGTGGCCAAGTCGAGCGGATACAGGTCCGGTCGGAGACGACGTGGGTGAAGGCCCCGTCGTGGAGCGACGAGAAGACCAACAACCGGCCCGCCCACCGGGTCCTCCCGTGGTGGTCGGTCACCGCGGCCGATCTGGCCGACGGTGCCCGTGCAGAGGGTTCGGAGGCGGTTCGGTGAGCGTCGTCGACAGCACTCTCGCGCGCGCCGTCCAGCGCGTCACTTCCACCGCCCTCGGCCCGTATCAGAGCGCCGTCGTCCGGATCGGGTTCTCCCTGACTTGGCTGCTCTTCCTGCTCCGCGAATTCCCGCACCGCCGTGAGCTGTACGGTCCCGACGGGCCCTGGAGCTGGGACATGGCCCAGCAACTCATAGCGAACAACCACGCCTTCACCGTGCTCATGTGGTCGGACAGCGGCGTCTGGTTCGAGATCGTGTACGGGCTCGCGGTCGTGTCCGCCGTGCTGCTGATGATCGGCTGGCGGACCCGCACGATGTCCGTTCTGTTCATGATCGGTGTGCTGTCGCTGCAGAACCGCAGCATCTTCATAGGGGACGGCGGCGACAACGTCATCCACCTGATGGCGATCTATCTGGTGCTGACGCGCTGCGGGCAGGTGTGGTCGCTGGATGCGCGGCGCGGGGGTGGGGACTGGGACGCGGGCGGTCGGGATGTTACGGACGGTGCCGACCGGGTCGGGGTCCTTCTGTGGTCCGTCCTCGGCGCCTTCCTCGCCGCCGTTTCGTTCATGGGCGTTCTGAGCTGGGGCTGGCTGCTGATCCTCTGGGGACTGTTGGCGGCGCAGGCCCTGTGGTGGGCCGCGGGCCGTTACGCGCCCGGTGAGCCGCGCATCCTGCTGGATGTCTTCGCCAACCTCGCGCACAACGCGGGCCTCTTCGTGATCATGGCGGAGGTCTGCTTCGTCTACGCGACCGCCGGCTGGTACAAGATCCAGGGCTCGCGCTGGCAGGACGGCACCGCGCTCTACTACCCGCTTCACCTCGACTACTTCTCGCCCTGGCCGGTGCTGTCCGGGCTGCTCGCCTCCAGCGGCGTGATCGTGATGCTGCTGACGTACGGGACGGTGGCCGTGCAGGTCGCCTTCCCCTTCACGCTGTTCAACCGGCGGGTCAAGAACGCCCTGCTCGCGGTCATGATCGCCGAGCATGCGGCCATTGCCGTGCTGCTCGGACTGCCCTTTTTCTCGCTCGCGATGATCGCCGCCGACGCGGTCTTCCTGCCGACGGGCTTCCTGCGGTGGATCGGCCGCTGGGTGGCTCGGGGGCGCGAGCGGCTGGGGATCGGGCGAGGGACGGGGATGCTGGGGCTTGGCGCCGCGGGCAAGGCGCGTGCCGAGTCCGAGCGGAGTTCTGTGGGCGCGGAGACGGACCGTACGCTCGTTGGGTGAGCAGCGAGATTTCTGACCCTGACTTTGATATTTCCGGCCCCGAGGTTCCCCTTCAGTACGACGAGGGGTTCGCGGCGCCCGAGATCGGCGTGGGCCCGCATCCTCGGCCGTGGCCGGAGGGGGAGCGGTACGACCCGGAGCTGCTCGCGAACGGCGACCGGCGCAATGTCGTCGATCCGTACCGCTACTGGCGGCGCGAGGCGATCGTTGCCGACCTGGACATGCGGCGCCACGACTTCCACGTTGCCGTGGAGAACTGGGGCCACGACTTCAATATCGGGTCCGTCGTGCGTACTGCGAACGCTTTCATGGCCAAGGAGATCCACATCGTGGGGCGGCGGCGCTGGAACCGGCGCGGTGCGATGGTCACCGACCGGTACCAGCATGTGCGCCATCACCCGGACACGGCGGAACTGACGGCTTGGGCCGCGGCGGAGGGGCTGCCGATCATCGGGATCGACAACCTGCCGGGTGCCGTGCCGCTGGAGCGGACCGAGCTGCCGCGGCGGTGCGTGCTGCTCTTCGGGCAGGAGGGGCCGGGGCTTACGGAGGAGGCGCGCAAGCACGCGGCGATGGTGTGCTCGATCGCGCAGTTCGGCTCTACGCGGTCGATCAACGCGGGGGCTGCGGCGGCGATCGCCATGCATGCGTGGGTGCAGCGGTACGCGGCGATTGCGGAGCCGGGTGTGTGAGGAGCGGCTGCCTGTAGGTGGGGGTGGGGCGCGGCTGTCGGCGCGTGCGGTGGGCCGGGATGGCGTGCGGGCGGGGCGCCTATGGCGGGCCTGTTCCCCTACCCACCCCTTCCCCGAACTGGGGGCTCCGCCCTCAGGCCCCACGAGGGGGAACGTGGGGGCTGACGCCCCCACACCTCCGGATGGGCCCGCTTCGTGGCGCAAGGCGACACGCCCGCCGTCCGGGTGTGTGGCCGGGCCGGCGTCGTGCCGGGCCTGCGGGCCAGCCCCCGTACGCCGGCCCATGTTGGCGTCGGCGTGTCCGTTACGCCTGCCTGCGTACCTCCACCACCCGGAAGCGGTTTGCTACGAATGCTCCGTCGCACAGGGCCGCGTTCGCTGCCGGGTTGCCGCCTGTTCCGTGGAAGTCGGAGAACGCGGCCGTCTGGTTGACGTACACCCCGCCCGTCAGGTTCAGCGACAGCTGTGCTGACTCCTCCAGGCAGACCTCCTCGATGGCGGCCTCAGTGACCTGCGACGTCGTGTACGCGCCCACCGTCATCGCGCCCTTCTCGCGGACCGTGCGGCGCAGCAGGTCCAGGCCGCCCTCCGTCGAGTCGACGGCGACCGCGAACGAGACCGGGCCGAAGCACTCGGACATGTATGCCGCATCCGCGTCCGGCTTGGTGCCGTCGAGCTTGACCATGACGGGCGTACGGACCACCGCTTCCGGGAAGTCCGGGTTCGTGACCTCCCTTGACGGGAGAGCCACTTCGCCGAGTCCCGCAGCAGCCTCCAGGCGGGCCTTTACGTCGGGGTTCACGAGTGCGCCCAGCAGTGCGTTCGCGCGGGCGTCGTCGCCCAGCAGGCCGGCGATCGAGGCCGCGAGGTCGGCGACCACCTCGTCGTAGGACTTCGCGCCCGCGTCCGTCATGATCCCGTCCCGCGGGATCAGGAGGTTCTGCGGTGTGGTGCACATCTGGCCGCTGTAGAGGGACAGGGAGAACGCCAGGTTGGACAGCATCCCCTTGTAGTTGTCCGTCGAGTCGATGACGACCGTGTTGACGCCGGCCTTCTCCGTGTAGACCTGCGCCTGGCGGGCGTTGGCCTCCAGCCAGTCGCCGAACGCCGTCGACCCCGTGTAGTCGATGATTTTGATCTCGGGGCGGACCGCGAGGGACTTGGCAATGCCCTCTCCGGGCCGCTCGGCGGCCAGTGCGACCAGGTTCCGGTCGAAGCCCGTCTCCGCCAGCACCTCGCGAGCGACCTGGACCGTCAGGGCCAGGGGGAGGACCGCGCGGGGGTGAGGCTTGACCAGGACGGGGTTGCCGGTGGCCAGCGAGGCGAAGAGGCCCGGGTAGCCGTTCCACGTCGGGAACGTGTTGCACCCGATCAGCAGCGAGATGCCGCGCGGGACAGCGGTGAAGGATTTCTTGAGGTCGAGCGGATCGCGCTTGCCCTGCGGCTTGGACCAGTCCGCGAACCCGGGAGTACGGGCCTGCTCGGCGTACGCGTACGCCACGGCCTCCAGGCCGCGGTCCTGGGCGTGCGGGCCGCCGGCCTGGAACGCCATCATGAATGCCTGGCCGCTGGTGTGCATGACCGCGTGCGCGAATTCGTGCGTACGGGCACTGATCCGGGAAAGGATCTCCAGGCAGACCAGGGCGCGGGTGTCGGCCCCTGCCTCTCGCCACGCGGTCATGCCCGCGCGCATGGCGGGCAGCAGGACGTCGATGTCGGCGTGCGGGTATTCGATCCCCAACTCCGGTCCGTACGGCGACACTTCGCCGCCCGTCCAGCCGTCCGTGCCGGGCTGGTCGAGCTCGAAGCGGCTGCCGTGCAGGGACTGGAAGGCCGCGAGCCCTTCGGCGGCGCTCAGGCTGCCGTTCTCGCCGTATGCCTTGGGGTGCTCGGGGTGCGGGGACCAGTACTCGCGCGTACGGATCACGTCCAGCGCCTTGTCGAGCGTCGTCCGGTGCTTCTCGGACAACTGGGGTGTGGTGAGTTCGGCGGCCATGGCGGACCAACTCCTCGTCGAGCCGGGCAGGGGCAGGCGGACACGAGCTACAGTAACCGAACGATCGGTCGGGACAAGAGGGCCCGGTAAAACCTGTGGATAACTCGTACGGGAGGATCGGGTCATGACAGCAATCGATCGAGCCCGCACAGTCGCCGTCGTAGGCACCGGCACCATGGGCCAGGGCATCGCCCAGGTGGCCCTCCTCGCCGGTCACCCGGTGCGCCTGTACGACGCCGCTGCCGGACGTGCGGCGGAGGCCGCCGCGGCCGTCGGCGCGCGCCTGGACCGGCTCGTCGAGAAGGGCAGGCTGGAGCGTGCGGACGCGGACGCGGCCCGCGACCGGCTGCATGCCGCCGACGACCTCTCCGAGCTCTCCGACGCCGCGCTCGTCGTCGAGGCGATCGTCGAACAACTGCCGGTCAAGCAGGAGCTCTTCGCCGCGCTCGAAGCGATCGTTGCTGAGGACTGCCTCCTCGCCACCAACACCTCCTCCCTCTCCGTCACGGCCATCGCAGGGCCCCTGAAGAACCCCGGCCGCTTCGTCGGGATGCACTTCTTCAACCCGGCGCCCCTGCTCCCCCTCGTCGAGGTTGTCAGCGGCTTCGCGACCGACGGAACGAGCGCCACGCGCGCGTGGGCGACGGCCGCCGCCTGGGGCAAGACACCGGTGCGCTGCGCGGACACCCCCGGTTTCATCGTCAACCGGATCGCCCGCCCCTTCTACGCCGAAGCCTTCGCGGTGTACGAGGAGCAGGGCGCCGACCCGGCCACCATCGACGCCGTACTGCGCGAGTCGGGCGGCTTCAGGATGGGTCCCTTCCAGCTGACGGATCTGATCGGACAGGACGTCAACGAGGCCGTCACTCGCTCCGTCTGGGACTCCTTCTTCCAGAGCCCCAAATTCGCCCCCTCCCTCGCCCAGCGCCGCCTCGTCGAGTCCGGCCGTCTCGGCAGGAAATCGGGCCACGGCTGGTTCCCGTACGCCGGATCCGACGGGGCCCCGGAAACCGCGCCGCACACGGCCGCCCCCGCCGCCGCTCCGGAAGCCGTCACTGTCGTCGGAGACCTCGGCCACGCCGACGCTCTCGTCGCGATGATGGAGGAGGCCGGAATCGCCGTGGAGAGGGTCGGGACGGGCGGCCCGTACATCGAGCTGCCGGGCGAAGGGCAGCTCGTCCCGGCGGACGGGCGGACCTCCGTCGAGTACGCGGACGTCGTCTACTTCGACCTCGCCCTCGACTACCGGGGCGCCACCCGCATCGCCATCTCAGCCTCCGAGGACACCTCCGCGCAGGCCGTCGAGGAGGCCACCGGCCTCTTCCAGAAGCTCGGCAAGGACGTCAGCGTCATCGGCGATGTGCCCGGCATGATCGTCGCCCGTACGGTCGCCATGCTGATCGACCTCGCCGCCGACGCCGTCGCCAGGGGCGTCGCGTCGCCCGAGGACATCGACACCGCGATGCGTCTCGGTGTGAACTATCCGCTGGGCCCCGTCGAATGGAACCGCCTCCTCGGCACGGACTGGGCGTACGACCTGCTGAAGAACCTGCACGAGTGCTGCCCGACCGGGCGCTACGCCCCGTCCCTGGCGCTCTACCGGCAGGCGTTCGCCGCCAAGGAGGAGACCGCCTCGTGACCACCGCCAAGCGCGACACGTACACCCCCGAGACGCTCCTGAGCGTGGCCGTCCGGGTCTTCAACGAGCGCGGCTACGACGGCACCTCCATGGAGCACCTCTCCAAGGCCGCCGGCATCTCCAAGTCCTCGATCTACCACCATGTCTCGGGCAAGGAAGAGCTGCTGCGGCGTGCCGTCAGCCGCGCGCTCGACGGGCTCTTCGGCGTCCTCGACGAGCCGGGTGCGGTGCGCGGGCGCGCGATCGAGCGGGTGGAGTACGTGACCCGCCGTACCGTCGAAGTCCTGAGCGCAGAGCTGCCCTACGTCACGCTGCTGCTGCGCGTACGGGGCAACACGAAGGCCGAGCGCTGGGCGCTGGAGCGGCGCCGCGAATTCGACCACCGGGTCGCCGATCTGCTCAAGGCGGCGGTCGCGGAGGGCGATCTGCGCGCCGACGTGGACATACGGCTGGCCACCCGGCTGCTCTTCGGCATGATCAACTCCCTGGTGGAGTGGTACCGGCCGCAGGCAGCCGAAGGCGGGGCGGCTTCCGGCAGCCCCGAGGGCGACCAGCTCGCCGACACCGTCGTACGGCTCGCCTTCGACGGGCTCCGCACCAGCCGCTGAGGCAGCTGTCGGCCCACCCGCCACGGCCCTTTACGGCTCCTGGGGGAGCCGGGTGTCCAGGTCCGTCTCCTCGAAGACCAGCAGCGTGCGCGTACTGAGCACCTCCGGTATCGACTGGATCTTCGTCAGTACGAGCTCCCGCAGCGCCCTGTTGTCCGCCGTATGCACCAGCAGCAGCACGTCGAAATCCCCGCTGACCAGCGCAATGTGCGCCGCGCCCGGCAGTGCCTGCAGCTGCTCGCGCACCGTGCGCCAGGAGTTCTGCACGATCTTGAGCGTGATGTACGCCGAAGCGCCCTGACCTGCGCGTTCATGGTTCACGCGGGCGCTGAAACCGCGGATCACGCCGTCGTCGATGAGGCGGTTGATCCGCGCGTATGCGTTGGCCCGCGACACATGTACGCGCTCGGCCACGGAACGTATCGAGGCGCGGCCGTCCGTTTGGAGCATGCGCAGGATGTCGCGGTCGATGGAGTCCAGTGGGCGCGCGGGAGTTCCCTCGCCCGCGTCGGCCATTTGTTCAGCTGTCATGTCCCCCCGCCTCGGTGTGATGGACGACCTGCCCCTATCCCAGGCTTTGCAGAACCGTTTGTCCACAGGCTGAAGGCGCCTGTAGCCAAATTGCGTCCACGACCGAACAATCGGTAGGTGAGGCGCACCACATTGCCGTGCCCTCTTCCACCGCTCCCACGAGGAGGTGCACGCGATGAAGAAGAGCAATACGGCGGTCCAGGAGCTGCCTGACGCCGGTGCCTACATGCCTACCCCTCCCCCGGCATGGAAGCCCCGCACGGACCCCGCACCGCTGCTCCCTGACACCGAGCCTTACCGCGTGCTCGGCACCGACGCCGCGGGCCGGCTCGACGCCGGGCTGATGCGGCGGCTGTACGCGGAGCTGGTCCGGGGCCGCCGGTACAACGCGCAGGCAACGGCCCTCACCAAGCAGGGCCGCCTCGCCGTCTACCCGTCCAGCACAGGGCAGGAGGCCTGCGAGGTCGCGGCCGCCCTCGTCCTGGAGGACCGGGACTGGCTCTTCCCGAGCTACCGGGACACCCTCGCCGCCGTGGCGCGCGGGCTCGACCCCGTACAGGCGCTGACGCTGCTGCGCGGCGACTGGCACACCGGGTACGACCCGCGGGAGCAGCGCATAGCGCCGCTCTGCACCCCGCTCGCGACCCAGCTGCCGCACGCGGTGGGCCTGGCGCACGCCGCGCGCCTCAAGGGTGACGACGTGGTCGCGCTCGCGATGGTCGGCGACGGCGGTACGAGCGAGGGCGACTTCCACGAGGCGCTGAACTTCGCCGCCGTATGGCGGGCACCGGTCGTCTTCCTCGTGCAGAACAACGGCTTCGCGATCTCCGTACCGCTGGCCAAGCAGACAGCAGCGCCTTCCCTGGCCCACAAGGCCGTCGGATACGGCATGCCCGGCCGGCTCGTCGACGGCAACGACGCCGCCGCCGTGCACGAGGTCCTCGGCGAGGCCGTGGAGCGTGCCAGGCGCGGCGGCGGTCCGACGCTGGTCGAGGCCGTGACGTACCGCATAGAGGCCCACACGAACGCCGACGACGCGACCCGCTACCGGGGCGACGCCGAGGTCGAGACGTGGCGGGCCCACGACCCGATTCAGCTGCTGGAGCGGGAGCTCACGGAGCGCGGAATGCTTGACGACGACGGTATCCGGGAGGCGCGCGAGGCGGCCGAGACCATGGCCGCGGACCTGCGCGAGCGGATGAACGCGGACCCGGTGCTGGACCCGATGGACCTCTTCGCGCACGTCTACGCCGAGAAGACCTCCCAGCTGAGGGAGCAGGAGGCCCTGCTGCGGGCCGAGCTCGAAGCGGAAGGTGAACGATGACCACGGCAGCGAGTGCGTCGGCAGCGGGCACCGCTCTCGCCGCGAAGCCCGCGACTATGGCCCAGGCGCTCGGGCGCGCACTGCGCGACGCGATGGCCGAGGACCCGTCCGTCCATGTGATGGGCGAGGACGTCGGCGCGCTGGGCGGGGTGTTCCGGGTCACCGACGGCCTCGTCAAGGAGTTCGGCGAGGACCGGTGCACGGATACGCCGCTTGCCGAGGCGGGGATCCTGGGCACGGCGGTCGGCATGGCGATGTACGGGCTGCGGCCGGTCGTCGAGATGCAGTTCGACGCGTTCGCCTACCCGGCGTTCGAGCAGCTCATCAGCCACGTCGCACGGATGCGCAACCGCACGCGCGGCGGTATGCCGATGCCGCTCGTGATCCGCGTTCCGTACGGCGGCGGGATCGGCGGGGTCGAGCACCACAGCGACTCCTCCGAGGCGTACTACATGGCGACTCCGGGGCTCCATGTCGTGACGCCGTCGACGGTCGAAGACGCGTACGGGCTGATGCGGGCCGCGATCGCGTCGGACGATCCCGTGGTCTTCCTGGAGCCGAAGCGGCTCTACTGGTCGAAGGCGGCGTGGTCGCCGGACGCGCCCACCGCCGTCGAGCCCATCGGACGGGCCGTGGTGCGGCGCTCGGGACGCAGCGCGACGCTCATCACGTACGGGCCCTCCGTGCCGGTGTGCATGGAGGCGGCGGCGGCCGCCGAGGCCGAGGGCTGGGACCTCGAAGTCGTCGACCTGCGCTCGCTGGTTCCCTTCGACGACGAGACGGTGGCCGCGTCGGTACGCCGTACCGGGCGCGCGGTCGTCGTCCACGAGTCGACCGGCTTCGGCGGACCCGGTGGGGAGATCGCCGCCCGGGTCACCGAAAGGTGCTTCCACCACCTTGAGGCGCCGGTGCTGCGGGTCGCCGGGTTCGACATTCCGTATCCGCCGCCGATGCTGGAGCGGCACCATCTGCCCGGCGTGGACCGCGTGCTGGACGCGGTCGCGCGGCTCCAGTGGGAGGCGGACAACTGATGGCCCAGGTCCTGGAATTCAAGCTGCCGGACCTCGGCGAGGGGCTCACCGAGGCGGAGATCGTGCGCTGGCTGGTGGCTGTGGGCGACGTCGTCGCCGTCGACCAGCCGGTGGTCGAGGTCGAGACGGCCAAGGCCATGGTCGAGGTGCCGTGCCCGTACGGCGGCGTGGTGACGGCCCGTTTCGGCGAGGAAGGCACGGAACTGCCGGTCGGCTCCCCCCTGTTGACGGTCGCTGTCGGGGCTTCGGAGGCGCCTGCGGGCGCCGATGAGGGTGCCGCTTCCGGTGAGGCGGAGGGCTCGGGGAACGTCCTGGTGGGGTACGGCACGGGGGCGGCGGTGGCTCGGCGGCGGCGTATACGGCCGACCGCGCCGGCGACCGCTGCCGCTTCCGCAGCAGTCACTCCCGTAACCACCGTGCCGAGGCCGGTGGTTACGGACGAGGTGTCCGGGCCTGTGCCGGTGATTTCGCCGCTGGTGCGACGGCTGGCCCGGGAGAACGGGCTGGATCTGCGGGAGTTGAAGGGATCGGGGCCCGACGGCCTGATCCTTCGGTCCGACGTCGAGCGCGCGATGCGCGAGGCCGAGCCGGTGCCGGTGCCCGTTTCTGCTGCCGCTTCCGCTTCTTCGGCGACTGCCCTCGCCGGTGAACGTGTCCCGCTGCGGGGCATGCGAGGCGCCGTGGCCGACAAGCTGTCGCGCAGCCGGCGCGAGATTCCGGACGCCACCTGCTGGGTGGACGCGGACGCGACCGAGCTCATGGCGGCCCGCACGGCCATGAACATGTCGGCCGGCCCGCCGGTCTCGGTGATCGCCCTCCTCGCCCGGATCTGTACGGCTGCCCTGGCCCGCTTCCCGGAGCTCAACTCCACGGTGGACATGGCCTCCCGCGAGATCGTGCGCCTCCCCGGCGTGCACCTCGGTTTCGCCGCGCAGACGGAGAGGGGCCTTGTCGTCCCCGTCGTACGGGACGCCCATGCGCGTAACGTCGACGAGCTGAGCGCGGAATTCGCCAGGCTGACGGAGTCCGCGCGGAAGGGCACGCTGACTCCGGCGGAGCTGACGGGCGGCACGTTCACGCTGAACAACTACGGGGTCTTCGGGGTCGACGGCTCCACGCCGATCATCAACCACCCGGAGGCGGCGATGCTCGGAGTCGGCCGCATCGTCCCCAAGCCGTGGGTTCACGAGGGCGAACTCGCGGTCCGCAAGGTCGTTCAGCTCTCCCTGACCTTCGACCACCGGGTGTGCGACGGCGGCACGGCGGGGGGCTTCCTGCGCTACGTGGCGGACTGCGTCGAGCGCCCGACGACGCTGCTGCGCACGCTGTAGCGCCCGTCGGCCCTCGTTTACGCGTCCGTGGCCCTCGTTTACGCGTCCGTCTCCCGGGAGGGAGGCGGACGCGTTGGTGTTCTCCGGTGCTGTTGGGACTTATGAGGCCGGTGGGAGCAGATCTGCGCGGGCACCGCATACTCGGGGGATGACCGCGTATGACGCCATCGTGCTTGCCGGAGGGGCCGCCAAGCGGCTGGGCGGAGCCGACAAACCCGGAGTGCGTGTGGGCGGACGGACGCTGCTCGACCGGGTGTTGGGGGTCTGCCGCGCAGCCGGCGTGACCGTCGTCGTCGGCGGGCGGCGCCCAACGGTGCGGGCCGTCGAGTGGGCCCGGGAGGCGCCGGCCGGTGGCGGGCCGCTGGCCGCGCTCGACGCGGGTGTACGGCGTACCGCTGCCGAGAGCCTGCTCGTACTCTCCGCCGACCTGCCGTTCATCGGGGCCGAGACGGTGCGGCGCCTGCTCGACGCGCTGGAGGCGAGCGGGAAGGAGGCGGCCCTGCTGGTGGACGCGGACGGGCGCGATCAGCCGCTGGTCGCCGCGTACGGTGCCGAGCCGATGCGCCGCGAGCTCGCCCTTCTCGCCGCCGAGCACGGGAATCTCTCCGGGCTGCCGCTTCGGCTGCTCACACGCGAGCTGGACGTGGTGCGGGTCGATGCCGGTCCTCTGGACTCCTTCGACTGCGACACCTGGGAAGACATTGCGGCAGCCCGCGCGAGGATCAGGGAGCATGGACACGTGCTGGATGAATGGATGACCGCAGTCAAGGACGAACTCGGCATCGAGCTCGATGTCGACACCGGCCTCCTGCTCGACCTCGCCCGCGACGCCGCGCACGGCGTCGCCCGGCCCGCCGCGCCGCTCACCACCTTCCTGGTCGGTTACGCGGCGGCGAAGGCGGGCGGAGACGGGCCGCAGGCCGTTGCGGAAGCGGCTCGTAAGGCTGCCGATCTGGCCGCCCGCTGGGCGGACGAGGGCAAGGAAGAGCCCGGACAGGACGACGAGGAAGCCGGCCGAGGGTGACCCCCCAGGACCGCGACGCGGAGGCGGAAGAGACCCAGGCCGACGAGGTGGCCGGGGCCAGGCCCCCGGCCGAGTCCGGAGCCCGAGCCGAAGCCCCCGCCGCCGGTGTCGGAGCCGCCGCCGCATCCGCCACCCATGCGGAAGCCGACGCACCCGCCACCCGTGCGGAAGCCGCCGTGTCGGCCACTGGGGCGGGAGCCGACGCCGGCGGCCCCGGCCTCCCCGCCCCCGGCCTCCCCGCCCCCGGCCTCCCCGGCCCTGCCCCCGCCACCGTCGCCGGAGCCGACGCCCCCACGGGAGTGGGAGCTGGAGCCGTCGCCCAGGCCGGAGACCCCGCCGCCGTGACCGGAGCCGCCGCCGATACCTCGGACGCCGGACCCCGATCCGATGCCCCGGCCGGGTCCGGGGCTGCTGACGAAGACGCTGACGTCGACGAGGCGCTCGCACTGGTCAGGGCCCAGCCCGTGGACACACTGGGCCAGGCGCGCGTCGGCAGTACGGCCTGGGCCGAGGCCCGTGTCGTTGCCGCCCGGGCCGGTGGCGCCGCCGCCCTTGGCACGCGGCGCGTGCCCCTGGGTGCGGCTCTTGGCGAGGTCCTCGCCGAGCCCCTCGGTGCCCTTACCGATCTGCCGTCCTTCGATACGTCGGCCATGGACGGCTGGGCGGTCGCCGGGCCGGGGCCTTGGCGCGTCAAAGCGGGGAGTGGGGTGCTCGCGGGGCACGCCGCGCCCGAGCCGCTCGCCGACGGCGAAGCCGTACGGATCGCCACCGGAGCCCGCATCCCGGTCGATGCCACCGCGGTGATCCGCAGCGAGCACGCCCGTGTGGAGGAAGCCAAGGGGCAGCTTTACGCGCAGCGCGAGGTGGTGCACGGGCAGGACATCCGGCCCCGCGGCCAGGAGTGCCGCGCCGGTGACCGGCTCCTGCCTGCCGGGGCCCTCGTGACCCCCGCCGTGCTCGGGCTTGCCGCGGCCGCGGGCTACGACGAGCTCCTCACCGTTCCCCGGCCGCGCGTCGAAGTGCTCGTACTGGGCGATGAGTTGCTCAGCGCAGGGCTCCCGCACGACGGGATGGTCCGCGATGCCCTCGGTCCCCTCCTCGGCCCCTGGCTGCGTGCCCTCGGCGCCGACGTCATCGGCACCCGCCGCCTCGGCGACGACGCCGACGCACTCCACCGGGCCGTCACCGGATCCGATGCCGACCTCGTCGTCACGACGGGCGGTACGGCCTCGGGCCCCGTCGACCACGTCCACCCGGTCCTGCGCAAGGCGGGCGCCGAGCTGCTGGTCGACGGTGTCGCCGTGCGCCCGGGCCACCCGATGCTGCTGGCACGGCTGACGCAGGACCGCTACCTGGTCGGTCTGCCCGGCAACCCGCTGGCCGCCGTGTCGGGTCTCGTCACCCTCGCCGAGCCCTTCCTGCGCGCCCGTGCCCAGCGGCCGGCCCCGGCGCCGTACCACTCGCCGGTACGCGACGACGTGAACGGCCACCCGCACGACACCCGCCTCGTCCCCGTCATGCACCGATCGACCAACGGGCAGGAGTCGGCGGCCGTGCCGCTGCACTTCAACGGGCCTGCCATGCTCCGCGGAATCGCCGCAGCCGACGGCCTCGCTGTCATCCCGCCCGGCGGCGCATCCGTCGGACAGCAGCTGGAAATCCTCGACCTGCCTTGGGCAGAAGGACGTTTCACGTGAAACTTCCCGGTCACGACGCGATGGCCAGGCAGGCCGACGAGCAACTCGTCACCAGCCGGATCCGCCTTCCGCGCCGCGTCATCGACACCCCTTTGCGGCAGGTCGGCAAGCGGCTGCTGATGGCGATGGGTGTCCTGATCCTGACGGTTCTCATCGTCTACATCGACGGCGAGGGCTATCACGACAACGCCGACGAGCGGGTCGACTTCCTCGATGCCGTCTACTACTCCACCGTGACTCTCTCCACGACGGGTTACGGCGACATCGTCCCGCACAGCGATTCCGCCAGGCTCACCAATGTGCTGCTGGTGACGCCGCTGCGCGTGCTTTTTCTGATCATCCTGGTCGGCACCACTCTCGAAGTTCTCACCGAACGCACCCGGGAGGAGTGGCGACTCAACCGCTGGAGGGGCCAGTTGCGCGATCACACCGTCATCGTCGGCTTTGGTACGAAGGGCCGTTCCGCGATCCAGACCCTTTCGGCAGTGGGGCTGCGCAAAGACCAGATCGTGATCGTCGACCCGAGTGTGGCGGTCATCGAAGCGGCCAACGCAGAGGGTTACGTGGGAGTCGTCGGCGACGCGACGCGCAGCGACGTACTGCTCCGTGCCGAACTCCAGCGGGCCCGCCAGATCGTCATCGCCACGCAGCGCGACGACACGGCGGTCCTCGTCACGCTCACCGCGCGCCAGCTCAACAGGGGCGCGAAAATCGTCGCAGCGGTCCGCGAGGAGGAGAACGCGCCGCTGCTCCGTCAGTCCGGCGCCGACGCTGTCATCACCAGCGCCAGCGCGGCCGGCCGGCTCCTCGGCCTGTCCGTGCTCAGCCCCAGCGCCGGCACCGTGATGGAGGACCTGATCCAGCAGGGCAGCGGCCTCGACCTCATCGAACGGCCGGTCATAAAGGCCGAGGTCGGACGCAGCGTGCGGGAGACCGAAGACCTGGTGGTGAGCGTCCTGCGCGGACACCGGCTGCTCGGTTACGACGACCCGGAGGCCAGCCCGCTCCAGCTGACGGACCGGGTGATCTCCATCGTGCGTGTATCGCCCGGTACCGAGATCGGTGGCGATCTGCGGATGACGGTGAAGGACTAGAGCGGCAGGGGGCGGAGTAGCCTCGCGGCCATGCATGCGATCACGATCCCTGAACCCGGTGGCCCCGAGGCACTCGTGTGGGCCGAGGTCCCTGACCCGTTGCCCGGCGAGGGAGAAGTCCTCGTCGAGGTCGCCGCAAGTGCCGTCAACCGCGCCGACCTGTTGCAACGCAAGGGCTTCTACGACGCGCCGCCCGGCGCGTCGCCCTACCCCGGCCTCGAATGTTCCGGCCGTATCGCGGCACTGGGCCCCGGGGTTTCCGGATGGGCGGTCGGCGACGAGGTGTGCGCGCTGCTGAGCGGCGGCGGGTACGCCGAGAAGGTCGCCGTACCGGTGGGGCAGCTGCTGCCCCTCCCCGAGGGTATAGACCTCGTCACGGCGGCGTCCTTGCCCGAGGTGACCTCGACGGTCTGGTCGAACGTCTTCATGATCGCCCACCTGCGGCCCGGTGAGACGCTGCTGGTACACGGCGGGGCGAGCGGCATCGGCACGATGGCCATCCAGCTCGCCAAGGCGGTCGGCGCGCGGGTCGCGGTCACCGCAGGCGGTCAGGACAAGCTGGCCCGCTGCGCGGAGCTGGGCGCCGACATCCTCGTCGACTACCGCGAGCAGGACTTCGTACAGGAGCTCCGCAAGGCCACGGACGGCTACGGCGCGGACGTCATCCTCGACATCATCGGCGCGAAGTACCTGGACCGGAACGTGAAGGCGCTCGCCGTCAACGGGCGCCTCACGATCATCGGCCTCCAGGGCGGGGTGAAGGGCGAGCTGAACCTGAGCGCGCTGCTGAAGAAGCGCGCCGCGATCACGGCGACGACGCTGCGGGCACGCCCGCTGGGCGAGAAGGCGGCGATCGTCGCCGCGGTCCGGGAGCATGTGTGGCCGCTGATCGGCACGGGCCGCGTACACCCGGTCGTGGACCGGGTCCTGCCGATGTCCGAAGCTGCGGAGGCGCACCGGGCGCTGGCCGCGGGCGAGCACGTCGGCAAGATCCTGCTGGCCACAAGCTGAGCCAGCGAGCCAGCGAGCCAGTGAGCCAGTGAGCCAGTGAGCCAGTGAGCAGGCGAGAGGCCCTCCCGCCGGACAGCGGGGAGGGCCTCTCGTCGTACCTGTGCGTGTCTGTAAGCGTGAAGGGCAGGCCGCTTAAAGGTACGGACCCGAGCGCACCGGACCGTGCCCGTCGTCCTGGCCGTCGTCCTCGTGGCTCACTCCAGGAGGAAGCGCCCGGCGCATCTGCTCCAACTGCGCCCGTGCAGCCATCTGCTGGGCGAACAGCGCGGTCTGGATGCCGTGGAAGAGACCTTCGAGCCAGCCGACCAGCTGGGCCTGCGCGATGCGCAGTTCCGCCTCGGACGGGATTGCCTCGTCGGTGAAGGGCAGGGAGAGCCGCTCCAACTCCTCGACCAGCTCGGGCGCAAGCCCGTCTTCCAGCTCCTTCACGGAGCTGGCGTGGATGTCCTTGAGCCGTACCCGGCTCGCCTCGTCCAGAGGAGCCGCCCGGACCTCCTCCAGGAGTTGCTTGATCATGCTGCCGATGCGCATGACCTTTGCGGGCTGTTCGACCATGTCCGTCACTGGCACCTCGCGCGACTCGTCGTCACCGCCGCCGAGAGCCATTCCGTCCTGTCCCACGACAAGAATCTGGGGGTTCTCCTGCGACCGTTCACTCCTCGGCATCTCCATGCCGCCATTCTCTCGTACACCGGCGTCACAACACGGTGTGCCCCCGTACAGAGGTGATCCACCCTGTACGGGGGCACGGGAACCAGTCGCTCAGATGAGCGCTATCCCGCCGCGCGCCGGGCCACCGCGGTACGGGACCTGGTGACCAGCGCCGCCAGCAGCGCCGCGCCCACGGGTACGGCGACGAGCAGGGCCGCGAGGGTCTCCCAGGGAATGACGATCGGGACGTACGGCAGGTCTCTCACGCCTATGCCCTGGTCCAGGGCCTCCTCGTACCACTTCAGCTGTGCCCGCTCCTCGGTCAGCCGCAGTCCGACCGCGGGCAGGACGCCCGCCGCCGAGCCGAGGACCACGCCCATCGCGGCAACCACTCCGCACTGGAAACCGCTCAGTGTCCTGCGCACCCGCGGAGGTGCGCCGACCGCCGCGAGGGTCTTCAGGTCGGGCTCGGCGTCGGTCTGGGCGAGGCCCGTCGCGATGCCGGCCGCGCCGATGGTGACCAGTCCGGCGAAGACGGTGAGGGCCAGCAGGACGATGCTGTTTTCGCTGGTGTAGCCCTTTTCGAGGTACAGACCGCCCTCGGCGCCCAGCGCGTCGAGCGCCCCGTCGAGCTCCTGGCGCTGCGTGTCGCTCGGCAGCTTGTCGGTCGAGAAGTACGCACCGTACGGGGCGGTGGTGAGTCCGGCGGCCTTCGCGGCCTCGCGGGGCAGGATGACCTTCACGCCGTACGCCTTGACCGATGCGGCGGTCTGGTGGACGGCGAACGACTTGACCGCGCCTGGTGCGTCCTTGCCGTCCTGGGCGAGGAGATCCGCCTTCTCGACGTCGGTGATCACCTTGATGCCGATCTTCCCCTTCACGACATTGCGCCGGTCGAAGGAGACGGCCTTGCCGCTCTTGAGGGCATTGACGGCCCCCGGATCGTCGATGGCGAGGACCGCGAGCAGCTTCTCGTCGGCGATGAGGGTGTCCTGCTCGGCGTAGTGCCCGGTCTCCTCGCAGCGCCAGTCCTTGGCCAGCTTGCGGCGCTCCGCCGCCGAGAAGTCGTCCATGCCGGTCGACGTCCACAGGGGGCAGCGGTTGGCCTTGGGCGTGAAGATCTCGTACCGCCCGCAGCTCTTTCTGCTGCTGTACGGCTCGCAGTTGGCGTCGCCCACGACGATCCTGTCCACATCGGCGCGTACGTCGACGGGAAAGTGTTTCTGGACGGCCGCGCGCACGGCCGGGACATCGCGGCCGCCGCCCTCGGTGTTCAGGATGGTCACCGCCCCGTGCGGCAGCGCCGCCTGGTACTCGGTGCGCCGCTGGAGATCGTCGCTCGCGGCGTACGTCGCCACCGCGACCGTGCCCGCGACGGCGGCCAGCACCGCGGCGACGGCGGGGGCCGTACGGCCCCGGTTGCGTACGGCGTCGCGCAGGGCGAGGCGCGGGGACAGCGGCAGATGGCCGCCCAGCCGGCCGAAGAGGCCGACCAGCGCGGGGGTGAGCGCGACGACGCCCAGTTCGGCGAGGGCGCTGCCGCCCGCGACGATGGTGACGCTGTCGGTGGCCGTGGCTCCGTACAGGACGATGGCGACGCCCAGGCCGGTGGCGATCAGGCCGATGACGGGCAGGACGCGGCTGGAGCGGCGTACACCACGACGGCCGGTCAGCGAGGCCAGCACGGTCTGCCGGGACGAGGTGATGGCCGGGACGATCGCGGCAAGCAGGCCGGTGAGAACGGCGAGCAGGCCGATGCCGAGCAGTTCCAGCGGGCGGATGTCGAAGCTGCCGAACCGCTTGCCCATGTAGTCCTCGAGCAGCGGCCGCAGCGCGAAGGTGAGGACCACGCCGAGCAGCGTTCCGACAACGGCCGCGGCGACGCCGATGACCAGGCCGCCGGAGAGCACGATGGCGCGGATGTGGCGGCGGTCGCCGCCGTTGGCGCCGACCAGGCCGAGCTGGCGGCGGGAGCGCCGGGCGCCGACCGCGAAAGCGGGTCCGGCCAGCAGGCAGATCTCCAGCATGGCGAGGCCCACGACGGTGCCTACGGCGGCGAGCGCCGCGGCCTTGGAGGCCGCGCTCTCCTCGTAGTCACCCCAGCCCTCCAGCTCGTAGAGCGGCACCTCGGAGTCGGCGGGCGGGTTGAGGGCCACGGTCCGCGAAACAACGGCGATGCCACGGGTGTTGGCCTTCTTGACCATGTTCCACGTGAAACCGTCGCCGCCGACCGAGACCAGGTAAGTGGTGCTGGTCTCCGTGCCGTTGAGGCCGTCGGCCTTCAGCGCCTTGTCGAGCGGTGCCAGGAATGTGCCGGGCAGCGCATTGACCTCGTCGGCCTTCAGCGAGTCGGGGAGTTCGTACGCGCCGACGATCCGGAATTCGGTGTCGAGCCCGCGAGCGGCGAGCGTGGAGCCGACCTTCAGGCCGCTGGATTCCAGGAAGTGGGTGGTCGCCGCGACTTCGCCGGCCTTCTCGGGGAAGCGGCCCTGGTCGAGGGTCATGATGCCCCTGGCCATGGGGTTGTTCGCGTCCAGCTCACGGATCGTGGTGTTGAGCAGGCCGTGCTCGGTACGGAGCTTGCCGCTGCCGTTGGAATCCTTGAGCGTCTTCGCACCGGCGGGGATTGCTGCCGGGATGTCACCGCTCCCGCTCGGCCAGACCTGGTCCTCGAAGTCCTTCACCGGCGCGTTGTTGATGCCGTCGGGGGCCTGGTAGATCGGCTCGCCGCCCATGCCGGGGTCGGTCATCCGGGCGTCAGCCGCGCCCAGTTGGCGCTCCAGCTGCTGCTCGGTGGAGAGCTCGGCGCTGCGCAACGTCAGATCGGCGGCGCTCACACCGAGGATCGGCAGGGCGATCATGGCGAGTACGAGGGAACTGCGTCCCTTGAAGCGCCAGGCGTCGCGGCGGGCGATGCGCACCGCCGCCACCCATGAGTTGTACCAACGGTTCACTGTGCGGCCGCCTGCCCCGAGAGCAGCGAGTCGGCCTGGCTGCGCAGGGTCTCGTCGACGACGGAGCCGTCGCGCAGGAAGACGACCCGGTCGGCCCAGGCCGCGAAGCGCGGTTCGTGGGTGACGAGGATGCCCGCCGCGCCCGCGTCGCAACGGGCGCGCAGCAGGGCGAGCACGGACTCGCCCGTCTCGGAGTCCAGGGCGCCGGTCGGTTCGTCGGCGAGGACGAGGCGGCGGTCGCCCACCAGGGCGCGGGCGATGGCGACGCGCTGCTGCTGACCGCCGGACATCTCGTCCGGGAAGCGGTCGGCGAGCTCGCCGAGGCCCATCTCCTCCAGCGCTGCGACGGCCGTGATGCGGGCCTTGCGCGCGGATATGCCGTCCAGCTCGCGCGGCAGGGCGACGTTCTCGGCGGCGGTCAGGGCCGGGATGAGGTTGTAGTCCTGGAAGACGTAGCCGATGCTGCGGCGGCGCAGCGTGGCGAGCTCCTTGCGGCCCGCGGTCGTGATGTCCGTACCTTCGACGACGACCCGCCCGGAGGTGGGGCTGTCGAGGCCGCCCGCGATGGTGAGCAGCGTGGACTTGCCGGAGCCCGACGGGCCCATGACGGCCACGAGTTCACCGGGGAACACGGAGAGGTTGACGCCGCGCAGGGCGTGTACTTCGGTGGCGCCGCTGCCGTGGACACGGGTCAGCTGCTCAAGTTGCAGCACAGGCTGCTGTGACTGGTCGGGCATGGAGAAGGTCCCCCCTGGGATGGGTGGTTCGTGCGCCGCGCTTATCGCCGTGCGCTGCGAGCGGTTGAGGCAGTACGTGCGGTACGTGATGCGGTACCGCCGGCAAGGTCTGCCGGGTCTGTGGGTGCACCAGGTGCGGGAGATGCAGCAGGTGCAGCAGGTGCGGACGGAGCGTCCACGGCCCTGCGCGCGGCCGCCGCGGAGAGCCGGGCCAGCCGGGATTCGGAGTGGTCGAGCCAGCGTGCCTCGGCCTCCGTCTGGAAGATCAGCTGCTCCAGTACGAGCAGCCAGGCGACGTCGTCTCGCCCCTCGTCGCCGCTGCCATCACCGCTTTCGACGGCGACCAGGGCCTGGGCCTTGAGGCGCGTGTAGTCCTGCATCGCCTTGAGGGTGGCGTGGCGCTGCGCCTGGATGACGGCCCGGATGTCGACGCCGGGGGCACCGACGGCCATGGCGAGCTTGATGGCCAGCTCGTCACGGGGCGGACTGGTGCGGTCGACGGGCCTCTCGAACCAGCTCCTCAGCTCGCTCCGGCCCACCTCCGTGATCGCGTACAGAGCGTGTCCCGCGTCGTCCTCGCCATCCTGGGCGACCATGCCGTCGCGCTCCAGGCGGCTGAGGGTCGTATAGACCTGGCCGACGTTGAGCGGCCAGGTCGCGCCGGTGCGCGACTCGAACTCGGTACGGAGCTGGGAGCCGTAACGGGGGCCGTGCTCAAGGAGGGCGAGTAGCCCGTGGCGGATCGACATACTGAGTATGTATACCGAGTATGCCGCCGAGGGCAACCGACCTGAGATGGACGTCGCGCGTAGGTCTTGAGGGGGACGGGCGCTTCAGTTACGCCGCAACCTCAGCCCCAGAAACCCCACCCCGAGCCCCACCAGCACCACCCCCGCGCCCAGCGGCAGCACATGGATGCCCAGCGGGTCGGTCTCCCCCATGGCCTGGTCGGAGGCCTGGGGCGCGGCGTCGTCCGAGGGTGGGGAGGACGAGGCGACCGGCCCCTGTACGTGCTCCTCCCCGGCCTCTTCGTGTACGGGCGGAGGCTTGGTCGCGTACGACTTACGGGGGGCGGCCGAGGCGCTCCCGGACGCCGACGCGGAGGCAGAAGCAGAGGCGGACACCGATGGCCCGGCCGTATCGCCCGGACTGCCCGAAGGGCTCGCGCTCGCACTGGGCGATTCCGGCTCCTCAGTCGCCGACCCGCTCCTGCCCGGCGTCGCCGACCCGGGCGCACTGTCCCCCGGCTCCCTCCCCGGCCGCGTACGCCCCTCCCCGGCAGGCCGCCCCGCCAGGCTGCCCGTAGGAGCCGGTGCGGACACGAAGGGGTGTTCAGGGGCGCTGAACACCGGCTGCGGCTGGTCGCTGGGCCTGGGCTCGGCCGCGTACTCCCCGCCGGGCGTGGGCTCGACGGCGTACTTCCCACCGGGCGTGGGCTCGACGCCTTGGGTCCCGCCGGGCGTGGGCTCGGCGGCGTACGCCCCGCACGGCGGCAACATCAGCACGCCCATCACCCCCACTGCCACCACCTGGACCGCCCCACGCCGTGGGCGGAGCCTAGGAGCCATGGGATGCCGCCTCCCGTACTCGCCGAGATACCAGGATCAGGTTCACATAGCGGCATATTTCCGGCACGCCGAGTCACACGAAAGGGGGCCCGCCGCGCGATACGCGCAGCGGGCCCCGATCCTCGGGCTCAAAACGTGTTCTAGTCCTGCGGCGCGTCGCCCGTGGAGATCTCCACTTCGAGCGTGAAGTCGTCCGGGTCGATGTCCGAGCCGCTCTTCGGATACTGGTTGACCACGAGGTCCTCGCCCCAGGTGGGGTCGTCGACCTTGGTCTCCTTGATCTTCCAGCCCGCCGCCTGGAGACACTCCTTCACGGAGAGGAGGTCCTTGTAGAGGAAGCTCGGCACCACGACCTTCTCCGGGTCCGTGGAGGACTCGCGACCCGGGGAGCACTCGGTGGTCTTCATCGTCCTGGAGCGGTCCGGACCCTTGTGGTCCTCGGAATCGGCGCCGGTCTCGGTCTGACTGGTCTCACCGGTGCCGCCGGCCTCGGTGTCGTTGTCGTCAGGGTCCTTGTTCATCGAGATCGCCGCGATCAGACCGCCGAGCGCCAGCAGCACGACCGCGATCGCGCCCACGACCACCGGCATGTTGGTCCGGCTGCCACCGCCGCCCCCGCCGTGACCGGCCGAAGTGGGCGACATCGTGTACGGCGGCGGAGTCTGCGCACCCTGCATGCCAGAACCCTGCATGCCGGAGCCCTGCATGCCGCCCTGCACGCCGCCGCCCTGCATCCCGTGCGTCGCGTACGGCATCGGCGCCGGAGTCGGGTAGCCGTACCCCTGCGAAGGAGACGGAGCCGGCGTCGGCGGACCGTACGGGCCCGGCGTCGGCTGGTACGGGCTCTGGACGGCGCCCGGCTGGGGGTGGCCCGTCTGGTCGACCGGCGGGAAGACCGCCGAGCCGACCCCGGAGCCGCTCTGCGCAGGGCCCCCGGCGACGATCATCGGCGCCGCGCCCGTCTGGCCCGACCCGGACACCCGCGCGCACTCGTCGCGCATCGCCGCAGCGTTCGGAAAACGCTCGTTCGGGTTCTTCTTCAGGGCCCGCGCGACCAGCGCGTCGACCGCCGGCGGAATCGACCGGTTGATCGACGAAGGAGCCACCGGCTCCTCCTGGACGTGCGCATAAGCGATGGCGAGCGGCGAATCCGCGTCGAACGGCAGCCGTCCCGTGACCAGTTGGAAGAGCATGATGCCGACCGAGTAGAGGTCGGAACGCGCGTCCACGCCGCGCCCCAGCGCCTGCTCGGGGGAGAGGTACTGCGGCGTACCGACGACCATGCCGGTCTGTGTCATCGACGTGACACCGGACTGCATGGCGCGCGCGATGCCGAAGTCCATGACCTTGACGACGTTGCGCTTGTTCATCATGACGTTGCCGGGCTTGATGTCGCGGTGGACCAGGCCCATCTCGTGGCTGGTCTCCAGCGCCGCCAGCACGTCCGCCGTGATCTTCAGCGCCTTGTCGGCCGGCATCGCGCCGTACTGCGCGATGTCCGCCTGGAGTACGGAGCCGAGCGGCTGCCCCTCGACGTACTCCATGACGATGTACGGCATCAGCGCGCCGTCAAGCTCGTCCTCGCCGGTGTCGAAGACGGAGACGATATTGGTGTGGGAGAGCTTGGCGACCGCCTGCGCCTCGCGCCGGAACCGTTCGCGGAACGACTGCTCCCGCCCCAGCTCCGTGTGCAGCGTCTTGATGGCCACCTGGCGGTCCAGCGCGGAGTCGTACGCGAGGTACACCGACGCCATTCCGCCTTCACCGAGCAGGTCGCGCAGCTGGTACCGCCCGCCCGCGACCGAGCCGCCCGCGTAGCGGCCCTGTCCGCCGTCCTGGCTCATTACTGTGCTTCCCCCTCAGCGCAAGATTTACGGGCCAAGTCTGCCCGAGGGCACTGACACGTCAAGCGCGGTGCCCGTTCCGTGACCGTACGCGCAAGAAGCGTCGCGGAAGCGTTACAGCACGGGTCCGGAATTTGCATGGGTACATCGGCAACGGGTTTGATGGCCGGTCCATCTCGAACCGGAGCGTCGCGCGGAGGCTGTAGCGTGGCGTGGCGGAGCACCTAGGCCCACCAATTGGCCCAACAGGACCGACTGGGGCCCCCAGGACCACCGCAGACGCGGACAGAAACGACGGCGAGGACTGATGGCACCCGAACCCGAACCCGAGGGAAACGGCGGCGGTGTGTCGGACGCGCCTGAAGCGTGGGGTAAGGGCGGATTGGTCGGTGATGGCCGCTACCGGCTGACGCACCGTCTCGGCCGCGGCGGCATGGCGGAGGTCTTCGCCGCCGAAGACGTACGGCTCGGCCGTACCGTGGCCGTGAAGCTGCTGCGCTCCGACCTCGCCGAGGACCCGGTCTCCAAGGCCCGCTTCACTCGTGAGGCACAGTCGGTCGCCGGCCTCAACCACCACGCCGTCGTCGCCGTGTACGACTCCGGCGAGGACCAGGTCGGCCCGAGCGTTGTCCCCTACATCGTGATGGAGCTCGTCGAGGGCCGCACGATCCGCGAGCTGCTGCAGAACGCGGAGGCCCCCGGCCCCGAGCAGGCGCTGATCATCGTCTCCGGCGTCCTTGAGGCGCTCGCGTACAGCCACCAGCACGGCATCGTGCACCGGGACATCAAGCCCGCGAACGTGATCATCACGCACAGCGGCGCCGTCAAGGTCATGGACTTCGGCATCGCCCGCGCCCTGCACGGCGCGCAGTCGACGATGACGCAGACCGGCATGGTCATGGGCACGCCCCAGTACCTCTCCCCGGAGCAGGCGCTGGGCAAGGCCGTCGACCACCGTTCCGACCTGTACGCGACCGGCTGCCTGCTGTACGAGCTGCTTGCCCTGCGGCCGCCTTTCACCGGTGAGACACCGTTGTCGGTGGTCTACCAGCACGTCCAGGACATCCCCGTACCGCCGTCCGAGATGTCGGACGTGGCGCCGCCCGAGCTCGACGGGCTCGTCATGCGCTCTCTCGCCAAGGACCCGGACGACCGGTTCCAGAGCGCCGAGGAGATGCGCGGACTGGTCCAGTACGGCCTGTCGATGCTCCAGGAGCAGGGCAGCCACACCGGCGTGTGGAACACCGGCCCCGTCGAGATGCACGAGGGCGGCGCCACCCCCGCCGGCGGCACGTACCCGACCACGGCCCTCGGCCACCCGAACCACGGCGAGACCTCCCAGATGCGGGCGGGCGGCGCGATGCTGCCGCCGATGAACCCGGACGACGGGGCGTACGACGGCGGGCGCGGCGGCGGCAGGGGCGGGCGCGGCAAGATGTGGATCTTCGCGGTGCTCGCGATCATCGCGATCGCCGCCGGTGTCGCTTTCGCGCTGGACCGGGCGGGCACCGGAACGAAGAACGACAAGGACGACACCCCGACGGTCTCCCCCAGCCCGACCAAGTCGGACAAGGAGACCCCGACGCCCTCGGACGACGAGACCTCCGCGGACACCGACCCGGGCACCTCCATCGGCGGCCACGAGCAGTCGCCGAGCTACCCCCCGTCGTACCCGCCGTCGAACACCCCCAGCAGTACGCCGTCCCACACGCCCAGCGACACACCGTCGACGCCGACGGAGACCGACCCGGGCACCACCGACGGTGGCAGCACCACCGACGGCGGCACGGACACGGGTGGTACGGACACGGGTGGTACGGACACCGGTGGTACGGACACGGGTGGCACGGACACCGGTGGTACGGACACGGGTGGCACGGACACCGGTGGTACGGACACGGGTGGCACGGACACCGGCGGTACGGACGCGGGCGGCACCGCGCCCTGACGCCGAGAGGGACACCAGGCCGGGCCACCGGGAGGCGGTCACCCCGCGAACGCCTCGCACACCGCCTCGTACTCCCTCGTCCACCAGACCGCCAGGGCCGACGCCGCAGGAAACTGCGGGTCGGCCCTTCGGTCGTGCAGCTGGTAGCGCCAGCGCAGTATCCAGAAGTCGTTGAGCCGCTCCCACCACACCCGGTGCACCGCGGCGGCCAGCTCCTCCGCCCCCGCCCCGGCCGCGCGCCGGTACGCGCCCGCGTACGCCCGTACCTTCGCCAGCTCCAGCTCCCCGTCCGGCCGTACGAAAAAGATGGCCGCGGCCCGTACCGCCTCCTCCGCGCGCGGCTGCACGGCGAGCCGGTCCCAGTCGACGATCGCGGCGGGCTCGGCGCCCCGGTACAGCAGGTTCAGCGGGTGGAAGTCGCCGTGCACCCACCCCGTGGCGGGCTCGTCGACGGGCGGGGGCCGCCGGTGGGCGTGCCGCTCCAGCAGGGTGCGCCGCTCCAGGAGCCGGTGTTCCGCCAGTACGTCGAAGGTGTCCCGGGGCCGCCGTCCGCGTGCCAGCGTCAGCAGCTCGTCGATCAGCGCGTAGGTGTCCGCGGGGTTGGCCGAATCGGTGGGTCCGGCCGCGTCGGCGGGGTCGGTGAGGTCGGTGAGGTCGGTCGCGCGGTCGACCATCACGCGGTCGAGGCAGGTGTGCACGCGCCCCAGTAGTGCCCCGAGCCGCCGGGATTCCGCGGTCGTGAGCTGCGCGCCGTCCCGGTGCCGGCCCTCGATCCAGGGGTGCAGGGCGTAGCAGCGGCCGCCGATGACCGTGACCGTGCCGCCGTCCGCGTCCTCGACGGGAGGGGCGACGGGCACGCCGAAAGCCTGGAGGTGGCGGGTGGCGCGGTGCTGGCGCCTGATCGTTTCGCGGTCGCTGTCGAGGTGGTGCTTGAGGAAGAAATCGCCGCGGGTGGTGACGAGGCGGTAGCCGTGGTTGAGCAGGCCCTGGGTCACGGGCTCGCAGGAGAGCGGTTCGCCCTTGTTCGCATAGCGGCGCAGAAGGGCGCCGACGGGCGGCGGGGGTGCGGGGGCGGAGGCCGCAGATGAGCGTGGCACCCGCCAGATGTTAGATCACAGGGCGTACTCGAACCGTCGCTCGGGGGCGCCATTCAGTGAGTGCACGGTGACGAACTGCGGCTCGATGCGCATGTGGACGGGCTCGAAGGGCTCGCCGTCGACAGAATGCGGACCCCGTCCGAACAGCTCCAGCTCGGCATGGGAGGGCTCGAAGACCTCGGCGGTGCCGGTGAACTGCACGGACCACATGTCGGCGGCACCGGAGTTGAAGTTGTCCGCCCCGTACGCCACCACGCTGCCGTTGCAGGCCTGGTGGTGGTTGAAGCCGGCGTGCGTACGCAGCAGCACGCGGCCGTTCACCACGATGTGCCGGGCGACGGCCAGGAAGGGCAGGGCCCGCATGCTCGTCGCGACCCGGCCGTACGGGACGCGGCGCAGGAGTTCGATGGCGCGGAGTTCCTCGGAGGACATGCGTCTTACCTTCGGCCACCGGCAGGTGGCAGAAAAGGGACGGAAGTCCCGAATAAGGTCCCGGTTCGGTCAAGGCGGGCCGTGGATCGGCAAGGCGGTTCCGCGGCCCGGCGGTCGTCGGTGCCGTTCGTCAGCGCCGCTCCTCCGCCTGCTTGCGCGCGACGTACGCCGCGGCCTGCGAGCGGCGCTCCATGCCCAGCTTGGACAGCAGACTGGAGACGTAATTCTTGATCGTCTTCTCCGCGAGGTGCAGCCGCTCGCCGATGACCCGGTTTGTCAGGCCCTCGCCGATCAGGTCGAGGATCTTGCGCTCCTGGTGGGTGAGGTTTGCGAGCCTGCTGTCGCCCTCCTTGGAACTGTCGCCCGAGCGCAGCCGCTCCAGGACGCTCGCCGTCGCCACCGGGTCGAGCAGCGACTTGCCCGCGGCTACGTCGCGTACGGCCGCCAGCAGCTCATTTCCGCGGATCGCTTTGAGTACGTAACCCGAGGCACCGGCCATGATCGCGTCGAAAAGTGCCTCGTCGTCGGCGAACGAGGTCAGCATGAGGCATTTGATGTCCTCATTCTGTGATCTGACCTCGCGGCACACCTCCACACCGCTTCCGTCCGGCAGCCGTACGTCGAGCACGGCGACGTCGGGACGCGTCGCAACGATCCTGACCTGGGCATCTTCGGCCGTACCGGCTTCGCCGACCACCTCGATGTCGTCCTCGACGGAGAGGAGCTCATGGACACCGCGTCGGACCACCTCGTGGTCGTCAACGAGAAATACAGTGATTTTTCCGTCTTCGTGCACGCCGTTATCGTCACACAAGAACTCTTCCCGTGCCGTAGGTCGCCGGGATAACGTGCCGTTGTTCCGGCGGCCTGCAAGGCTGTGACCAGTGGTTGTTCCCGAATTCTTCGATTTACTTGGAAATCCAAGCAAAATCGCAGGTCAAATGGGGTTTCGCAGTTATGCGAAGCACTGGGTAACGTGCCTTTGTCAGGGCGTTCGCCGGGGCACCTGACACGCCTGTTCCAGGCCGAGTCGCACCCACCCCGTGCACGAGGACGCAAACAGGTGAGCCGCACTGGCCACCGGCAGACCCCGGGGGCCGGACAGACGGAGGAGCACGCACGTGACCGTGGAGAGCACTGCCGCGCGTAAGCCGCGACGCAGCAGCACCAAGCGCGTCAGCGCCAAGAAAGCCCAGCCTTCCGAGCCGGAGCTCGTACAGCTGCTCACCCCCGAGGGCGAGCGTGTCGAGCACCCGGACTACGCGATCGACCTGACCCCGGACGAAATGCTCGGCCTGTACCGGGACATGGTTCTGACCCGTCGCTTCGACGCCGAGGCCACCTCACTCCAGCGCCAGGGCGAGCTGGGCCTGTGGGCCTCGCTGCTCGGCCAGGAGGCGGCCCAGATCGGCTCCGGCCGCGCCCTCCGTGACGACGACTACGTCTTCCCGACGTACCGCGAGCACGGTGTCGCCTGGTGCCGGGGCGTCGACCCGACCAATCTGCTGGGAATGTTCCGTGGCGTGAACCACGGTGGCTGGGACCCCAACACCAACAATTTCCATCTGTACACGATCGTCATCGGCTCACAGACGCTGCATGCGACCGGTTACGCGATGGGTGTCGCCAAGGACGGCGCGGATTCCGCGGTCATCGCGTACTTCGGCGACGGTGCCTCCAGCCAGGGCGATGTCGCTGAATCGTTCACCTTCTCCGCGGTCTACAACGCCCCGGTCGTCTTCTTCTGCCAGAACAACCAGTGGGCGATCTCCGAGCCCACCGAGCGGCAGACCCGCGTCCCGCTTTACCAGCGCGCGCAGGGCTTCGGCTTCCCCGGCGTCCGCGTCGACGGCAACGACGTGCTGGCCTGCCTGGCCGTGACCCGTTCCGCACTGGAGCGGGCCCGCCGGGGCGAGGGCCCGACGCTGGTCGAGGCCTTCACGTACCGGATGGGCGCCCACACCACCTCCGACGACCCGACCAAGTACCGGGCCGACGAGGAGCGCGAGGCGTGGGAGGCGAAGGACCCGATCCTGCGCCTTCGTACGTACCTTGAGAACGAGGGCTTCGCCGACGAGGCGTTCTTCACCGAGCTCGAAGCCGAGAGCGAGACCCTCGGCAAGCGGGTCCGCGAGGCGGTGCGCGCGATGCCCGACCCGGACCAGATGGCGATCTTCGAGAACGTCTACGCGGACGGCCACGCCCTCGTCGACGAGGAGCGCGCACAGTTCGCCGAGTACCAGGCGTCCTTCGCCGAAGCCGCTTCGTCCGAGAAGGGCAACTAGTCATGTCCGTACAGAAGTTGCCGCTCGCGAAGGCGATCAACGAGTCGCTGCGCAAGGCCCTCGAAACCGACCCCAAGGTCCTCATCATGGGCGAGGACGTCGGCAAGCTCGGCGGAGTCTTCCGTGTGACGGACGGCCTCCAGAAGGACTTCGGCGAGGAGCGGGTCATCGACACCCCGCTCGCCGAGTCCGGCATCGTCGGCACGGCGATCGGTCTCGCGCTGCGCGGCTACCGGCCGGTCGTGGAGATCCAGTTCGACGGTTTCGTCTTCCCCGCGTACGACCAGATCGTCACGCAGCTCGCGAAGATGCACGCCCGCTCGCTCGGCAAGATCAAGCTGCCGGTCGTCATCCGCATTCCGTACGGCGGCGGGATCGGCGCGGTCGAGCACCACAGCGAATCCCCGGAGGCGCTGTTCGCGCACGTCGCCGGCCTCAAGGTGGTCTCGCCGTCCAACTCGTCCGACGCGTACTGGATGATGCAGCAGGCCATCCAGAGCGACGACCCGGTGATCTTCTTCGAGCCGAAGAGGCGCTACTGGGACAAGGCCGAAGTCGACGTGGAAGCCATCCCGGGCCCGCTCCACAAGGCCCGCGTCGCGCGGGCCGGGTCCGACCTGACCCTTGCGGCGTACGGTCCGATGGTGAAGGTCTGCCAGGAGGCGGCAGCGGCGGCGGAGGAGGAGGGCAAGTCCCTCGAAGTCCTCGACCTGCGGTCGATGTCCCCGATCGACTTCGACACGATCCAGACGTCGGTCGAGAAGACCGGCCGCCTGGTCGTCGTCCACGAAGCGCCGGTCTTCTACGGTTCGGGCGCGGAGATCGCCGCTCGCATCACGGAGCGGTGCTTCTACCACCTTGAGGCGCCGGTTCTGAGGGTCGGTGGCTTCCATGCGCCGTATCCGCCCGCGCGCCTGGAGGAGGAGTACTTGCCGGGACTCGACCGGGTACTCGACGCCGTCGACCGCTCGCTTGCGTACTGAGGAGAGCCGTGACGATGACTGATTCTGCGACTTCCCAGCGTTTTCGCGAGTTCAAGATGCCCGATGTGGGCGAGGGGCTCACCGAGGCCGAGATCCTCAAGTGGTACGTCCAGCCGGGCGACACCGTCACCGACGGCCAGGTGGTGTGCGAGGTCGAGACGGCGAAAGCCGCCGTCGAACTGCCCATCCCCTTCGACGGTGTCGTGCACGAGCTTCGCTTCGGCGAGGGCGTGACGGTCGATGTCGGCCAGGTGATCATTACGGTCGATGTGGCGCCGGGCACGGAAGCGCCGGCCCCCGCACCGGCGGCGGCGCCGGAGCCCGCCCCTGCACCCTCCGCCCCTGCACCCTCCGCCCCCGCTGAGGAAGCCAAGCCCGCGGCCCGCCAGCCCGTGCTGGTCGGCTACGGCGTGTCCGAAGCGAGCACGAAGCGTCGTGCGCGCAAGGGCGCGGCGGCGTCCCCGGAAGCCGCCAAGGCGGCGGCCGCGGTGCAGGTGGAACTCAACGGCCACGGCGAGACGGCGGCCGTACCCGAGTTCCGCCCGCTGGCCAAGCCCCCGGTCCGCAAGCTCGCCAAGGACCTGGGCATCGACCTGGCCACGGTCACGCCGACCGGCCGTGACGGGATCATCACCCGCGAGGACGTCCACGCGGCGGCAGCCTCCGTACAGCCGGAGCCGGTCGCGGCACCCGCCCCGGAGCCCGCCCCCGTTGCTGCGGCCGCTGCGCCGGAGCCGGCCGCCGTGACCCCGGGCGACCGGGAGATCCGTACACCCATCAAGGGCGTACGGAAGGCGATCGCGTCGGCCATGGTGAACAGTGCGTTCACCGCGCCGCACGTCACGGAATTCATCACCTTCGACATCACGCGCACGATGAAGCTCGTCGAAGAGCTGAAGTCCGACAAGGACATGGCGGGCCTGCGGGTCAACCCGCTCCTCCTGATCGCCAAGGCGCTCCTCGTGGCGATCAAGCGCAACCCGGCCGTCAACGCGGCCTGGGACGAGGCGAACCAGGAGATCGTGCAGAAGGAGTACGTGAACCTGGGCATCGCCGCCGCCACCCCGCGCGGCCTGATCGTCCCGAACATCAAGGACGCCCAGGCCAAGACCCTGCCGGAACTGGCCGCCGCGCTCGGCGAGTTGGTGGCGACGGCCCGCGAGGGCAAGACGTCGCCGGCGGCGATGCAGGGCGGCACGGTGACGATCACCAACGTCGGCGTCTTCGGTGTCGACACGGGTACGCCGATCCTCAACCCGGGCGAGTCCGCGATCCTCGCGGTCGGCGCGATCAAGCTCCAGCCGTGGGTCCACAAGGGCAAGGTCAAGCCCCGCCAGGTCACCACCCTCGCCCTCTCCTTCGACCACCGGCTGGTCGACGGCGAACTGGGCTCCAGGGTCCTGGCGGACACGGCGGCCGTACTGGAACAGCCGAGGCGCCTGATCACCTGGGCCTGATCACCTGGGCCTGATCCGGCCTTACGTATGACAGTGCCCCGCCGGGATCCCCCGGCGGGGCACTGTCATTACGTCATCAGTCCTGTGATCAGTCCTGCTGTGCGCCCGAGGGCAGGGTGCGCAGCTTCATGGTCGTCGTGGTGCTGGTGCCGAAGCCGTAGTTCAGCATCTTGCCGGCGTCGTTGTAGCGGTCGGTGACCGTGGTGCTGTTCAGGACGACACCGACGAGGGTCTTCGTACCGCGGGTGGCGGCGAAGACCAGGCAGGGGCCGGCCGACGTGCCGGTGCCGGTCTTGATGCCGATGGCGCCGCTGTAGGAGCCCAGCAGCTTGTTGGTGTTGTACCAGGTGTACGTGCGGGTGCCGCCGGTGCTGGTCGTCGCGGTGCTCTTGTACGACGTCGCCTTGACGACGGCGCGGAAGTTGCTGTTCTTCATCGCGTAGCGGGCGATCTTCGCCAGGTCGCGCGGGGTCGTGTAGTTGTTGCCCGTCGTCGAGATGCCGTCGAAGGAGTCGAACTTGGTGTTCGTCAGGCCGAGGGACTTGGCCTTCGCGTTCATCTTGGAGATGAAGGACGTCTTGCGTGCCGAGACGGTGGTGCCGGTGCCGAAGGCGTCGGCCAGGGCGTACGCCGCGTCGCAGCCGGACGGCAGCATCGTCCCGTACAGCAGCTGACGGACTGTCACCTTGTCGCCGGTCTTCAGGTCGGCGGTGCTCGCGCCCTGCGCGGTGACGTAGTCGCGGTAGGCCTGCTTGACCGTCACCTTGCGGTTGAGGTCGACGCCGCTCGTGCTGAGGACCACGGCGGCCGTCATGATCTTCGTCGTGCTGGCCATCTGGCGCTTGGTGTCCGCGCCCTTGCTGTAGACCGTGGCACCGGTCGCGTTGTTGAGCATGAACGCGCCCTTGGCGGTGACGGACGGCGCGGTGGCCGCCTGCGCAGGCGCGGCCAGGGGCGAGACGGTCAGCAGTGCGCCGGTGGTGACGAGGACCGCGGTGGCTCTGCGCACGCCCGAGAGGCTGGTTATCAAGGAAACGCTCCGAGTTCGCGAATGCGTTGAAAGGGGGCCACCCAGGAAAGGGCGCCCCGATACCAGACTCATGAGTACGCGAAAGGGTTGTACGTATCTGCGCGCCCTGCACAAGTGCGCCGTTTCGCGATGCGGACGCCGCTTTCTGTTGCACCTCTGTTGTATCTATGCTGTGCGCATGCCTGCCGCGCCCACCGCCTCCGCCGCCCCCGTGAAGATCCCCGCCGCCGCCGAGCGCGTCTACGCGCACATCAAGAAGGCCGTCCTCGACCGGCGTTACGAAGGCGGCACCCTCCTCACCGAGGGCGACCTCGCCGAGGCCGTCGGCGTGTCCAGGACTCCCGTGCGCGAAGCGCTGCTGCGGCTGGAGGTCGAGGGGCTCATCAAGCTCTACCCGAAGAAGGGCGCCCTCGTCCTCGCCGTCTCCGCGCAGGAGATCGCCGACGTCGTCGAGACCCGGCTGCTGGTCGAGGAGTTCGCGGTACGCCGCGCCGTACCTGCAGCCCCCGCCCTGATCGCCCGCCTCGAAGAGCTCCTGGAGGAGCAGAAACAGCGCGCGGAGGAAGGCGACCTCGCCGAAGTCGCCGTCACCGACCGGTGCTTCCACGCCGAGATCGTCCGGAACGCCGGCAACCAGATCCTCTCCCGGCTGTACGACCAGCTCCGCGACCGCCAGCTGCGCATGGGCGTGACCATCATGGAGGCACACCCCGACCGCATCGCCAAGAACATCACCGAGCACGCCGAGATGCTCGACGCCATCAGGGCGGGCGACGTGGAAGCCGCCGCGCAGTGCGTACGCCGCCACGTCAGCCGGGTCAAGGTGCTGGTCAGGGGTGAGGAGCGGTGAGGGATCCCGCCGCGCCCGCCGCCTCCCTGCCCGGCGATCCACCGGGCGGCCGCCGGGCCGCCGCCGTCTGGGGCATCGGTGTCGCCGTCTACTTCGTCGCCGTCATCTTCCGTACGAGCCTGGGTGTGGCGGGCCTCGACGCCGCCGACCGGTTCGACGTCAACGCGTCCGCACTGTCGACGTTCTCGATCCTCCAGCTCCTCGTGTACGCCGGGATGCAGATACCCGTCGGCCTCATGGTCGACCGCTGGGGCACGAAGAAGGTCCTGACCCTGGGCGTCGTGCTGTTCACGCTCGGGCAGCTCGGCTTCGCCTTCTCCCCCTCGTACGGCATGGCTCTCGCCGCCCGCGCCCTTCTCGGCTGCGGCGACGCGATGACCTTCATCGCCGTACTGCGGCTCGGCGCCCGGTGGTTCCCCGCCCGGCGCGGCCCGCTGATCGCGCAGGTCGCGGCGTTGTGCGGGATGGCGGGCAACCTCGTCTCGACGCTGGTGATCGCGCGGCTGCTGCACGGCGTCGGCTGGACAGCGACCTTCGGCGGCAGCGCGGCCGCCGGAGTCCTGGTCCTCGTACTGCTCCTGCTCTTCCTCAAGGACCACCCCGAAGGGCACGAGCCCGCGCCCGCCGAGCACGCCGGCACGTCGTATGTCCGCAAGCAGATCGCCGCCTCGTGGCGCGAGCCCGGGACGCGGCTGGGTATGTGGGTCCACTTCACGACGCAGTTCCCGGCGATGGTGTTCCTGCTGCTGTGGGGGATGCCGTTCCTGGTGGAGGCGCAGGGGCTGTCGCGCGGGACCGCGGGGGAGCTGCTGACCCTGGTCGTCGTGTCGAACATGGCGCTGGGCCTGGTCTTCGGGCAGGTCGTCGCCCGCCACGGCGCGGCCCGCGCGCCGCTCGCCCTCGGCACGGTCGGCGCGACCGCCCTGCTGTGGGCGACGACCATCGCGTACCCGGGCGACCACGCCCCGATGTGGCTGCTGATCACGCTGTGCGCCGTGCTCGGGGCCTGTGGCCCGGCGTCCATGATCGGCTTCGACTTCGCCCGCCCCGCGAACCCGCCGGAGCGCCAGGGCACGGCGTCCGGGATCGTCAACATGGGCGGCTTCACCGCCTCGATGACGACGCTGCTCGCGGTGGGCGTCCTGCTCGACGCCACCGGCGACAACTACCGGATCGCGTTCGCCTCCGTCTTCGTGCTGGAGACGCTCGGCGTCGTACAGATCCTGCGTCTGCGCACGCGGACGGCCCGCCGCGAGCGGGACCACCTGGTCGCCAGCCGCGTCGAGGCGGTGCACGTCCCCGCCTGACGGCGCTGAATTACCACGGCGTGATGCGAACTACTAGGGCGTGACGGCGAAGTTGCGCAGGATCGCGTCCGCCAGGTCGCGGTCGCCCTCGACCTTGACGCGGTCGGCGACCGTCTCGTAGCGCACCCGCCCGCAGGCCAGGCGCAGATACGTCTCCCAGTCCAGGGCGACCGTCGCCAGCGGGCCCAGCGAGGGCGTGCCGTCGACGGTGCCGCGGCCTTCCCCGTCCACCCGGACCGTACGCATGAATTCGAGCGGGCCGTGAACGTCGAAGACGACAGCGGAGTTGACCGGTGCGCCCGCGTTCTTCGCGACGACCTTCGGCAGGCCCTGGACGAGAACGTCGCGGGCGACGTGCGCGCCGGGGGAGTCCAGGTTGCCGGGCACGCCGAAGGTGGCTCGCAGGTCCTGCTCGTGCACCCAGGTGTCGAACGCCCGCATGCGCAGTGCCAGTTCCAGGGTCTGCTCGGCGCCGAGCGGGGCGCGGACCATGGTGTCGGGGGCGCGGTTCTCGTTACGGAGCTGACGTGCGCGGCGGATGATCGTGTATTCGAGCTCGGAGGTCATCTCCGGCGCCGTGTGGTGGCGCCGTACGTCGACCTGCATCTCCATGTACCGGGCGAACTCCGAGGTCACGTGGTAGAGATCGCGCGGCAGCGTGTGGATCGGCCGCGGGTCGCCGAGCATCTCGCACTCCATGCCGATGATGTGCGAGACGATGTCGCGCACCGACCAGCCGGGGCAGGGCGTACGGCGGTTCCACTCGCCTTCGACGAGCGGCGTCACCAGCTCGGATATGGCTTCGATGGAGTGGGTCCAGGCGTCGGCGTAGGTCTGGAGGCTGGGATGGACGGTCACGGGACCCCTCGTGCGGTTCAGTGGCGGTGGAGCTGGAGCTGGGCTTGGCTGGCTTTGGCTTGGCTGCGCGGGCTTACTACTGGGCTGCGTGGGAGGTTCGCACGCTAAGTTACGCTGCCCCGTGGCACCCTGGCAGTGCTTTGGTGTGACGATCGTAGGCCCGTGTTGACGACTCGAATGCCAGGACGGTGGTAGTGTGCGCGCCTCCCTCATCCAGATCGCAGTAGACCCGGACGAACCGGTCAATTCCCGCCGCCAACGCGTGGCTTCACTCGTACGCGACCAGCGCGACGTCGGCGCCGATCTGGTGATCCTCCCCGAGCTCTGGCCCGTCGGGGCTTTCGCCTACGAGTCCTTCGCGGACGAGGCCGAGCCCGTCGAGGGCCCGACGTACGACGCGATGTCGAAGGCGGCGAGCGACGCGGGGGTGTGGCTGCACGCGGGGTCGATCGTCGAGCGTGACGACCTGGACCCGGACGGCCCCCTCTACAACACCTCCCTGGTCTTCTCCCCCTCCGGCGACCTCGTCCGCACGTACCGCAAGATCCACCGCTTCGGCTTCGACAAGGGCGAGGCCGTGATGATGAGCGCGGGCGAGGACCTGGTCACGGTCAGGGCCGCGGGCCTGACCTTCGGCCTCGGCACGTGCTACGACCTGCGCTTCCCGGAGCTCTTCCGCGGCCTCGTCGACGCCGGGGCGGAAGCCTTCGTGATCCCGGCCGGCTGGCCCGCCCGCCGCCGCGCCCACTGGACGCTGCTGGCGCAGGCCCGCGCCGTCGAGAACCAGGCGTACGTCCTGGCCTGCGGCACCGCGGGCACGCACGCCGGCGTGGAGCAGGCGGGGCACAGCATCGTCGTGGACCCGTGGGGCGAGGTGCTCGCCGAGGCGGGCGCGGCGGAGGAAGTCCTGACGGTCGAACTCGACCCGGCGAAGGTGACGGAGACGCGGGAACAGTTCCCGGCCCTGAAGGACCGCCGCCTGCGCCTGCCTTGACGACGGCCGCCGGACGCGCCCTGGTGGAGCCCTGCCATGAACAGGGGTGGCACCCTGGGTCCATGAACGATGCGTCCCCCGCTCAGCGTCATGCCCGTGTCCGCGGCCCCGAGCTCGTCGGCAAGGGCGGCTGGCTGAATACAGGTGGCACCGACTACACCCTCGCTGACCTGCGAGGGCGCATCGTGATCCTGGATTTCTGGACCTTCTGCTGCATCAACTGCCTGCATGTCCTCGACGAGCTCCGCGAGCTGGAGGAGAAGCACCGCGACACCGTGGTGATCATCGGCGTCCACTCCCCGAAGTTCGTGCACGAGGCCGAGCACCAGGCCGTCGTCGACGCCGTCGAGCGCTATGAGGTGCACCACCCGGTCCTCGACGACCCGGAGCTCGCCACCTGGAAGCAGTACGCCGTACGGGCCTGGCCCACGCTCGTCGTGATCGACCCCGAGGGTTACGTCGTCGCCCAGCACGCGGGCGAGGGGCACGCGCACGCCATCGAGAAGCTCGTCGAGGAGCTGGAGGCGGCGCACGAAGCCAAGGGCACACTGCGGCGCGGTGACGGGCCGTATGTCGCGCCCGAGCCGGTCGCCACCGATCTGCGCTTCCCCGGCAAGGCGGTGGTGCTGCCCGGCAGCGGGAACTTCCTGGTCTCGGACTCGACGCGGCACGAGCTGGTCGAGCTGGACCCGGACGGCGAGACAGTCGTACGGCGCATCGGCGGCCCCGGTGTCCTCAAGGAGCCGCAGGGGCTCGCGCTGCTCCCCGACGGCAGGGTCGTCGTCGCCGACACCGTCAACCACCAGCTCCGTACCTTCGACCCGGCCACCGGCGCGATCGAGACCGTCGCCGGCACGGGAAAGCAGTGGTGGCAGGGCGAGCCGACCGCCGGACCGGCCCGCGAGGTGTCGCTCTCCTCGCCGTGGGACGTCGCCTGGTGGCAGGGCAAGGTGTGGATCGCGATGGCCGGCGTGCACCAGCTGTGGACGTACGACCCGGAGAGCGGCACCGTCGAGGTCGCCGCCGGGACGACCAACGAGGGGCTGGTGGACGGCCTTGCGGCCGAGGCGTGGTTCGCCCAGCCCTCGGGGCTCGCGGCGGACGGCGACCGGCTGTGGGTGGCCGACTCCGAGACGAGTGCGCTGCGGTACGTCGACAAGGAGATGGTGGTGCACACCGCCGTCGGGACCGGTCTCTTCGACTTCGGGCACCGGGACGGAGCCGCCGGGCAGGCGCTGCTTCAGCACCCGCTCGGTGTGACCGCGCTGCCGGACGGGTCGGTGGCCGTGAGCGACACGTACAACCACGCGCTGCGGCGATTCGATCCGGCCACGGACGAAGTGACCACCCTGGCAACGGACTTGAGGGAGCCCAGCGGCGCCGTACTCGTCGGCGAGGACATCGTCGTCGTCGAATCCGGCCGCCACCGGCTGACCCGGCTGCGACTGCCGGACGAAGCGGTACGGGTGGAGGCCCGCGCCCACCGCACCCAGCGGGCGGCGACCGACGTGGCCCCCGGGGAGCTTCGGCTGGACGTCATCTTCCAGGCGCCGGCCGGGCAGAAGCTGGACCTCAGGTACGGGCCGTCCACCAGGCTGCTGGTGTCGTCGACCCCGCCGGAGCTGCTGGTTTCGGGTGAGGGCGCGGGGACCGACCTGAGCCGGGACCTGGTGCTGGCCGACGGCGTGACCGAGGGCGTCCTGCATGTCTCGGCCATGGCGGCGTCCTGCGACGACGACCCGGCGAACGAATACCCGGCCTGCCATGTGCACCAGCAGGACTGGGGCGTCCCCGTCCGCGTCACTGCGGAGGGAACGGCCCGGCTGGGTCTGGTACTTGCCGGTATGGACGATCAGTCGTAGTGCCGGTAGCGCTCTTCGACCAGCGGCGCGTCGGCAGGTGGCAGATGTGTGGTGCGGCGCCGCTTGAGGACGCTCGTGTACACCGCGATGCCGATGATGCCGACGAGCATCATGATGAGACCGACCAGGTCGAGGTTGACGCTTTCCATCTCCCAGTCGGTGGCGAATGTGAGGATCGCCCCCACTGCGACGAGGACGATGCAGCCGCCCATGCCCATGGATCTCGCCTCCGGAGTATTGGCTGTTCCGGGCTGGTAGGTACGCGAGTACCCGGACCCGGAACAGCCATGCTTCAAGGCGCAGTTGGCGGTTCGGCCGACCCGCTCAGCTCTCCAGGAACGCCTTCATCGCGTTCGCCAGCATGTGAGGGTCGTCCGCCCCGCACAGCTCACGCGCACTGTGCATGGAGAGGATCGCGACGCCGATGTCGACGGTCTGGATGCCGTGCCTTGCCGAGGTGATCGGCCCGATCGTCGTGCCGCACGGCATCGAGTTGTTCGACACGAAGTTCTGCCACGGTACGTCCGCCTTCTCGCACGCTGCCGCGAACACGGCCTGCCCGCTGCCGTCCGTCGCGTACCGCATGTTGACGTTGACCTTGAGGATCGGGCCGCCGTTGGCGCGCGGCTGATGCGTCGGGTCGTGGCGCTCCGTGTAGTTGGGGTGGACGGCGTGCCCGGTGTCGGAGGACAGGCAGATGGTCCCGGCGAAGGCGCGCGCCCTGTCCTCGTAACTGCCGCCGCGCGCGAACACCGAGCGCTCCAGGACGGTGCCGAGCAGCGGCCCGTCGGCGCCCGTGTCCGACTGCGAGCCGTTCTCCTCGTGGTCGAAGGCGGCGAGCACCGGGATGTACGGGAGGGAGGCATCGTCCGCCGCGCTGACGGCCGCCAGCGCCGCCACGCCCGCGTGCACGGACAGCAGGTTGTCCATGCGCGGCCCGGCCAGCAGTTCGCGGTCACGGCCCAGGTAGGACGGGCGCTCGATGCTGTGGGCCATCAGGTCCCAGCCGGCGACCTCGCCCTCCGCCAGGCCCTCTTCCTCCTCCAGGAACCGGATCAGGTCCCCTTCGTTGACGTCGCCGAGGCCCCAGATGGGCTGCATGTGGCGCTGCCGGTCGAGCTTGAGGCCGTCGGTGTTCACCGACCGGTCCAGGTGCACGGCAAGCTGCGGCACGCGCAGCAGCGCCCGGTCGATGTTGACCAGCCGGTACGAGCCGTCGCGCAGCGTCAGCCGCCCGGCGATGCCCAGGTCCCGGTCGAGCCAGGTGTTGAGCAGTGTCCCGCCGTAGATCTCGATGGCGATCTGGCGCCAGCCCTCCGCGCCCATGTCGGGCAGCGGCTTCACATGCAGATGCGGTGAGTCGGTGTGCGCGCCGACGATCCGGAACGGGGTGTGCGCCCCGGCACCCTCCGGCACGTACCAGGCGACGATCGCACCGCCGCGCAGCACGAACTTGCCGCCTGCTGTGCCGTCCCAGGTGTCGGTCTCCGCGACCTGCCGGAAGCCGGCCTTCTCCAGCCGCTCGGCGGCGTTCGCCACCGCGTGATACGGCGACGGGCTGGCCGCCAGGAAGGACATCAGGTCGTCGGTGTGGCCGCGGTCGAAGCGGGGGGGTGCGCTCATGGGGTTCACCCTAACGACGCGCTTGTACGGAGCGCCTCATGGTTGCGGAGGTCAGACCGGATGCGGGCATTACAGCCCGGGCGGCCGTTCGAAGCGCCGCTGTATCGTCCGGCGCTCGCCCCTGCGCACCTGCGGAAGCATCTGCGGGGCGCCCGGCGGACGCTGCTGCTGACGGCGCCTGCCCACACAGAACAGGCAGCCCTCGCCGGGCGGAGCGGTCGGGTCGATGGGCGAGCCGGGGTGGTCGGCGCAGCCCGACGCGTTGCGCGGACGGGACAGCTCGCGGGCCACGATGAAGGCGCGGTGCAGGGTGTCTGCGAGCTCCACGAACTCCTCGGCGGGGGAGGAGACGGTGACGGAGAACGCGCGGTCGTTGACTCCCTGGAGGTAACCCTTGAGCACATCCAGCGTGTACGGCGGGTCCGGCACGGGATAGCCCAGGCGCCGCTGCTCGGCCGGCGCGGGCACGCTGCGCTCGCCACGGCGGCGGCGGTCGTTGCACAGGAGACAGCGGCCCCAGCCCGTCGGGGCCTCGGGGTCGATGGCGCCGTTGGGGTGCAGGGGGCAGCCGGTGTAGCTCTTGACGGGGGCGAGGTCGGCGGCCGTCTTGAAGGCGACGTACAGCGAGTCGGCGACCGGTTCGTACTCCAGCGGGTGGGAGCCGTCGTACAGGTCGCCGATCCGGTCGCCCAGCGAGCCGAGCTTTCCGCGCAGCTCATTGAGCGCGTACGGCCGGCCGGCCGGGACGGAGTAGCCCCCCCTGCGGGGTTCCATGGAACTCATGCCAACAGAGTCGCACGGTGCACTGACAACGGGCCGGGCACCAAGTGCCCGGCCCGTCGCCAGAGGGTTTTCCAGAGGTGGAAAGTGGGTCGGACCGCCTAGAAGGCAGCCTCGTCCAGCTCCATCAGGGACTGGTCGACCGACTCGGCCAGCGCACGCTGGACGCCCACACCCGGCAGCACGTTCGCGGCGAAGAACTTCGCGGCCGCGATCTTGCCCGTGTAGAAGGGGACGTCCTTCGCGGAGGCGTTCGGCAGCTTCTCGGCCGCCACGGCCGCGCCCTTGAGCAGCAGGTACGCGACGACGACGTCACCGGAGGCCATCAGCAGGCGGGTGGTGTTCAGGCCGACCTTGTAGATCGACTTGACGTCCTTCTCGGTGGCCGCGAGGTCGGTCAGCATCGCGCCGACGATCGCCTCCAGGTCCACGGCCGCCTTGGCGAGCGTGTCGCGGGCCTCGGCCAGCTCCTCGCCGCCGGTGCCGACCGCGAGGAACTTCTTGATGTCCTCTGCCAGCGAGTTCAGCGCCGCGCCCTGGTTGCGGACGATCTTGCGGAAGAAGTAGTCCTGGCCCTGGATGGCGGTGGTGCCCTCGTAGAGGGTGTCGATCTTCGCGTCGCGGATGTACTGCTCGATCGGGTACTCCTGGAGGTACCCGGAGCCGCCGAACGTCTGGAGCGACTGCGCCAGCTGCTCGTACGACTTCTCGGAGCCGTAGCCCTTGACGATCGGCAGCAGCAGGTCGTTCATGGCGTGCAGCGCCTTGACGTCCTCGCCCGCGGCCTCCTTGACGGCGATCTCGTCCTGGACGGACGCGGTGTACAGCACGAGGGCGCGCATGCCCTCGGCGTACGACTTCTGCGTCATCAGGGAGCGGCGTACGTCGGGGTGGTGCGTGATGGTGACCTTGGGCGCGGTCTTGTCCATGAAGTTCGCCAGGTCGGGGCCCTGGACGCGCTCCTTGGCGTACTCAAGGGCGTTCAGGTAACCCGTCGAGAGCGTCGCGATGGCCTTCGTGCCGACCATCATGCGGGCGAACTCGATGATGCGGAACATCTGGCGGATGCCGTCGTGCTTGTCACCGATCAGCCAGCCCTTGGCGGGGTGCTGGTCGCCGAAGGTCATCTCGCACGTGTTGGAGGCCTTGAGGCCCATCTTGTGCTCGACGTTCGTGGCGTAGGCGCCGTTGCGCGCGCCCAGCTCGCCGGTCTCCCAGTCGAACTCGTACTTCGGGACGAGGAAGAGAGACAGGCCCTTGGTGCCGGGTCCCGCACCCTCCGGCCGCGCCAGCACGTAGTGAAGGATGTTCTCCGACATGTCGTGCTCGCCGGACGTGATGAAGCGCTTCACGCCCTCGATGTGCCAGGAGCCGTCCTCCTGCTGGATGGCCTTCGCACGGCCCGCGCCCACGTCCGAGCCGGCGTCCGGCTCGGTGAGCACCATGGTGGAGCCCCACTGCTTGTCGACCGCTATCTGCGCGATCTTCTTCTGCGCCTCGTTGCCCTCGTTGAAGAGGACACCGGCGAAGGCCGGGCCCGAGGAGTACATCCAGACGGCCGGGTTCGACCCGAGGATGAGCTCGGCGTACGACCAGATCAGCGTCGCGGGGGCGGTGGTGCCGCCGATGCCCTCGGGGATGCCCAGGCGCCAGTACTCGGAGTCCATGAAGGCCTGGTAGCTCTTCTTGAACGTGGCCGGGATCGGCGCGGTGTTGGTCTCCGGGTCGAAGACCGGCGGGTTGCGGTCGATGTCGGTGAAGGAGGCGGCGAGGTCGTTCTCCGCGAGGCGGTTGAGCTCGTCGAGGATGCTCTTGGCGGTCTCGACGTCCATCTCCGCGAACGGGCCGGTGCCGTACAGCTTGTCGCGGCCGAGGACCTCGAAGAGGTTGAACTCGATGTCGCGGAGGTTCGACTTGTAGTGACCCATGGCAACGGCTCCGTTAAGGATCGGGAGGCAGGTTCCTCGTACATCTACTACTAGCAAGTAGCTAAGATGATGCTACCCGCCGGTAATAAGAGCAACCCCTATCGGGCGATCTGTGACGCGTGCAATGCTCCGGCGGCTGTCGAGGGGACGGGTGAACGCAGTGGGTACAGAGCGTGCAGGCGTACGGCATTCGGCTTCCACCTGGCACCAGCCGCACCCGCCGGCGGCCTCCCCCGAGCGGGACGCGCTGGTCGACGACACCGTGAAACGCATCCTGGCCCTGGGCGGCGGCCGGCTCATGGTCGGCATCGACGGCTTCACCGCCGCCGGGAAGACCAGCTTCGGGCACGAGCTGGCCGAGCGGATCAGCGCCGAGGGGCGGCCGGTGCTGCGGGCCACACTCGACGACTTCAAGAAGCCGTGGAAGGACCGCCACCTGTACGACCGCGAGTCGGGCGAGGGCTACTACCGCAACGCGTACGACTACGAGGCGGTCAGGCGCCTGCTGCTGGACCCCTGCCGGTCGCCGGAGGCCGCGAGCTGTGCGCTGTGCGGCATCGACCCGCTGACGCAGCGGGACCACTCGTCCGAGGCGACCCCTCTCGCGCACGACTCCGTCCTGATCGTCGACGGCGTCTTCGCCTTCCGGCCGGAGATCGACGCGTACTGGGACTTCCGCGTCTGGCTGTGGGTGGATGCGGAACTGTCCGTCCTGCGGGGCGCGGAACGGGATCAGAACTGGGCGGGCTCCGACGCGGAGTCGATCCACCGGGACCGCTATCTGGTGGCGGAGCGCCTCTACCTGCGGGAGGTCGATCCTCTCCCGAGGATGGACCTGGTGATCGACAACTCGACGTTCGCGGCCCCGCGCGTCGTGGGCCGGCTCCAGGGCTGACCGGCGGCCCTGCCCGGGGTCCCGGTCAATCGGCGTCCCAGCCCCTCCCGCGATCCAGGACGCCGGTGATCGGGTGGGCGGCCCACGAGGGGGGTCGTACTCAGTACGCTGTTGGCCATGTACGGGTACGAGCAGAATCAGGGCGCCCAGCAGCAGTACGCCCCGCCGCAGCCCCCGCCCCAGGGCGGCTACGGGGAGCAGCCGCTCTACCCCGAGCCGTCGCCGCCCTCGCTCGCCGACGCGGTGCGCGCCTTCACCACCGGGTCGCTGTCCGCCGAGGACTTCCAGCAGATCTTCGCCACGTCGAAGGTCTACTGCCCGCGCGGCGACAACCCCGGATTCCTCGCGCTGCACAACACCCAGCAGCCGGTCATCCCGATGTTCACCTCGCTGAAGGAACTGCGCAGGTACGCGGGCAAGGAGTCCAAGTACTTCGTGATCACCGGCGCCGAGGTGATCGACCTGCTGCCCACCGGGTACGGCTTCGTCCTCGACATGGAGGGCGAGCACCGGATGGTCTTCGACGCGAAAGCGGTGGAGCAGATGGTCGACTTCGCGATGCGCCGGATGTATGGCTAGCCGCCACTGCTTCGCAGGCGGCTGACGGAAGCCGCTCGGACCAATCGGGGAATATCGCCCGCCTTGCAGGAAGTTCACCCTTCAACTAAGTTGAATGATGAACAACCCGAGGAGGCTGTCGTGCCCGCAGTGACCGTCGAGAACCCGCTGACCCTTCCCAGGGTCGCCGCACCCGGTGACGCCGTGGCGCGTCCCGTGCTGGCTGTCACGACCGCGCCGGGCGGTCTCGAAGGGGAGGGCTTCCCGGTACGCCGTGCCTTCGCCGGCATCAACTACCAGTACCTCGACCCGTTCATCATGATGGACCAGATGGGTGAGGTGGAGTACGCCCCCGGGGAGCCCAAAGGTTACCCCAGTTGGGGCACTACTCCCGAAAACCGCTTCTGACCTGGGAAAACGTGAAGCCCCGGGGCATCCGCTGAGGGTTGCCGCCGGGGCTTCGGTGTGTCCGTCAGTACGGGCCATAGAGGGGCGTCGTGTAACCCACCCAGGGCGATTGCTCCGGCACGGGGAAGCCGCGCCACGCCTTCGGGACGTCTGGAATCGCTAGAGCTTGCATGCCTGCAGGTCGACGGATCTTTTCCGCTGCATAACCCTGCTTCGGGGTCATTATAGCGATTTTTTCGGTATATCCATCCTTTTTCGCACGATATACAGGATTTTGCCAAAGGGTTCGTGTAGACTTTCCTTGGTGTATCCAACGGCGTCAGCCGGGCAGGATAGGTGAAGTAGGCCCACCCGCGAGCGGGTGTTCCTTCTTCACTGTCCCTTATTCGCACCTGGCGGTGCTCAACGGGAATCCTGCTCTGCGAGGCTGGCCGGCTACCGCCGGCGTAACAGATGAGGGCAAGCGGATGGCTGATGAAACCAAGCCAACCAGGAAGGGCAGCCCACCTATCAAGGTGTACTGCCTTCCAGACGAACGAAGAGCGATTGAGGAAAAGGCGGCGGCGGCCGGCATGAGCCTGTCGGCCTACCTGCTGGCCGTCGGCCAGGGCTACAAAATCACGGGCGTCGTGGACTATGAGCACGTCCGCGAGCTGGCCCGCATCAATGGCGACCTGGGCCGCCTGGGCGGCCTGCTGAAACTCTGGCTCACCGACGACCCGCGCACGGCGCGGTTCGGTGATGCCACGATCCTCGCCCTGCTGGCGAAGATCGAAGAGAAGCAGGACGAGCTTGGCAAGGTCATGATGGGCGTGGTCCGCCCGAGGGCAGAGCCATGACTTTTTTAGCCGCTAAAACGGCCGGGGGGTGCGCGTGATTGCCAAGCACGTCCCCATGCGCTCCATCAAGAAGAGCGACTTCGCGGAGCTGGTGAAGTACATCACCGACGAGCAAGGCAAGACCGATCCCCGGGGACCTGCAGGTCGACTCTAGCTAGCTGGCCAGGGCCCGATACGTCGCGGTGAGTTCAGGCTTTTTCATATCTCATTGCCCCCGGACGAGCGTCTGCTCCGCCATTCGCCGTCCGCCGTGCCAATCGGATCAGCCGTCCAAATGCGGGATTTTCGTTAGTCGGAGGCCAAACGGCATTGAGCGTCAGCATATCATCAGCGAGCTGAAGAAAGACAATCCCCGATCCGCTCCACGTGTTGCCCCAGCAATCAGCGCGACCTTGCCCCTCCAACGTCATCTCGTTCTCCGCTCATGAGCTCAGCCAATCGACTGGCGAGCGGCATCGCATTCTTCGCATCCCGCCTCTGGCGGATGCAGGAAGATCAACGGATCTCGGCCCAGTTGACCCAGGGCTGTCGCCACAATGTCGCGGGAGCGGATCAACCGAGCAAAGGCATGACCGACTGGACCTTCCTTCTGAAGGCTCTTCTCCTTGAGCCACCTGTCCGCCAAGGCAAAGCGCTCACAGCAGTGGTCATTCTCGAGATAATCGACGCGTACCAACTTGCCATCCTGAAGAATGGTGCAGTGTCTCGGCACCCCATAGGGAACCTTTGCCATCAACTCGGCAAGATGCAGCGTCGTGTTGGCATCGTGTCCCACGCCGAGGAGAAGTACCTGCCCATCGAGTTCATGGACACGGGCGACCGGGCTTGCAGGCGAGTGAGGTGGCAGGGGCAATGGATCAGAGATGATCTGCTCTGCCTGTGGCCCCGCTGCCGCAAAGGCAAATGGATGGGCGCTGCGCTTTACATTTGGCAGGCGCCAGAATGTGTCAGAGACAACTCCAAGGTCCGGTGTAACGGGCGACGTGGCAGGATCGAACGGCTCGTCGTCCAGACCTGACCACGAGGGCATGACGAGCGTCCCTCCCGGACCCAGCGCAGCACGCAGGGCCTCGATCAGTCCAAGTGGCCCATCTTCGAGGGGCCGGACGCTACGGAAGGAGCTGTGGACCAGCAGCACACCGCCGGGGGTAACCCCAAGGTTGAGAAGCTGACCGATGAGCTCGGCTTTTCGCCATTCGTATTGCACGACATTGCACTCCACCGCTGATGACATCAGTCGATCATAGCACGATCAACGGCACTGTTGCAAATAGTCGGTGGTGATAAACTTATCATCCCCTTTTGCTGATGGAGCTGCACATGAACCAAAAGGATCTAGGTGAAGATCCTTTTTGATAATCTCATGACCAAAATCCCTTAACGTGAGTTTTCGTTCCACTGAGCGTCAGACCCCGTAGAAAAGATCAAAGGATCTTCTTGAGATCCTTTTTTTCTGCGCGTAATCTGCTGCTTGCAAACAAAAAAACCACCGCTACCAGCGGTGGTTTGTTTGCCGGATCAAGAGCTACCAACTCTTTTTCCGAAGGTAACTGGCTTCAGCAGAGCGCAGATACCAAATACTGTTCTTCTAGTGTAGCCGTAGTTAGGCCACCACTTCAAGAACTCTGTAGCACCGCCTACATACCTCGCTCTGCTAATCCTGTTACCAGTGGCTGCTGCCAGTGGCGATAAGTCGTGTCTTACCGGGTTGGACTCAAGACGATAGTTACCGGATAAGGCGCAGCGGTCGGGCTGAACGGGGGGTTCGTGCACACAGCCCAGCTTGGAGCGAACGACCTACACCGAACTGAGATACCTACAGCGTGAGCTATGAGAAAGCGCCACGCTTCCCGAAGGGAGAAAGGCGGACAGGTATCCGGTAAGCGGCAGGGTCGGAACAGGAGAGCGCACGAGGGAGCTTCCAGGGGGAAACGCCTGGTATCTTTATAGTCCTGTCGGGTTTCGCCACCTCTGACTTGAGCGTCGATTTTTGTGATGCTCGTCAGGGGGGCGGAGCCTATGGAAAAACGCCAGCAACGCGGCCTTTTTACGGTTCCTGGCCTTTTGCTGGCCTTTTGCTCACATGTTCTTTCCTGCGTTATCCCCTGATTCTGTGGATAACCGTATTACCGCCTTTGAGTGAGCTGATACCGCTCGCCGCAGCCGAACGACCGAGCGCAGCGAGTCAGTGAGCGAGGAAGCGGAAGAGCGCCCAATACGCAAACCGCCTCTCCCCGCGCGTTGGCCGATTCATTAATGCAGCTGGCACGACAGGTTTCCCGACTGGAAAGCGGGCAGTGAGCGCAACGCAATTAATGTGAGTTAGCTCACTCATTAGGCACCCCAGGCTTTACACTTTATGCTTCCGGCTCGTATGTTGTGTGGAATTGTGAGCGGATAACAATTTCACACAGGAAACAGCTATGACATGATTACGAATTCGAGCTCGGTACCCCCGAACCCCAGAGTCCCGCTCAGAAGAACTCGTCAAGAAGGCGATAGAAGGCGATGCGCTGCGAATCGGGAGCGGCGATACCGTAAAGCACGAGGAAGCGGTCAGCCCATTCGCCGCCAAGCTCTTCAGCAATATCACGGGTAGCCAACGCTATGTCCTGATAGCGGTCCGCCACACCCAGCCGGCCACAGTCGATGAATCCAGAAAAGCGGCCATTTTCCACCATGATATTCGGCAAGCAGGCATCGCCATGGGTCACGACGAGATCCTCGCCGTCGGGTATGTGCGCCTTGAGCCTGGCGAACAGTTCGGCTGGCGCGAGCCCCTGATGCTCTTCGTCCAGATCATCCTGATCGACAAGACCGGCTTCCATCCGAGTACGTGCTCGCTCGATGCGATGTTTCGCTTGGTGGTCGAATGGGCAGGTAGCCGGATCAAGCGTATGCAGCCGCCGCATTGCATCAGCCATGATGGATACTTTCTCGGCAGGAGCAAGGTGAGATGACAGGAGATCCTGCCCCGGCACTTCGCCCAATAGCAGCCAGTCCCTTCCCGCTTCAGTGACAACGTCGAGCACAGCTGCGCAAGGAACGCCCGTCGTGGCCAGCCACGATAGCCGCGCTGCCTCGTCTTGCAGTTCATTCAGGGCACCGGACAGGTCGGTCTTGACAAAAAGAACCGGGCGCCCCTGCGCTGACAGCCGGAACACGGCGGCATCAGAGCAGCCGATTGTCTGTTGTGCCCAGTCATAGCCGAATAGCCTCTCCACCCAAGCGGCCGGAGAACCTGCGTGCAATCCATCTTGTTCAATCATGCGAAACGATCCTCATCCTGTCTCTTGTCAGCTACTTAGAATTCTCAGGTCAGCACGGTCATGAATCGTTCGTTGAGAATGCGGTCGTGGTAAAAGATCGCCTTGCCCAGCTGGTCGGTGGTCCAGGTCACCGGTTTGTGGTCCGGGTAGTTGTAATCTCCCCCGCAGAACACTTCGTTGCGGTTACCGGACGGGTCGAAGAAGTAGATGGTCTTGCCGTGAGTGAGGCCGTGGCGGGTTGGGCCGATATCGATAGATGTGTCGGTCATGGAGATCAGGTCGGCGGCGCGAAGCAAGTCTTCCCAGGTTTCGAGGTGGAAGGACACATGATGGAGGCGGCCTTTTTCCGGATGGTGAATGAAGGCCACGTCGTGGGCCTTGGTCGACAGACTGAGAAACTGGGCGACGCGCGTGCCATTTTCGTCCAGCACCTGTTCGGCCAGATAGAAACCGAGCACCTTGGTGAACAGGTCATAGGTCGCCGGCAATTCGTCGCCATACATGAGGGCGTGGTCGAAACGCACAGCCGCCATACCTTTCAGATCGCGCGGCCATGCCTCGGGATTGACGTCATTCAAACCCCACTTTCCAGTATATTCCTTGTCTGCATACAACTCGAAGTGATGCCCGGAGGGGGCCTGGAAGCGCACGCGCCGGCCACAACTGTTCAGTTCACCTGCGGGTAGCTGCTCAACGGCACAGCCATATGCCATCAGATCCCGCTCCAGTTGCCGGAGAGCATCCTCATCCACAACCTTGAAACCCATAAAATCCATGCCCGGCTCGTCAGCCTCGCGTAGCACCAGGGAAAACTTATCCACTTCGGTCCAAGCCTTCAGATAGACACGGCCCTGGTCGTCACGGTCCATCTCGATCAGGCCCAGCAACTCGACGTAGTGTTCCAGGGCCTTGCTCATGTCCAGTACACGCAGCTGCACATGGCCCGGTCGCATTACACCTTTGTTCATGACGTCACCTCTTCAACTCAGATATCATCGCGCGCGGCCGCTCGTCATTCCTGCGAGTGGACTCGGACCAGCATCGCGAATTCACCCCGACCGCCCCAGGTACACCGGGCACACTCATTCCGCTTCGCTCCCCCACCGACGCACCCTCGGCGCGGACCGCTCCCACCGCTCCGAAACGTGAGGGGAAACCCACCACGAGCGCCCCACGAGTGGTGCCGGGGCACCACGACCGACCACTCCACGAGATCGCTCCACAACGCGACGTGATCACCTCACCGCCGATCACCCCCAGAAGGTGACATGCCATCAGAAACACGTCGCGCCGGCCGCGTCCGCACAGCCCCCGGAACACCCCGCGGGACGCACCATCGCCACGGCTGTGTGGGCCGACGCCCCCTTGACGGACACGAACCCAAATGGCCTACCTGCCAAGGGAGAGTTTGCGGTCGGCGGGCGCATCCGAGGGACCTGCCGCCTGCCGGACACCGCGGCGGGTATACGGCACCACGCGAAAACTCCCCCTGACCTTTCCAGGGCTTCTACGGCACTGCCCAGGCGGCCGCGGATATAGTTCCTCCTTTCAGCAAAAAACCCCTCAAGACCCGTTTAGAGGCCCCAAGGGGTTATGCTAGTTATTGCTCAGCGGTGGCAGCAGCCAACTCAGCTCTAGAGTCGACCTGCAGCCCAAGCTTGGCACTGGCCGTCGTTTTACAACGTCGTGACTGGGAAAACCCTGGCGTTACCCAACTTAATCGCCTTGCAGCACATCCCCCTTTCGCCAGCTGGCGTAATAGCGAAGAGGCCCGCACCGATCGCCCTTCCCAACAGTTGCGCAGCCTGAATGGCGAATGGCGCCTGATGCGGTATTTTCTCCTTACGCATCTGTGCGGTATTTCACACCGCATAAATTCCCCAATGTCAAGCACTTCCGGAATCGGGAGCGCGGCCGATGCAAAGTGCCGATAAACATAACGATCTTTGTAGAAACCATCGGCGCAGCTATTTACCCGCAGGACATATCCACGCCCTCCTACATCGAAGCTGAAAGCACGAGATTCTTCGCCCTCCGAGAGCTGCATCAGGTCGGAGACGCTGTCGAACTTTTCGATCAGAAACTTCTCGACAGACGTAGATCAGGCTTCCCGGGTGTCTCGCTACGCCGCTACGTCTTCCGTGCCGTCCTGGGCGTCGTCTTCGTCGTCGTCGGTCGGCGGCTTCGCCCACGTGATCGAAGCGCGCTTCTCGATGGGCGTTCCCTGCCCCCTGCCCGTAGTCGACTTCGTGACAACGATCTTGTCTACGAAGAGCCCGACGAACACGCGCTTGTCGTCTACTGACGCGCGCCCCCACCACGACTTAGGGCCGGTCGGGTCAGCGTCGGCGTCTTCGGGGAACCATTGGTCAAGGGGAAGCTTCGGGGCTTCGGCGGCTTCAAGTTCGGCAAGCCGCTCTTCCGCCCCTTGCTGCCGGAGCGTCAGCGCTGCCTGTTGCTTCCGGAAGTGCTTCCTGCCAACGGGTCCGTCGTACGCGCCTGCCGCGCGGTCTTCGTACAGCTCTTCAAGGGCGTTCAGGGCGTCGGCGCGCTCCGCAACAAGGTTCGCCCGTTCGCCGCTCTTCTCAGGCGCCTCAGTGAGCTTGCCGAAGCGTCGGGCGGCTTCCCACAGAAGCGCCAACGTCTCTTCGTCGCCTTCGGCGTGCCTGATCTTGTTGAAGATGCGTTCCGCAACGAACTTGTCGAGTGCCGCCATGCTGACGTTGCACGTGCCTTCGTGCTGCCCAGGTGCGGACGGGTCGACCACCTTCCGGCGACGGCAGCGGTAAGAGTCCTTGATCGATTCTTCCCCGCGCTTCGAAGTCATGACGGCGCCACACTCGCAGTACAGCTTGTCCATGGCGGACAGAATGGCTTGCCCCCGGGAAAGCCCCTTGCCGCGCCCCCTGCCGTCCAACCACGCCTGAAGCTCATACCACTCAGCGGGCTCGATGATCGGTCCGCAATCAAGCTCGACCGGCCGGAGCGTGATCGGGTCGCGCTGAATGCGGTAACCCTCAATCTTCGTGGTCGGCGTGCCGTCCGGCTTCTTCTTGTAGATCACCTCAGCGGCGAAGCCCGCAATACGCGGGTCCCGAAGGATTCGCATAACGGTTGCCGGGTCCCAGGCGCTTGAAGCGGTCTTCTTCCCAATCGTCTCGCCCCGGGTCGGCACGGCGTCAGCGTCCATGCGCTTACAAAGCCCCGTGATGCTGCCCGGGTGAATGGCGGCTTGACTGCCCGGCTTGAAGGGAAGGTGTTTGTGCGTCTTGATCTCACGCCACCACCACCGGATTACGTCGGGCTCGAACTCGAAGGGTCCGGTAAGGGGAGTGGTCGAGTGCGCAAGCTTGTTGATGACGACATTGACCATTCGGCCGTTGCGCGTGATCTCCTTCGTCTCCGAAACAAGCTCGAAGCCGTAAGGCGCCTTCCCGCCGACGTACCCGCCCAATTCGCGCTGAAGGTTCTTCGTGTCGAGAATCTTCGCCGACTTCAGCGAAGATTCTTTGTGCGACGCGTCGAGCCGCATAATCAGGTGAATCAGGTCCATGACGTTTCCCTGCCGGAAGACGCCTTCCTGAGTGGAAACAATCGTCACGCCCAGGGCGAGCAATTCCGAGACAATCGGAATCGCGTCCATGACCTTCAGGCGCGAGAAGCGCGACACGTCATAGACAATGATCATGTTGAGCCGCCCGGCGCGGCATTCGTTCAGGATGCGTTCGAACTCCGGGCGCTCCGCCGTCCCGAACGCCGACGTGCCCGGCGCTTCGCTGAAATGCCCGACGAACCTGAACCGGCCCCCGTCGCGCTCGACTTCGCGCTGAAGGTCGGCCGCCTTGTCTTCGTTGGCGCTACGCTGTGTCGCTGGGCTTGCTGCGCTCGAATTTTCGCGCTCGCGCGACTGACGGTCGTAAGCACCCGCGTACGTGTCCACCCCGGTCACAACCCCTTGTGTCATGTCGGCGACCCTACGCCCCCAACTGAGAGAACTCAAGGGCACCCCCTGGCACCCCCACCGCGGCTTCGAGACGGTCACGTACCTGATCGACGGCACCTTCGTCCACCAGGACAGCAACGGTGGCGGCGGCACCATCCAGAACGGCGACACCCAGTGGATGACCGCCGGGTCCGGCATCCTCCACATCGAGGCGCCGCCGGAGGCGCTGGTCACGTCCGGCGGGCTCTTCCACGGCCTCCAGCTGTGGGTGAACCTTCCCGCCAGCGACAAGATGATGGACCCCCGCTACCAGGACATCCGTGGCGGCCAGGTCCAGCTGCTCACCTCCCCCGACGGCGGAGCGCTGCTCCGGGTCATCGCCGGTGAGCTGGACGGCCACGAGGGCCCCGGCATCACCCACACCCCGATCACGATGATCCACGCCACGCTGGCCCCCGGGGCCGAGGTCACCCTGCCCTGGCGCGAGGACTTCAATGGTCTCGCGTACGTGCTGGCCGGGCGCGGCAGTGTCGGTGCGGAGCGCCGGCCCGTGCACACCGGTCAGACGGCCGTCTTCGGTGCCGGCTCCTCGCTGACCGTCCGCGCGGACGAGCGGCAGGACTCCAACACCCCGGCCCTGGAGGTGGTCATCCTGGGCGGGCAGCCGATCCGCGAGCCGATGGCGCACTACGGGCCGTTCGTGATGAACAGCCACGCCGAACTGGTCCAGGCTTTTGACGACTTCAAGGCGGGGCGGCTGGGAGAGGTGCCCGCAGACGAGTCCTAGGGGGACCGTACCCCGTTCCCGGCAAGGGGCTCTCGGCCAGGCACCTCGGCCCCTAGGGTCAGGTGATGCTGCTCAGACAAGAGGGCGGCGCCCGCGCCGGTCCTGATGAACAGGGACTCCACCGCGTCGGCGCTCAACACCAAGTGTGCGGCGACATCACGTACATAGCCGTCGGACCGACGTGGCTGTCTCTGGCCACGGTCATCGACATCTGCTCGCGCCGGATCGTGGGCTGGTCGATTGCCGACCACATGCGCGCCGAACTCCTCACCGATGCCAACGAGATGGCCGTCGGCTACGACAACGCCCTGGCTGAGTCGTTCTTGACGGCGGCACCGGTCGGACCTCTCATCACGTGTCCACGGAACCTCTCGGGCCCGGTGACACCACCCCCGGCCATCCGATCGCCAGGGGGAGCAGTCATGCCGGGCCCGAGAGGTCAGCGGCCCTCTTGCAGGACCGCGAAGAACATGAAGACGGGAGGGACTTGGGGGAGCAGCGTGTAGCGCGGCTGCTCAGAACGCCTGACTGTTGCAGCCCATGTCCGAACCGAGGTGGTTGGGCTGTGCACCCGGGTGGCCCTCGCCGTTGAGCGCGCCGCCCAGCAGGCCGTTGACGGCGCCGATGCTGCCGAGCACGTCGATGTTCATGTCGTGCGAACGACACTCGATGCCCTGCCTGACGTCGAAACCGTCGTGCCCCCGCTCGCCGTGTGCGAGGGCGGTGCCGGCGCCGAAGGATCCGACACCGCCGAGGACGGCGCCCACGATGACGGCCTTCTGAAGCTTGCGCATTTTTTCTCCGTTGATCGAGCGGACGTGATCTGCAGCAGATCGAGTTGGGACGGTGGACAACTGCGGGGAGGCCATCAGCCGAGTCGGGGCAGACCGAGTTGGCCCACGGGAGGCGACGCGACCTGTCCGAGGCCGAGCCCCGGTACCTGCGGCGGGCCGGCCGGCGTGATCAGCGGGTTGACGAGCGGGTTCACCTGAGGGTTCACCTGCGGGTTCACCTGAGGGGCGACACGCGGCGCGGGCTCCGGGTTGAAGACCTGAGGTGCGGCGACCTGCGGGGCGACCTGCGGCATGACCTGCGGCGACGTCTGCGGGGTGACCTGCGGCATGACCTGCGCCGGCGGTTGGGGGGCGGGCTGCTGCGGGGCGGAGTGCTGTGGGGCGTGTGGCGAGTTGGAGGCCTGCGCGAAGCCCCCCGACGAGGCCGAGGCGGAGGCGTAACCGCTCTGCTGCGGGGCGGGCGCCGGGGGAGCGGCCGGCTGCGGGGCGGGCGCCGGGGGAGCGGCCGGCTGCGGGGCGGGCGCCGGGGGAGCGGCCGGCTGCACCGGCTGGGGGTAGGACTGCGGATGGGCGACCTGTGCGGCGCCCGCCGAACCGGACGCTGCCGTGGCCTGCGGACCACTCGGCTGGGGCGCCGGGTACTGGGGAGCAGGTGCGGGGGCTGCGGCCTGGGGCGCCGGATAATAGGGAGCAGGTGCCGGGGCTGCGGCCTGGGGCGCTGGGTACTGGGGAGCAGGCACTGGGGCTGCGGCCTGGGGCGCCGGATAATAGGGAGCAGGCGCCGGAGCACCGCTGTACCCGGGAGAGTCGGCATGGCTGACGCCGACGCCGATGGCGGACAGACCGCCGGCCGCTGCTACGACGAGCGCGGCCTTGTGAAGCTTTCGCATGGAACCCTCGGCCCTTCAATACCTTGCAGGGAAATCCGTTGTATTCAGTGCAGTCTTGCGTGCGCCCAGCTGATATTCGTATTGCGCCCTAACAGGGGCAATCCTGGGCTGTCACGTGGACTTCACGCCGGAGCCGACAGCCCCTCTCTCAATTCATGATCGCTGCCCTCTCCCAGTTGGCAACGACATTTCCTCCGGCTCGGTCACGGGATCCAAAATTCCGTCACCCATTTGCCATCGATCGGATTACCGGTTTTTATTCCCGTCCGATGTGGCCCCGGTTGACCGGCAACCGCGGGTGAGTGAGGAATTGTCGCCCCGTCAAGAACGAGTGCGAGGCCCGCACTCCTCCGTTGATTCACGCCCTCTGGCAAATGGGTGACCAGGCCCCGGATCCCGTGACTGGGCCCGTACTTATCTCGTTCCCCACTGGGCTAGAACGATGGTCCATCACAGCCGCACAAGGAAGCAAAAACAGCAACAACTGCACTGGCTCATCAGCATTTCAGTACGTTCCATGCACAGGTCAATGAAGGGCCGAGGGTTCTATGCGCAAGTTTCAGCAGGTCGCGCTCGTCTTCGCAGCTGCCGGCGGTCTGTCCGCCATCGGCGCCGGTCCCGGTGTCGCCGCTCCCGCTGCATACAACGGTGCTGTTCCGCCACCCATTGGGCAGCAGGACGCCCAGGCCGCCTCGTGGACCAACTCGCAGGCCACCGCGCACACCAACGGCTTGCCTGCCGCGCAGCGGCAGGCAGCACCACAGCAGGGCGCCGACGTCAGCCCGCAGGTCAACCCCCAGCTGAGCCCCCAGATCAGCCCACAGGTCTCCCCCCAGCCGGCCCCGGCGCAGGGTGGTACCGGTGGTACCCCGCCGAACCAGAACAACCTCTTCCGTCCGGACCAGGAGTGCAGCCCGCAGTCCCTGCTCAACGCCAATGCCCCGGTTGCCCTACTCGCCGCCTCCGAGACCCGGGGCATCAACTGCACCCAGGCCAACAGCCAGTCGAACGCCCTCGCGAGCGCCCGCTAGGGCCGCCGGACGGCCGGACATCGACGCCCAGCACCGGCCCTTCGAGGATCGCCCCCAAGGGCCCGTTCGTATGCGATGGGGCTTCAGGATGCTTCCGGAACAAGATCACGAAATTCCGGCGTGCCGCAGGGTTTTTTGAGGGTATTTCGTACTAATCTTCCGTAACTGCACGAAGTCGATCTATTGCAGATCGCATTCAGCTCACTTCCACCGGAGATGACATGTACAAGCTTCGCAAGGCTGCCGTCCTGGTCGCTGCCCTCACCAGCGTCGGACTCCTGAGTGCCGGCACTGCCCAAGCCGACGGGGGTGGGCGCGGCGGCAAGGGTGGCGACCGCTTCAACATCCAGCAGAGCACCAACTGCAAGTCGCACGACCTGAACCTCGACATCCTCGGCCAGGTCGGGCTGCTCGGCGGCCTGCTGGGCAGCGCGCTCAACGGCGAGGGCGACCCGGGCAAGCAGGACACCCACATCGGTTCGACCATGGGCTGCAACAACACCGCCTTCTAGGCGCGTGACGGTCGCATAGACGGCCGAGAGCGGGAAAGTGGTCCCGGCACCGAGCCCCAGGCCCGGCGCCGGGGCCGTCTTTTGTATCGAAATGGCTATCCGATCGGCATCGTCGGCGGCGGCCGAGCCGCCGGGGCCAGGCGCCGATGTCGCGATTCGCTCACGCACGGTATTCCCCGACCATCGGCCAAGGTGGTGAGGATTCCCCGAATTCGGCGCGCCGCAGGGTGTTGTCGGGATATTTCTTATTAGCCTCCCGTAACTGTAGGAAGTCGATCTATTGCAGATCGCATTCACCTCACTTCCACCGGAGATGACATGTACAAGCTTCGCAAGGCTGCCGTCCTGGTCGCTGCCCTCACCAGCGTCGGACTCCTGAGTGCCGGCACTGCCCAAGCCGACCAGGGTGGGCACGGCCGCGGCGGCAAGGGTGGCGACCGCTTCAACATCAATCAGAGCTCCACCTGCAGGTCGCACGACCTGAACCTCGACATCCTCGGCCAGGTCGGGCTGCTCAACGGCGCGCTGGGCAGCGCGCTCAACGGCGAGGGCAACTCGGGCGCACAGGACACCCACATGGGTTCGACCATGGGCTGCAACAACAGCGCCTTCTAGGCGCGTGACGGTCGCATAGACGGCCGAGAGCGGGAAAGTGGTCCCGGCACCGAGCCCCAGGCCCGGCGCCGGGGCCGTCTTTTGTATCGAAATGGCTGTCCGAACGGCATCGTCGGCGGCGGCCGAGCCGCCGGGGCCAGGCGCCGATGTCGCGATTCGCTCACGGGGCACGGTATTTCCCGACCATCGGCCAGAGTGGTGAGGATTCCCGAATTCGGCGCGCCGCAGGGTGTTGTGGGGATATTTCTTATTAGCCTCCGTAATCGTAGGAAGTCGATCTATTGCAGATCGCATTCACCTCACTCCACCGGAGATGAAATGCACAAGCTCCGCAAGGCTGCCGTCCTGGTCGCTGCCCTCACCAGCGTCGGACTCCTGAGTGCCGGCACTGCCCACGCCGGGGGTTCGGGCGGCTGGGGTTCGGGCAAAGGCGGCAGTAGTTTCAACATCATGCAGAGCAGCACCTGCAGGTCGCACGACGCCAACATCGACGTCCTCGGTCAGGTCGGCATCCTCGGCGGCCTGGGCGGCAACCTGCTGAACGGCGAGGGCAACGCGGGCGCACAGCAGACCCACATGGGCTCGACCATGGGCTGCAACAACAGCGTCGGCAAGTAAGACAGAACCTTCCTCGGTGCCCCGGCCAGAGGCCGGGGCACCGAGGCCTTTATGTCGCCGGAAAGCCCTGTCCGATACGTCGAGGTACGGGACAGTTCCGGTCGAACGTCACCCCAGAAAGCCGAAATGCCGGACCGGGAGCGGATCCCGGTCCGGCATTCGCCGATCGCGCCTCAGAACTCGAAGTGTGGCCGCTTGAAGCCCTTGGGCAGCTGCGCTTTGTTGGAGCAGTCCAGAGCCGGCCCGACCTTCTTGGACCCCGTGCTCAGCGCGTTGTCCCTGGGCAAGCGCGGCCGGAAGGTCGTCGAGCATTCCTGCGTCTGCTTGATGACATACCTGCCGTGCTTGTCGGTGTGGACGATCTCGCTCTTGCTGATGCAGGTGGTTTCACCCACGGCGGAGGTCTTGCAATCGCCCGGGCGTTCACCGGCGTACGCCGGCGCGGCGCCGACGTAGATGACGGCGAGACTTCCGAGGAGCCCCGAGACGGTTGCGATCTTCTGCCGACTGAACATGTGCTGCGTTCCTTTGCAATCGAGGTCCGGGCGCCTGTGCCGTTGGGCGGCGTGCGCCCGAGCCTTGGAGAAGTCCGAACTACGGGACCCAGCGCCTGACGCGTCTTCAGCTGCGTCCGGCGACGGCATTGATGCAGCCCGGGCGCGCACCCTGGTGGGTTTGCTGCGCGTCCGGGCTGCCTTGCCGTTGAGGGTGTTGTCCAGCACACCGTTGAGCAGCCCGAGCTGATCCAGGACATGGGTTCAGATCGTGCGACTTGCATACGGTGCATACGACGACGGATGTTGATGCGCCTGTTGTGGTGCTTCGAGGCGATGTGCGACGCGATGGTCCGCGAGGCGGCAGGTTGCTGGGCCGACCAGTGTGCGGGCTGCGGCGCGACCACCTGCGAAGCGGCCTATGGGGCCCACCGCGGCGTGGAGTACGGAGCCACTCGCCCCGCGACCGCTGCGGCTACGACCGCAGCCCGCTGAAGCGTGCGCATCGAGCCATCGGCGCTTCTTTACATGTGGCCCTCCGGACCACCGTGACCGTGCGGACCACCGTGACCGTGCTCCGGCGTGAAGCTGACACCGTTCTGCGGAGCGAACCACGGAGCCCCGTGCGGGCCGCCGTGCGGGTGACCGTGCGGGGCGCCCCAGTTGGCCACGGCGTTGGCCTGCGAGGAAGCAATCGCGGTGACCCCACCGTCGTAGCCGTCGTTGGCGAAGCTGACGCCGGCGCCCAGAGTGGACAGCCCCGCGATCGCTGCGGCTACAACTGCGGCCCGCTGAAACTTGCGCATAGTTTGACCCTTTCTTAGCTGGGCGTGATGCCCTTGCTTGACTACTTAATGTGAGCATATACACACGAAACGTAGTCATTTGGGATCTTGGGCCCTTCTATGCGCCGTGTCGGCTTATGGCGAGGCACCCTTCCTCCGCTCCTCCACGGACTTGAAGGGGGATGAGGGGGCTGGTAATGCGGTTGATCGTGGGCTCACCGTTCTCTCCTTGAAACGACGCTTCCCCGGGGCCGAGTCACGGGCGGTGAGGGGCCGTCACCCGTTTGCCCGCCGACGCGCGCCATGCGCGGTCCTGGAATGCACGGTGTCAGGGCGGCCGCACATGGTGTCAGGTCGGCCGGTCGGAGGGACTGACGTTCCGCCCTTCTTTGGCCGTATGAGCTGCGCGAGCGTGCACTCGCGTAGACGCGGAAGCAGCGGATGGCCGGCCCAGGTTGCCCCGGTCCGGCCATCCGCTGCTTGAAAGGTGAGGAAGGTGTCGGAAGGTCCCGCCCGGGGCTCAGGTCAGCAGGCCAGGCAGGTCCAGACCGTTGTCACTGTTGTCGGGTGCCGACGTCGTGTTGGGGGCACAGGTGACCTCGGGCCCGATCCGCTTCTTCCCCTTGTTCACAATGCCGATGACGGGAAGCGACAAGGGCTGCAGTGGCACACAGCTCTGCGTCTGGCGGACGACGAACCCGTCACCCTCGGGCGTGCCGACGGTCCGTTGGATGCAGGTGGTGTTGCCCTGACTGTCGACAGTGCAGGTGCCCTGGGTGCCTGCGGCATACGCCTGGATGCCGCAGGTGCAGGTCACGACGAGGCTGCCAAGAAGCCCCGAGACGGCCACGATCTTCTTCCTACTGAACATGTGATGCGTTTCCTTTGTGGGGGGTGCCCCAGGCGCCGTGCGCCGCGAACCGGCCACGCCGGGCCCTGGGGATGTCGGAGAGACGGGCTCCGGCGTCCGACCCATGTCCCGGACGTTCGGGTCCGTTTCGCTTACGAAGTGAAGGGCTGACGTGCTGAAGGCACTGTTGCCGCAGGCGGTACCGGCGCCGAGGAATGCGACGCTGCCGAGGGCGACTGCCGCGACGTCCACCGTGCGAAGCATGTGCGCATCGTCTTCAGCGATTTGAACGAACGGATGCGATCTGTGATTGACCGGCTCCTTATGGCTACGGGCAAGCCAATCCGAAATGCCGGCAACCGACCATCGACGCGCCGGATTTCAAAGCCGTCGCGAACGCATGCAGGCCGGAGGAGCAGCCTCGCGCTCCGGGCGGCCACACGTGAACGGGCCCCTTCGGGGGGTGACCCCGAGGGGCTCGCGGAAAGCATCGTGCACGATTACGCCGCCGACCTCAGTGAGTGAAGGCCTTGTTGTACTGGCCGCAGGTGGTGTCGAAGGTCTCGGCGAGACCGAGCGCGGCGATCGGGAGGTCGCTCTGGGCCACCGTCTGCGGACTGCACTCCTGGTAGGGGCGGTAGAGGTCGGTCACCCGCGGCCCGCCGTCATGGGCGTAGGCGGTACCGGCGGCGGCGCCGACGGCGGACAGACCGCCGGCCGCCACCGCTGCGATCATGGCCTGCTGAAACTTACGCATGGAACCCCGGTCCTTCATTTCCTGTACGTTGAGGCTGATTGCCTACCGTGACGGAACGAACACTAGCAGTAGTCGTCCGGGGGATTCCATGCTGGTGGATGCAGGTGTGGGTGAACCTGTCGGCCAAGGGCAAGAAGATGGCGCCGAAGTGCCAGGACATCCGCGACGGCAACATGCAGCTGCTGACGTTTCCGGACGGCGGTGCGCTCCTGCGTGTCATCGCCGGCGAGCTGGACGGCCGCCAGGGTCCCGGCATGACCCACACCCCGATCACCATGATCCACGCGACGCCGGCGCCGGATGCGGAGATCACGCTGCCGTGGCGTGAGGACTTCAACCGCGTCGCGTACGTGCTGGCGGGGCGGGGCTCGGTGGGAGCGGAGCGCCGCCCGGTCCACCTGGTCCAGACGGCGGTCTTCGGCGCCGGTGAACAGCCACGCCGGCGCCCAAAGCGCCCCACGGGCTGGACTCTCACTCGGGCGGGTCCCCACCAAGGGCCCCGCCCCGGCGGGCGTGGTCGGGTGGGGACGTGGTCCCGACCCGAACACCCCTCCTGCCCGACTTCGCCCGGCGCATCGCCGCCTGGTGCGCCGTCGTGCTGCTCGTCAGCGGGGTCATCGCCGTGGGGGTCGCGCTGTGCGTCACTTTCCAGGCCGCCGTGACGCCCGTACTCATCGCCATCCTCGGCGCCGCGCTCCTCGGACCCCTCCACCGCCGCCTCATCAAGATGAAGGTCCAGCGGTCGCTCGCGGCCGGGCTGACCTGTGTCGCCGTGGTCGCCGCCGTCGGCGGGGCCGCATACATCATCGTCCGCGCGCTGATCGACAGCGGCGACCAGATCATCGCCTCCGTCAAGCGAGCGGCCACCGATGTCGTCGAACGCTTCGGCGCCAGGGGGACCTCCCTGGACGACATGTCGTCCAGCCTCAAGGAACTCGTCTCCAAGTTCGGCGGAACCGCCGCCTCCGGCGTGATCACGGGGATCGGCATTGTCGGCGGCGTCATCGGCACCGCCGTTCTCGCGCTGCTGCTGATCTTCTTCTTCCTGCGGGACTCGGACCGCGCCGCCGACGCTCTGCGCTCGCTCGGGCCGCCCTCCGCCGGTGACACCGTCGAGGCGGTGGCCCGGCGGGCGTACCAGGCGGTCGAGGGCTTCATGCGCGGGACCACGTTCATCGCGCTCATCGACGCCGTCTGCATCACCGTCGGGCTGCTCGTGCTGCGCGTGCCCGGCGCGGTCGGGCTCGGCGCGCTGGTCTTCATGGGGGCGTACATCCCCTACCTCGGCGCGTTCCTCTCCGGCGCCGTCGCCGTCCTCGTCGCGTTCGCCGACCGGGGGTTCGCGATCGCGGTGTGGGTGCTGGCGGTGGTCCTCGCCGTACAGGTGCTGGAGGGGCACGTCCTCCAGCCGGTGATCCAGAGCCGTACGGTCCAGATGCACCCGGCGGTGGTGATGCTGGCCATCACGGCGGGGGCGTCCGTCGCCGGGATTCTCGGCATGCTGCTCGCCGTACCGGCCACCGCGGCCGCCTTCGGGGTGATCGCCGAGATCCGGTCGCGCTACGAAGCCGGGCCTGCGGAGCCGCCTCCGAACCCCGCAGAAACTCCCGAACCCCCGGAAGCGCCCGCCTCGTAGAGCTCGAACCAGATGCACTTGCCGTCGCCCCTGGGGTCCACCCCCCACGTGTCCGCGAGCATCTCCATCAGCACCAGGCCACGCCCGCTGGACGCCATCTCGCCGGGGCGCCGCTTGTGCGGCAGTTCGTCGCTGGCGTCCGCCACCTCGACCCTGAGCCGGCGCTCGCCCGGCTCGCCCGTCGCCTCGACGACGAGCAGCGCGTCCCCGTCGGTGTGGACCAGGACGTTGGTGACCATCTCGGAGACCATGAGCACGCCCGCGTCGACCTGCTCCTCGTCCGCCCAGTCGTGCAGCAGGTCCCGCAGCTGCTGCCGGGCGACCGCGATACGTTCCGGCTCGGCCTGGGCCACGGTCATCGCGGTACGCCGGGCGGGCGCGAGCAGCGTCGTCGACGAGCCCGCCCCGCAGCCGCATCCCGCGCCTTCGCGGCAGAGCAGCAGCAGTGCGATGTCGTCCTCGCGGCGGTCCACGAGGGGGCCGGTGGTGTGGTGCGAGGAGGGGCCGTGGACGGCGGCGACCAGGGCGTCGGCGAGCTTCTCCAGGTTGTCGCCCGAGTGCTCCTCCATGATCCTGCGGAGCCTGGCCCATCCCGTGTCGAGATCATGGCCGCCGGTCTCTATGAGCCCGTCCGTACAGATCATGATCGTCTCGCCGGGTTCGAGGACGAGCCGCGTCGTCGGATAGTCCGTGTCCGGGTCGATGCCCAGCGGCAGCCCGCCCGCGGTGGGCCGAACCAGCACCGTCCCGTCGCTCATCCGTACCGCCGGGTCGGGGTGGCCGGCGCGGGCGATGTCGAGGAGGCCGGTCGCGGGGTCGGCTTCGATGTAGAGGCAGGTCGCGAAGCGCGGACTGGAGTGGTCGCCGGGGCTGTAGGTGTCCGCCCCGGGAAGATCGTGCAGCCCGTGCAGGAAGCGGGAGGCGCGGGACAGGACGGCGTCGGGACGGTGCCCCTCGGAGGCGTACGCCCGCAGCGCGATCCGCAGCTGGCCCATCAGCCCGGCCGCCCGTACGTCGTGCCCCTGTACGTCGCCGATGACCAGCGCGATGCGCCCGCTGGGCAGCGGGATCATGTCGTACCAGTCGCCGCCGACCTGGAGCCCGCCGCCGGTCGGGACGTACCGCGCGGCGACCGTCATTCCGGGGATCTCCGGGCCCAGCGTCGGCATCATCGACCGCTGGAGGCCCTGCGACAGCTCGCGCTCGGTCTCGGCCACTCCGGCCCGCGCGAGGGCCTGCGCGACCATCCTGGCGACCGTGGTCAGGACGGAGCGCTCGTCGGGGGTGAAGGCCACGGGGTGCGCGAAGCCCGCCATCCAGGCGCCCAGGGTGCTGCCGGCCACGGTCAGCGGGACAAAGGCCCACGACCGGGGTGACCGGGGAGCGCGCGGTGTGCGGGGTTCTGTGTCCGCGGCGAGGGGGCGGCCCGCGGGGTAGCGGCGGCTGTACTCCTCGGGTGACGGGAGGTAGATGGCCCGCCCGGTACGTACGACCTCGGCCGCCGGATGGTCCGTACCCAGCAGCATGTCGGCGAACGGAGGGTCTTCCTCGGGGCTGTAACCGTGCTGCCCTATGACCGTGATCCGGCCGCCCGACGAGCCGAAGACCGCGAGGCTGTCCGGCGAGAATCCCGGCATCGACAGGGACGCGGCGACCCGCAGCACCTCGGCGGTGGACCGGGCCTCGGCCAGCGCGCGGCCCGCGTCGAGCAGGAACGCCTCGCGGGAGCGGCGCCAGTCGCCGGTGACGGGGGTGTGGGCGGCGGTGCCGGGCTGGGGTTCGGCGACCTCCTGGATGGTGCCGAACAGCTGGTAGTCGCTGCCGTCGACGACCGGCTTGGAGCGGCTGCGTACGGTCCTGAGCAGCCGCCCTTCCACATCCATGATGCGGAGCCTGGCCTCGGCGAGGGTGCCTTCGGCGACCGCGAGATTCACGACCCCGTTGATCTCGTTCCAGTCGACGGGATGAAAACGGGAGCGTACGGCCGCCTCGGGCAGGCACACCTTCTCGGCGGGCAGCCCGAGCAGCCGGGCGGCCTCCGCGTCGAGCGTGACCGTCCCGGATGCGTTGTCCCAGCGCCACAGGCCGGTCGCGACGGCGGCCAGGATGTCCTCGGTACGCATTGGTTCATCTTTACAGGTCGCGGCCGGTCCGGCCTCTGCGGGCCTTGGAGGGCCTTGGAGAGCCTCCGAAGGCCTTGCAAAGAAAAGGGTGTGCGCCTGGGCGGTAACCTGGGGTGGCTGTGACAACCCCGAATCCCGAAGGCTGGATGAACGACGATGCATCGGTACAGGTCCCACACCTGCGGCGAACTCCGCGCCTTTGACGTCGCCGCAGACGTCCGGCTGAGCGGCTGGCTGCACAATCGCCGAGACCTGGGCGGCATCCTCTTCATCGATCTGCGCGATCACTACGGCATCACGCAGCTCGTCGCCCGGCCCGGCACCCCCGCGTACGAGGCCCTCGACAAGGTGAACAAGGAGTCGGTCGTCCGCGTCGACGGCAAGGTCGTCTCGCGCGGCGCCGACAACGTGAACCCCGAGCTGCCCACCGGCGAGATCGAGGTCGAGGTCTCCACGGTCGAGCTGCTGGGCGCCGCGCAGCAGCTGCCGTTCCAGATCAACACCGACGACGGGGTGGGCGAGGAGCGGCGTCTTGAGTACCGCTTCCTCGACCTGCGCCGCGAGCGCATGCACCGCAACATCATGCTGCGTACGGCCGTCATCTCGGCCATCCGGCACAAGATGACGGCGCTGGGCTTCAACGAGATGGCGACCCCGATCCTGACGGCGACGTCCCCCGAGGGCGCCCGCGACTTCGTGGTGCCGTCCCGCCTGAACCCGGGCAAGTTCTACGCGCTGCCGCAGGCGCCGCAGCAGTTCAAGCAGCTGCTGATGATCTCGGGCTTCGACCGCTACTTCCAGATCGCGCCGTGCTTCCGCGACGAGGACGCCCGCGCCGACCGCTCGCCGGGCGAGTTCTACCAGCTCGACGTGGAGATGAGCTTCGTCGAGCAGGAGGACGTCTTCCAGCCGATCGAGAAGCTGATGACCGAGCTCTTCGAGGAGTTCGGCAACGGCCGCCACGTCACGTCGCCGTTCCCGCGGATCCCGTTCCGCGAGGCGATCATGAAGTACGGAAACGACAAGCCGGACCTGCGCGCCCAGCTCGAACTCGTCGACATCTCGGACGTGTTCGAGGGCTCGGAGTTCAAGGCCTTCGCAGGCAAGCACGTCCGCGCGCTGCCCGTGCCGGACACGGCGGGCCAGTCGCGGAAGTTCTTCGACGGCCTCGGCGACTACGCCGTCGAGCACGGCGCGAAGGGCCTGGCCTGGGTGCGCGTCGGCGAGAAGGGCGAACTGACCGGCCCGATCGCCAAGTTCCTCACCGAGGAGAACGTCAAGGTTCTCACCGAGCGTCTGTCGCTGGCCCCCGGCCACGCGATCTTCTTCGGCGCGGGCGAGTTCGACGAGGTCTCCAAGATCATGTCGGCGGTCCGTGTCGAGGCCGCCAAGCGCGCCGGCCACTTCGAGGAGGGCGTCTTCCGGTTCTGCTGGATCGTCGACTTCCCGATGTACGAGGCGGACGAGGACACCGGGAAGATCGACTTCTCGCACAACCCGTTCTCCATGCCGCAGGGCGGCCTGGAGGCCCTTGAGACCCAGGACCCGCTGGACATTCTTGGCTGGCAGTACGACATCGTCTGCAACGGGGTCGAGCTGTCCTCCGGTGCCATCCGGAACCACGAGCCCGAGATCATGTTCAAGGCGTTCGAGATCGCGGGCTACTCGAAGGAGACCGTCGAGCGCGAGTTCGCGGGCATGCTCCGCGCCTTCCAGTTCGGCGCCCCGCCGCACGGCGGCATCGCCCCGGGCATCGACCGCATCGTGATGCTGCTGGCCGACGAGCCGAACATCCGCGAGACGATCGCCTTCCCGCTCAACGGCAACGCGCAGGACCTGATGATGGGTGCGCCGACCGTGCTGGAGGAGGCGCGTCTGCGGGAGCTGAACATCTCGCTGCGCAAGCCGCCGGCCGCCAAGTCCGGCGAGTAGTTACGAGCTGTGCTTGAAAGAAGGCCCCCGTACCGCGCGCGGTACGGGGGCCTTCTCGTCCCGGATTCGCTCCGGTTCAGCCGATCGATTCGGCTTCTGCCTCGGTCTCGGTCTCGGCCTCGAACCCGGTCCGGCGCTGGCCCGGGATGCCCGGGAGGAGGCGGCGCGTCATGTGATCGCGGCGGTCGTCGGCCTTGGCGCACAGGGCGAGGGCGGCCGCGTTGAAGCGGACCAGGGAGGGCGGATCGGACGGGCCGAGGAGGTGCTCCTTCAGCTCGGCGCGGGCCTGCTTGTACGGGTCCTTCTCCGGGGCGCGTACGGACTCCAGGAGCTCCGGGATGCCGGACGCGTCCGGGGTGAGGACGGCGGCGGCCCGTACGGTCGGGAAGGCGGCACGGAACTCCTCCTCCGGCATGCCGGAGGTGTTGGCCACGGCGTACGGCTTCTCGCTGTGCAGGTAGTCCGAGACGACGCTCGACACATCGCTGATCAGCAGGTCGGCCTGGTTGAAGCAGCTGTAGATGCCGGGGCGCGCGGTGACGACGATCTGGTGCTCCCACTCGGGGAACGACGCCCAGTAGGCCGCCTCCCAGGCCTCCGTGGCCGCCGCGACGACCGCCGCGCGGTCCTCCTCGGGCGTGCCCTGCCGCATCATCCGCTCCAGCTCGTCCGCGCCGGTGCGGAAGTCGCTGCTGGTGAGCCGGTCGAGCTCGGCCGTGCGGCGGGCGAGTTCGGCAACGGCCCCGAGGTCGGGGCGGGGGCCTGAGCGCCCGGCGGCGGCCTCGGCGATCATCGCCCGGATGCGCCGGTCGGCGGCGCCGGCCTCGGGGTCGACGGAGCCGGTCATCGGGTGCGGCTTGTACAGCAGCCGTACGCCGTCGTCGTCCAGGAGCGCGCGGACGAGGTTCTCGCCGGCCAGGACGACCGAGGTGTTGCCGGGGTTGCCGTCCCAGCCTTCCCAGGTGGGCGCGTACAGCACAGTCGTGTACGTGCCCTCGGGGGCGCCCGTCCAGGGCTGGATCGGGGCCAGCTGGGGGCGGCCCACCTCCACCACGTCCTTGTCCGCGACGCCTATCTCGGCGAGCTGGTAGCGCTCGCGCGCGGCCGGGCCGGCCACCCAGACCTCGTCGTACGCCTTGGCATACGGGTTGCAGCTGGAGAGCTTGTCGCTCTCGCCGTGGTTGGTGAAGGCGTGCTTGATGGAGGGGATGCGCAGGACCTGGGACGTCTTGCCGGAGTTCGCCGGGTGCAGCATCATCCGCAGCGTCGAGTCCTCGAGGGCGAACATGTGCGCGACTTTGGGGATGCAGATGATCGGCACGTCCGTGGCCTGGATTTTCTGCACCATGAAGCGCTCACGCAGCACGATGAGCGGCTTGCCGTCCAGCGCGGACAGCGTGGAGAGCCACATGTTCGCCTGGTACGCGGAGGTGGTGCCGCCGGAGAAGTACATGGCCACCGTCGGCCGGTACTCCGCCAGCCAGCCGTCCAGCCACTCCAGGGCCTGCTCATTGTTCGCGGGCCGCTTCTTCGGCAGCAGCCAGGTGGCCAGACGGGCGGTGCCGACGGCCATCAGCACGATGGAGACACCGACGCCGACAGCGCCGGCGTACACGTCACCGGTGACCGCCGTGACCAGCAGGCCCGTGGTGGCGGGCACCGAGAAGGTCAGCAGCCGGTGGCCCGGGCGGCGGGCCAGGATCCGCGGCGGAGCGGCGGAGGGCCGCAGCGCCGAGGCGTCGATGTTGCGGGTGACGAGAGGCAGCGTGCGGGTGCGCCGGACCAGTACGGCGACCGCCTGGCAGGCGAAATGCAGTCCGTAGACGCAGAGCAGCGCGCTCGTCAGCGGGGCTTGCTCACGCAACGGGTGGACGTCGTCGATGCGCAGCAGGCCGACCACGATCAGCATGTCGCGCAGCAGCTGCCGGACGGTGACGTCGAAGCGGACCTTGTTCAGCATCGAGAGCAGCAGGGGCTGTCTGTGCTGCAGATACAGATCGAGTGCGAGGCCTGCGGCGGAGGCGACGACGAACATCGGAAGCCAGGCCAGCAGCGCGCTGACCAGCTGGGCTGTGAATGCCGCGAACATCGCGAGCAGCGCGGACAGCTGCATGATGCGGCGTGGGATGCGTCCGGCAAAGGGCACGGTTGCGGGGCTCCTGGCGGGGAGGGGCGATCGGCTCGGGGGAAGCCGTCTTGGGGACGCCGGTCTCGTCGCTCCGCGTGGGGGTGTGCGACGGCGAAGAGGCTCGGCGGCTGACCGTATGACGTGAGCCGCCTCCACCGCAATCGGTCGTGACATGAAACTCTGTAAAAAGCGCATATGACGGCGGTATGTGGCACCTGATGCGAGGACTTGAACGACGAAGGGCCGGGACCTGCCCAGGTCCGGCCCTTCGTCGTCCGTACGGTCAAGGTCCGTACGTCAGGCCTTCGGCTCCTCCAGGCGCGGGAACAGCACCGCGCCCTTCGTCACCGTCGCGCCCGCCGGGAGCTGCCCCCACGTGCCCGCGTCCTGGACCCGCTGGTCGGCGAGGGCGCCCAGCGGGGCCTCCGCGCCGAGGGAGTCCCACAGCTTCTGGGAGGTCTCCGGCATGACGGGGTTGAGCAGGACGGCCATGGCGCGCAGCGACTCGGCGGCCGTGTAGAGGATCGTCGCGAGGCGGGCCTGGCCCTCCGGCGAGTCGTCCTTGGCGACCTTCCACGGCTCCTGCTCCGTGATGTAGCCGTTGACCTGCTTCACGAAGTCGAAGACCGCCAGGATGCCGCCCTGGTAGTCCAGCTCCTCGCCGATCTTCCGGTCGGCCTCGGCAACCGCCTTGGCGAGCCCGTCGTGGACCGCCTTCTCCGCGTCACCGGCCGCCGTCGCCGCGGGCAGCGCGCCGCCGAAGTACTTGCCGACCATGGCGGCCACGCGCGAGGCGAGGTTGCCGTAGTCGTTGGCGAGCTCGGAGGTGTAGCGGGCGGTGAAGTCCTCCCACGAGAAGGAGCCGTCCTGGCCGAAGGCGATGGCGCGCAGGAAGTACCAGCGGTAGGCGTCGACGCCGAAGTGCGACGTGAGGTCCTGCGGCTTGATGCCGGTCAGGTTCGACTTCGACATCTTCTCGCCGCCGACCATCAGCCAGCCGTTGGCCGCGACCCGGCCGGGGACCGGCAGGCCCTGCGCCATCAGCATGGCGGGCCAGATGATCGCGTGGAAGCGCAGGATGTCCTTGCCGATGAGGTGCACGTCGGCCGGGAACGTCTCGTCGAACTTCGCCGGGTTCTCGTTGTAGCCGACGGCCGTCGCGTAATTGAGGAGCGCGTCGACCCACACGTAGATGACGTGCTTCTCGTCCCACGGGATCGGGATGCCCCAGTCGAACGTGGAGCGCGAGATCGAGAGGTCCTGCATGCCCTGCTTGACGAAGTTCACGACCTCGTTGCGGGCGGACTCGGGCTGGATGAAGCCGGGGTTCTGCTCGTAGAACTCCAGCAGCTTCGGGCCGTACTCGCTGAGCTTGAAGAAGTAGTTCTCCTCCTTGAGGATCTCCACCGGCTTCTTGTGGACCGGGCAGAGCTTCACGCCCTGCTCGTCCTCGATCAGATCGCCGGGGAGCTTGTACTCCTCGCAGCCCACGCAGTACGGGCCTTCGTACCCGCCCTTGTAGATCTCGCCCTTGTCGTACAGGTCCTGCACGAACTCCTGCACACGGTCCGTGTGCCGCTTCTCCGTCGTACGGATGAAGTCGTCGTTCGCGATGTTGAGGTGCTCCCAGAGGGGCTTCCAGGCCTCCTCGACGAGCTTGTCGCACCACTCCTGCGGGCTGACGCCGTTCGCTTCGGCAGTGCGCATGATCTTCTGACCGTGCTCGTCCGTGCCGGTGAGGTACCACACCTTCTCGCCGCGCTGACGGTGCCAGCGCGTGAGCACGTCCCCTGCAACGGTCGTGTAGGCGTGGCCCAGGTGAGGAGCGTCGTTGACGTAGTAAATCGGGGTCGTGACGTAGAACGCCTTCGTCCCCTGCTTCTCGGATCCAGTGGCCGCCATGGGCGAAATCCTAACGGCCCGCGGGTGATCCACTCACACGCATAAATCCCGAGGAGACCTTTGCGAAACCTGTGATCGCGTAGCAAGGACAGATCCTGGGAGGAGTCGGTCAAGATGCGGGTACTGGTTGCCGAGGACGAAGAGGTACTGGCCGAGGCGGTGGCCACCGGACTGCGGCGGGCTGGTTTCACCGTCGACACCGTCTACAGCGGAGACGCCGCCCTTGCCTACCTGGCGCTGCACGACTACGAGGTGATCGTCCTCGACCGCGATCTGCCGCGCGTCCACGGGGACGACGTCGCGCGCAAGCTGGTCGCCGGGGCCTCCCGGACTCGGATCCTGATGCTGACCGCCGCCAGTGCCATGGAGGACCGGGTGGCGGGGCTGGACCTGGGGGCCGACGACTATCTGGGCAAGCCGTTCGGGTTTCCCGAGCTGGTCTCGCGGGTCCGGGCGCTCGGCCGCCGTTGCGGTGAGCGGGGCTGAGGGGCGAGAGGCGAGATGACAGTGACGGCGGTGCCCGCCCGGAGGGGGGCACCGCCGTCACTGTGAAGCTGCCGACCGGCTGATGTGCGTTTGTGCGTTTGCGGGTGCGGGTTTGCGTTAGCTGGTCAGACCGGTGACGAGCTGTGCGTACAGCTCGTCGTCCGCGACCTCGCGGGGGGCCGGTCCCGCGTGGAAGAACGCGGCGTTCGGGACGTCCAACTTCCTGAGGAAGTCGAAGCCCTTCGCGTCGTGCTCGCCGAACGCGACGAACTGCCAGAACAGCGGCTTGTCGGCGACCTCGGCGAGCGCCTGCTTGGCGGGCTGCTTGGCGTCGGGAGGGCCGTCCGTCTGGAAGACGACGAGGGCGGGCCTGTCGCTGCCGGACTTCTCGTAGTGCGTGACGACTTCCTCGACGGCACGGTGGTAGCTCGTACGCCCCATGTGCCCGAGCTCGGCGTGGACGGCGTCGATGCGGCCCTCGTGGTCGGTGAGGCTTACGTCGGCGGTGCCGTCGATGTCGGTCGAGAAGAAGACGACGTGCACGGCGGCGTCCTCGGTGAGGTGCGCGGCGAGTGCGACCGTCTGGTCGGCGAGGTGTTGGGCGCTGCCGTCCTTGTAGAACGACCGCATGGATCCGGAGCGGTCGAGCACGAGGTAGACGTCGGCCCGGACGCCGTCCAGCTCCTTGGCCTTGAGGGCGGCCCCGGCGGCCTCGTAGTGAGCAACGAGCCGAGGCGCACGCGCTGCGACGTCACCTTGCGCGGCAGCGACCCCGGGCCCGCCCGGGGCGGTCGCGGCTTCGCCGACGGTGACCGGCTGGGGCTGTGCGGTGGCGTCGACCTCCGCCACGACGACCGGCTTGGCGGTGTCTACTGCGGCGGCTACCGGCTCGACCTCGGCCTCGGTTTCTGCCGCAGCGACCGGCTCCGCCTGGGCGGTGACTTCGGCGGCGACCGGCTCGGGCTCGGCTTCGACGATCGGCTCGGGCTCGGCGGGGGCAGCGGCAGCGACCGGCTCGACCTCGACGGTCGACTCGACTTCTGCTTCTGTCGCGGCGGCTACGGCGTCGACCTCCGCCACGGCGACGGGCTCGGTCTTGCCCTCAGGCTCGGCTTCGCCTGCCGCGGCGACCGGCTCGGCGGTGACTACCGCGGCGGGTACCAGCTCGACCTCGGCCTCGTTCTCCGCCGCAGCGACCCGCTTCGTCTCGGCGGGCGCCTCGGCGGCAAGCGGCTCGGGCTCTACGTCAGAGGTCGGCTCGGCCTCGTCTTGCCCCTCCGACTCGCCGTCGGTGGCGGCTACGGGCTCGGCCTCGGCCTTCGGCTCGGCGTCGCCTGCTACCGGGGCTGTCTCGGGCGCGGCTTCGGCGGCGACCGGCTCGGTGTGGGCCTTCGGCTCGGCAACCGGCTCCGCCTTGGCCTCCGGCTCCCCAACGGAGGCGGCTACGAGCTCTGCCTCGGTCTCGCCTGCGGCGGCGACCGGCTCGGTGGTCGCAACCGTTTCTGCGGCGGCGACCGGCTCCGCCTCCGCCCTCGGGGCCGTCTCAGGCGTGGCTTCGGCCGCGGTCGGTTCCGGCTTCGCCGTCGGTTCCGGGTGGGGGTCGTCCCTTGTCGGGGTTGCCTGGGCCGGGACCACCGGGGTTGGCGGTGGGGTGACCGGGGTGGACTGGGCCGGGACGTTCGGGGTTGAGGGGGGTGTCTGTGCGCGGGGCGGGGTCGGGTTGTCGAAGGCCGCCGCCACCAGGTCCGATGCGATGCCCGGCTTCGAGGAGTTCGTCACCCGCTCCGGTGACTTGTCCGTGGAAGTCGGGTTCTCGGGCGCCGGCGAGTCCTTGTCGGCCGCCGTTTCGTCCTTCTTGGCCGGAGCCGGGACCGAAGCCACCGTCTCCTTGGTCCGTTCCGGCGCAGATTCCGCTTCCGGCGCGGAGGCCGGTTCCGGCGTACGTTCGGCCTGGGACGGAACGGAAGCTGCCGCCGAGGTCTCCCGTGCCGGCGGCTGCTCGTTGCTCTCCGCTCGATCGCGTCCGAACACCTTGCGCAGCAAGCTCCGAATGCCCATGGGCGAGGCCTTTCGCATGAGTTGGGTGCGATGCACGTCCGCACCCGGGGGATGATCCCTGGCCAGGGCGGACACGTAAGGTTAGCGGCCGCTCCCGCTGATCTTCGGGAGGGTCAGGCGTGCCGCGCCAGTTCCAGGCGCGCGCGGCTCGCGTCGGCGAACACCGATGCCAGATGCGCCCCCTCAGGGCGCCCCGGCGCGAAGATACCGGCCGCGTCAGCGCGTACCACCAACATGGCATGTGCGTCGATCACTTCCGAGACGCCACGCGACTCGATCGTGTCCCACCAGGCGTCCAGATTCCGGCCGAACCACTCGGGCAGCCCGCACGGCCCGGCCACCGCGTCCCAGAAGTCGTCCAGTGAGTCGAGCGGCACGCCGCGCAGATCCACTGTGAGGGAGTTGGGAGGGAGGGGGTCCGGTGGGTCCACGTCGTTCGCAGCGTCGCGCATGGATGTGGAGCCTAACTGGCCGGTCAACTCCCGCTCGGCCCTCGCGCATTCACCCCGCGTTAACCCATTGTCCGCCGGATCGCGGGCGTACGCCCCTAACGTCTCGCCCGTACACATTCCGACACGATGTCGGCGCAGGGCGCGCCGAGAAACAGCCCGTACAGCACCTTTGGAGGGGTCCGTGCGCAATCTGCTGCCGCTGCTCAACTCGCCGCACTCGGGTGGGCGCTCCGCGCTGACCTGTCGTTACCGCTGCGGAGACGCCTGCTTCCAGGAGGTCCCGAACACCAGCGACAACGAGTACGTCGGCGACGTCATAGCCGGCGCGCTGTCAAGACGCTCGATGATGCGCGCCGCCGCCGTCGTGACCGTCGCCGCTGCCGCCGGCACCGCGGCAGTCGCCGGCCCCGGAGCCCCGAAGGCCGTGGCCGCCGAAGCCGACCTCCGCAGCAGGCCCCAGGCCGGCGCGACCTCCACCTCCGCCCGCGGGCTGCGCTTCGCCGCCGTCGCGCCCAACACCACCGACGCCGTGACCGTCCCCGACGGCTACGCGCAGAACGTCGTCATCCGCTGGGGCGAACCGATCCTGCGCGGGGCGCCCGCCTTCGACGCGGACAACCAGACCGCCAAGGCGCAGGCCGGCCAGTTCGGCTACAACAACGACTTCCTCTCCCTGCTCCCGCTGCACAGCGAGCACGGCCGCCAGGTACTCGTCGCCAACCACGAGTACACGGACGAAATCCTGATGTTCAAGGGATACGACCCGGCCAAGCCGACCCGCGAGCAGGTCGAGATCGCCTGGGCCGCGCACGGCCTGTCCGTCGTGGTCGTCCAGGAGGAGCGCAAGTCCGGCAAGCTCACGCCGGTCACCTGCCACCACCTGAACCGCCGCCTCACCGCGACGTCCGAGTTCAAGCTGACGGGCCCCGCCGCGGGCAGCGCGCTGCTCAAGACGTCCGCCGACCCGACCGGCACCAAGGTCCTCGGCACGCTCAACAACTGCGCCGGCGGCACCACCCCGTGGGGCACGACCCTGCACGGCGAGGAGAACTTCAACCAGTACTTCGCCAACGGCTCCAGCGCCACCGACAAGCGGTACGGCATCTCCACCGGCGCCACCGAGCGCAAGTGGGAGCTGTTCGACAAGCGCTTCGACGTCAAGCAGGAGCCGAACGAGCCGCACCGCCAGGGCTGGGTCGTCGAGCTCGACCCGTACGACCCGGACGCGGTGCCGCGCAAGCACACCGCGCTCGGCCGCTTCAAGCACGAGGCCGCGCAGCCCCGCCTGACCGCTGACGGCCGCCCGGTCGTCTACATGGGCGACGACGAGCGCTTCGACTACTTCTACAAGTTCGTCTCGTCGAAGCGGATGAAGAAGGGCAGCTCGCGGGCCGCTCGCGAGCACAACCTGACCCTCCTCGACGAGGGCACGCTGTACGTCGCCAAGATCACCGGCGACTCCCCCGGCGAGATCGACGGCACCGGCAAGCTCCCGAACGACGGCGAGTTCGACGGCAGCGGCGTCTGGATCCCGCTCGCCACCGGCACCACCTCGCACGTCCCCGGCATGACCGCCGAAGAGGTGTACGTCTTCACCCGCCTGGCCGGGGACAAGGTCGGCGCCACCAAGATGGACCGCCCCGAGGACGTCGAGCCGAGCCCCCGCACGGGACGCGTGTACGTCGCGCTGACGAACAACACCGACCGCGGCAAGCCCGGCAAGGCGGGCGCCGACGAGGCCAACCCGCGCAACCTCAACAAGCACGGCCAGATCCTGGAGCTCGCCGAGCACTGGGACGACCCCGCCTCGGACGGCTTCGCCTGGCGGCTCTTCCTGGTCGCGGGCGACCCGGAGGACCCGGCGACGTACTTCGCGGGCTTCCCCAAGGAGAAGGTCAGCCCCATCTCCTGCCCGGACAATGTCGCGTTCGACCCGCACGGCAACCTGTGGATCTCGACGGACGGCAACCAGCTCGGCTCGCACGACGGCCTGTTCGGCGTGGCGACGCGGGGCGAGCGGCGCGGTGAGCTGAAGCAGTTCCTGACGGTGCCGAAGGGCGCGGAGACCTGCGGCCCGATCGTCCAGGACCGCCGGGTGCTCGTCGCGGTGCAGCACCCGGGCGAGATCGACGGCGCGTCCGTCGAGAAGCCGGCGTCGGCGTGGCCGGACGGACCGGGCAAGCTCGTGCGCCCGTCGGTCGTCGCGGTCTACCGCAAGGACGGCCGCAACATCGGCGTCTGATCCCAGCTGTCCTTCAGCAGGTCATCAAGAGGTGGCGCCCGTCTGCCGGCGCCACCTCTTGAACTGTTCCGCCGCATCCCCCGTGTACGACCACGGAACCCGCGCCGCCCGCCGGCCCAGCAGCGTGAAGACCTCCCGCGCCTCGTCCGGCAGGCCCGCGTAACAGGCGGCATGGGCAAGGTAGTTGAGCTCGCCGACCTCCTCGGGGGCGACGGGGCTGCCCGGTGTGCGGCCGCCCAGCCAGCGCTCCCGCGTCCGGCGCACCTCCGTCACCGCGAGTTCGTGGTGCCAGTGCTGGTCGAAGCCGCGCACCGGGCGTCCGCGCGCCGCCGCGGCGACGTACCGGTACTCCTCCACCCGCGCGATCTGCACCAGCACCGGCAGCGGCGACCCGGCCGGGGCCGCGCCCGCCGCGTCGCGGGCGAAGTCGTACATACGGCCGTGCGTGCCGTGCCAGCGCGCCGAGTGGTAGCGCAGGAGCTGCACATGGGCCTCGATGTTGTACGGGTCGCGGCGTCGCAACTCCTCCCACCAGTCCCGCAGTTCGGCCCGCCCCACCCCCTCCCCGTACAGCCGAGCCACGGTCAGCAGTGACACCCACGGCATCGGGTCGGCGGGGCGCGCGTCCGCCGCGCTCAGGCAGGCCATGACGGCAACGTCGATACGGGCGCGGTCGACGCCGGCGCCGCGGCCCGCGTCGATGGCCTGGTTGAAGACACGTACGACCTCGGTCGCGGCCCGTAGCACCGCCGCGTCCGGATTGTCCGACTCGGCGGCCCGCCAGGCCTCCGCCACCGTGCTGCCCGCGGCCACGTGCGAGAGGAGGCGCAGGCGGTGCGTGCGCAGGGGCCAGTTGTCGCCCGTCGCGTGCAGCAGATCGCGCACGCCCTGCCAGCGGCCGATAACGATGTCATGGCGGGCCTCGGTCAGCGGGCGGTCGCCGAAGTCCGGGTCGAAGTCGGGCTCGGAGCCGGACGATGAGAAGCGGCGGCGTACAGCCATCGGAGCGTCTCCTGCTCAGAGTGCGGTGAGAAGTCGGTTCAAACGTCGGTTCAACCGTCGGTTCAAACGTCGGTTCAGAAGTCGGTGGGGAGTCCGGCGTCGGCGTAATCCTTGCGTTCCGAACCGGAGTTGACGTGCGCGTCGTCGACGTGGATGGCTTGGGTGGCGTCGAGTCTGGCGGGGCTGTAGTACGCGCTGCCGCGGCGCCAGTACCAGAGCATCGGGAAGATTCCGGCCGCCAGGCCGCCGAGGCCGATCGCGATGGCCGCCGCGTTGAGCTCGGTGAGGGAGGCGGCGAAGACGCAGAACATGAAGAGCGAGCCGAGCAGCGGCCAGGCGCCGCCGAGGACGAAGTCCTTGACGGAGGTCAGCAGCGTCTTGCGGTACGCGACGACTGCGGCGAGGCCGGCCAGCCCGTAATAGAGGGTCGTCTGGAGGCCGATCGCGGCGAGGGCGTCGGCCATGATCTCCTCGGTCGAGCCGAGCGCGTTCGAGGCGACGAAGAGGAGGAGCGCGACCGTACCGACGACGGCGATCGCCACCCAGGGCGTGTTCCAGCGGCGGTGTACGACGCCGAGTGCGGCCGGCATCGTGCGGTCGCGGCCCATCGCGAAGAGTGAGCGTGTGACCTGGAGCAGGGTGGTTTCGAGGGTGGCGATGGTGGAGAGCACCACGGCCAGGACCATCAGCTTGCCGCCGACACCGGGCCAGATCGCACTGCCGAGGAGGGCCAGCACGTTCGTGTCGTGCGCCGAGATCTGCTTGCTGGTGAGGATGACATTGACGGCGATCGTGAAGACGACGAAGAGCAGGAAGACGACGCCGACGCCGACGAGCGAGGCGAGTCCGGCGGTCCTGCGGCTGTTGCGGGTCTCTTCGCTGAGGTTGCTGGTGACGTCCCAGCCCCAGTAGTAGAACGCGGCGATCAGCGTGCCGGCGGCGAAGCCGGAGAAGCCGTCGAAGTGGCTGAAGCCGAGCCAGGACCAGTCGAAGGTGGTCGCGGCGCCCTTGTGGAGGAGCGCGCCGAACGCGAAGAGGACGAGGATCGCGAGCTCGACGCCGGAGATGATCAGCTGGGCGCGGGCGGAGAGCCGTGCGCCGCCGAGCACGACGCCGAGCATCAGCAGGAACCATCCGGCGCCGGCGGCGGTGGCGAGCGCGGTGTTCGACGCGAGGTCCGGGTCGAAGAGGGAAAGCGTCATCTGACCCGCGGGAAGCGATCCGGCGACCATGAAGATCGTCGCGGCGACGACGAGGGCCCAGCCGCTGATGAAGCCGAGGAAGGGGTGCAGGGTGCGGCCGACCCAGGAGTAGGTGGCGCCCGCATTGACGTCGATACGGCCGAGGCGGCCGAAGGCCAGGACGATGCCGAGCATGGGTATCGCGCAGTAGAGGAGGGCGGCCGGGCCGGCCAGGCCGACGGCGCCGACGAGAACAGCGGTGGTGGCGGCGAGCGAGTAGGCGGGGGCGCTGCCCGCCACGGCCATCACGATCGTTTCGAAGGTGCCGAGGACATTGGGCTGGAGCCCTCTGCCGGAGTTGTTGTTCATGCCTGTTTCTCAACTGCTTCCGGAGGTGTGCCGCACACAATTGGAGCCCCCGACTCCCCTTGTGTGGCACGACATTTGGCGACAATCAGAGACGATTCCCGGTCCGGAGGTGGTCACTCCGTACGGGAAGAACGTGCGCATAGTAAGGCGGGCGTGGAGCGGCGGCACGTTCTACCCTCGGGGGTATGGCTTCAGCACACGAGGGGACACGCGGGGGGACGCGCGAAGGGACGGCCACGGCCGGGACCGGGACCGTACGGATCGACGTCTGGATCTGGTCCGTACGCCTCACCAAGACCCGCGCGCAGGCTGCGGCGGCCTGCAAGGCGGGGCATGTACGGGTGGGAGGGGAACGGGTCAAGCCGGCGCACGCGCTCAAGGCGGGCGACGAGGTACGGCTGTTCCACGCGGGGCGCGAGCGGATCGTGGTCGTCTCGCGGATCATCCGCAAGCGGGTGGGGGCTCCGGCGGCGGCCGAGTGCTACGTGGACAAGAGTCCGCCGCCTCCGCCGCGCGAGTTCGTCGCACCGGTCGCGGTGCGTGACCGGGGCGCGGGGCGTCCGACGAAGCGGGACCGGCGGGAGATGGAGCGGCTGCAGGGGCCGAGGCCGGGGGCGGGGCCGGGCTGAGGCGGTGGCAGAGTGAGCGCATGCCATCGATCTCGCCGCGCCGTCCCTGCCCGATGTGCGGCCGTGAGGTCGCGGTCGTGGCGGGCAAGTTCGTGCGCCACGACCCGCGCACGAGGGCGTCTACGGAGCTGACCCTCTGCGCGGGCTCGAAGCGGACGGCACCGCGGGCGGCTTCGCAGCGGACGCTGGACGGGTATGAAGTGGCGCCGTTTCCTGGGCAGTTGCCGCTGTTTTAGGTGGGTTGGGGTGGAGGCTTTTCTTTCCCCTCACCCGCCCCTTTCCCGGCTATGACATTTGCGGCTGCCGGCGCGTGGGGGCTCCGCCCCAGACCCCGCTCCTCAATCGCCGGAGGGGCTCCATTGGACTGATCCGGCGAGTAGTAGGGCCTGTTGTTGACGGAGTCCCTGGTCCGCCGGACCGGGGCCGGGGGCTTCGTCAGCTCATCTGTGCCTTGATGTGGTCGAGGACCTTGTTGAACTCCTCCATCGGCGCGAATTCGACGAACTCGACGTCTTCGAGCGCTTCCGGGACGTGACCGGGCGACCAGTAGTAGGCGTCCCCGGCGGAGTAGACCGATTCGCCGTCCTGTGTCCGCATCTTCACCCGGCCCTTGAGTACGTACCCCCAGTGCGGACACTGGCAGCTGTCCTCGGGAAGACCCTTCAGGGCAGGTCCCATGTCCGTGCCCTCGGGCAGCCGCACGAATGCGACGGCCATGTCTCCGCCGATGTCCCGCAGGCGCAGTTCCACGCCGCCGCCTTCCATCGCGACAGGTGTGTCGTCCCACGTCGTGGCTTTCATGGTGCCTCGCTCCTGGTCCCGGGGAATTGTTGTCCACAGCCTGTGGACAAAGTTTGCGGTCAGGTGTGCGGTCGGGTCAGCTCTGGTAGTTCTCGACCTCGTCGGCCGGACGCACCCGCGCCTCGCCCGGGTCCTCGCCGTACTCCGTCTTCGCGCGCCGCCGGCGCAGCAGGTCCCAGCACTGGTCCAGCCGGACCTCCACGGCTTTCAGCCGGGCGCGCTCGCTGTCGCTGAGTCCCATCCGGCGGGTGGAGCGCTCGCGCAGCTCCCGCTCCTCGCCGACCAGAGCGGTGATGTTGTCGAGTATGTCCTGGTTGGCGTCTTCCATGGCCGCCTCCACCGCCTCGGAACGTCACCGTCACTGTCACCGTCGTCGCCACCGTCACCGTCACCGTCACTCCAGCGCAACACACCTCTAGCCGCTGTGCAGCTCCAGCTCGACGAGCAGCGCCCGGTGGTCGGTGTTTCTGAGCGTGAGGAAGCGGGCCGACCGTACGGCGAAGTCGTCGGACGCCAGCACATGGTCGATCTGGGCGCCGATACCGTCGATGTCGGCGGGCCAGGACGGCGTACGGAACGCCCCGCCGAGGGCCGCCGTGTCCCGCAGGCCGCCCGCGTCCAGGACGCGCCGGAAAACGGCATGGTCCTGGGAGGAGTTGAAGTCGCCCGCCACGAGCGTCGGCCGGTCCTTGCCCCGGGCGGCGTAGTCACGGATCGCGCCCAGCTCGGTGCGCCAGTCGGGGATATGGCCGGGGACGGGCGGCTGCGGATGCACGAGCTGGATGCGTACGGGACGGTCGTGCACCAGCGCGACGGCGCCCGGCATGGCGAACGTGCCGTCGATGCCGGACGCGGGCCGCAGCGGGTACTTGCTGAGGATGGCGGACCCCGCGGCGCCGCTCGCCTCGACGGCTTTCCGATACGGGTACATCGCGTCCGGCCCTTGGGCGCCGAGGGCCGCCGAGCAGTCGTACTCGCACTCCTGGACGAAGATCAAATCGGGCTTCTCGCGCCGGATCGCGGCGATCAAGTCCTCTGTCCCGCCACCGAATTCGACGTTGGCGGTGAGGACGCGGACGGGGGCGATCAGGTGCCCTTCGGCACCGGCGGTGCCCGGCCCGTACGGCTGGGCGTACCAGCTGGTGGCGGCGATCAGGGCGGCGGCCCAGGCCGTGCCGATGCGCCAGCGGGCGACGAGGGCGAGGACGAGCCCCAGGCCGGCCGGTACGAGCAGCCAGGGCAGAAACGCGAGGAGCTGGGGGACCGGCGTACGGCCGTCGACGTCGAGGACGCGGCAGCCGACGACGACGCTGAGGCCGGCGAGGCCGAGCCCGTCCGCCCACGCGAGGAGCCGCCGCCAGGCGGGGCGGCGGCCGTACGGGGGCGGAGGCGACGCGGACGGGCCGGTCGCCGTCGGCGTGGCTCTGGCACTCCCCAAGGAACGGCCTCCCCGTCAGCCTGCTTGACGCCAATGGGCGCCGACCCCGGCGCCAATGACGTGCCAATAACGCGCCTATGACGCGCATGGCGCTTGAACCGCATCTTCTCTCAGAGACGGCGTGGGGCGGCGGTTGGTTGTCGCGTGGCGAGTCAGCGTGTGTCGTGATCAGGTGCCCTTGGCGTCGCGGGGGACGCGGGCCAGGTGGGCCCGCAGCGCCGCGTTGAAGTCGGCCGGGCGTTCCAGGTTGGGGAGGTGGGCCGACGACTCGATGACGGCGAGCGTCGATCCGGGGATCGCGGCGTGCATCGCTTCCGCGTCCGCGACCGGTGTGTACGTGTCCTCGCGGCCCACCGCGACCAGCGTCGGCACGGTGATGCGGGTGAGCAGGCCGCGGTAGTCGGGGCGTTCGGCCCGGCCGCGCAGGGCGGCTGCCGCGCCCTCCGGGGAGGCGGCGGTCATCATGCGGTGGACGTGGGCCGATGCGTGGGTGTTGTACGGGGCGACCATCTTGTCCCGCACCTCGTCGGCGTAACCCTTCATGCCCTCCCGGAGAAGGCGGTCGGCGGCGGCGTTGCGCGACAGCTTTCCGGCCTCCGTCTCGGCGGCGGGGAAGGTGTCGGCCAGGATCAGGCCCGCGATGCGCCCGGGGAAGCGGCTGTAGCACTCCATGACGATCTGGCCGCCCATGGAGAGGCCGCCGAGTACGGCGCGCTCGATGCCCAGGTGGTCGAGCAGGGAGGCGATGTCGGCGGCGAAGGCCGGGAGCGGGGCGATGCCGGGGGTCACGTCGGTCTCGCCGTAGCCGCGCAGGTCGGGGGCGATTACGCGGTGGGTGGGGGAGAAGGCGGCAATCTGCGGGGCCCACATGGTGCGGTCGAAGGGGTGGCCGTGGATGAGGACGAGAGGGGGGTTGGGGTTGCTGGTGGCCGTGTCGGTCCCAGTCCCAGTCCCAGTCCCAGTCCCAGTCCCAGTCCCAGTCCCAGTCCCAGTCCCAGTCCCAGTCCCAGTCCCAGTCCCAGTCCCAGTCCCAGTCCCAGTCCCAGTCCCAGTCCCAGTTCCGGGTCCCTCGTCGGTGTAGCCGATGGTGATGCCGTTGACGTGTGCCGTAGCCATGCTCAGGAGGCTAGATGCGCACAACTGCTCGGTGCAATAGGCTCTTTGCTCTCGGTGCAATGTGGGGAAGCGGGGAGGAGCGCGCAGTGGTGGACGACTTCCGACGCGTGGCCGATCAAGTGGCCGCCGAGATCGCCGCCGGACGGCTCCGGCCCGGCGACCGGCTCCCCACCCAGCGCGCCTTCGCCCGCAGTCGCCGGATCGCGAACTCCACCGCGATCCGGGTGTACGGCGAACTGGTGCGGCGCGGCCTCGCGGTGGGCGAGGTCGGTCGCGGAACGTTCGTACGGGCCGCCCCGCCGTCGCCCGGCCACGCGCTCGCGGAGGAGGCACGGACGGACGCCCCTTCCCCGAACGACGCCCCTTCCCTGAACGGCGCCCCCTCGGTGAACGCCCCCTCCGTGAACCTGGAGCTCAACTACCCCGTGTCCGAAGGCCAGTCGGAGCTCATGGCCCGCGCACTCGGCGCCCTCCTGCGCCCCGATGTCCTCGGCGCCGCCACCCGCCCCGCCGCCGCCGACGGCACCCCCGAGGCGCGGGAAGCCGCCGTGTCGCTGCTGGCCCGGGGAGGCTGGCGGCCGGATGCCGGGCAGTTGCTCTTCGCGGGCAACGGGCGGCAGGCCATCGCCGCCGCCATCGCCTCGTTCGTACGCCCCGGGGGGCGGCTCGGCGTGGACACGCTCACGTATCCGCTGGTCAAGGCCGTGGCGGAGCGGCTCGGCGTGACCCTGGTGCCGATCGCGGGCGCCGTCGGCGGTGGGCTGTCCCCCGACGCGCTGCGCGCCGCCCACCGGAGCGCGCCGCTCGGCGCCGTGTACGTACAGCCGACCCTGCACAATCCGACGTCGGTGACGATGGACGAGGCGCACAGGGCTGAACTGGCCGCAGTCGTCGGCGACTTGGGCATCGGCGCCGTCGAGGACACCACCTGGGCCTTCCTCGCGCCCGACGCGCCCGCCCCCCTCGCCGCCCACGCGCCCCACCGCACGGTCCTCGTCGACAGCCTCTCCAAGCGCCTCGCCCCCGGCCTGACCGTCGGCTTCCTCGCCGCCCCGGCCGCGCACACCCCCGCCGTCGCGGACGCCCTGCGCTCCGGCGCATGGACCGCGGGCCGCTTCAACCTGGAGGCCGCCACCCGCTGGATCACCGACGGCACGGCCGCTACGGTCGCCGCCGCCAAGCGCGCCGACGCCGCCGCCCGCCATCGCCTCGTCCGGCGCCACCTCGGCGGCTTCCGTATCCGTACCGACCCCCGCGCGTACTACTGCTGGTGGGAGCTGCCCGCCCGCTGGCGTACGGACACCTTCGTCGCGGCGGCAGCGGCCCGGGGCGTCGCGGTCACGCCCGGCTCGGCCTTCGCCGTACCCCCGCACACCGCCCCGGACGCGATCAGGGTCGCCCTGGCGTCCCCGCCGGCGGAGGTGCTGTCGTACGCCCTAGGGGTGCTCGCCGAGGTCGCGTCGTCGTCGCCCGGAACACCCCCGTGAGCCCCGCCGACACCACCGGCACCAGCCCGAGCCCCACGCTCAGCACCACCCACGCCGTCGTACGCAGCGAGCCGGTCAGCGCGTCGTAGACCGCACCGGCCGCCGCGCGGTCCATGTCCGGGGGCAGGCCGGCGAGCGCCACGCTGCGCGCGACGACGACCGTGACGGCGAGCAGGACTGCGCCTGCGGCCAGCGCCGCGCCGACGAGGGTGAGCGCGCGGAGTCGCCGTACGGCCACCAGGAGGGCGGCGGCCGCCGCCACCAGGGTCGCGGCCGGGAGCCAGGTCCCGGCGGCCCGGAGCAGCCGGAAGGCGTCGCGCCAGGCACCGAGGTTGTCGGACTCCAGCACCGTGACCAACGCGCGCCGTACGGGGATCAGGTCGGCGAGCGGGACGCCGTCGTCGGTCAGCTGCCCCTTGACCTGCTGGGCAACGGGGGCGAGATCGAGCGTCACCGCGCCGCTGCTGCCGCTGCCGTTCTCCAGCGAGTGGAGTACGGCCCGGTGGGTGGCCCGGTTGACCGTGTCCCAGGCGTTCCGGAAGGCGGGCGTACCGGTGAAGGAAAGGACGGCTTCGTCGAGGAGCTCGGTGGCGCTCCCCTGGAGCGGACCGAGGTCGATCTCCTTCGTGATCTCGGCGGTGATCCGGTCGGCGACAGCGCTGCGTACGTCCACGTGGGAGGCGAGCGGCGCCACCATCGGCACATAACGGTCGGTGTTCCCGACCTCGCGGCCGGTCCAGACGGCGAGCGCGCTCAGCGGGACGAGGACCGCCACGAGGACGAGCAGTGCCGCCGAGAGGTAGCTGCGCATCCCTCCAAGGAACGGCGGGCGCGGGGCGGGCGCCAGCGAAGCTGCTGCACCTGGCTCAGCCGCACGCCCGTACGGGGCACGGCTGGATCCACGTGATCCGCCTGATCCACTTCATCCGCATGATCTGCTTGATCCACTTGATCCACTTGCCGAACACCACCCAGGGGTGTGCCCTGGTGGGGTGGGCGGGGCGCGTGCGGCGGAAGGAGCTCTTCATGTCTTCACATGCTGCGATGCCGACCGGGCGGTTCCGGCGGCAAAGGCGGGCCCAGCCGACTCGTCCGGTCCGGCCGGCGCACCGGGTCCAAGGCGTCGTACCGGTGACTCTCGGTCTGCTGTACGGAATCTACGTGGCCTTCGCCGACCGCGACCACGAGCCCCTGACCGGCGGGAACATCCTGCTCGGAGTGGTCTGCGGCGTGGTCCTGGCGGGACTGTGCTTCCTTCTCGGACGCTCCCAGGCCCGGCTGGTGCGCGAGCTGCGGGCCGCCGCCTACGGAAGCCTCTTCGGTGTCGCGACGGGTTTCCTCATCAGCCTGAGCCACGCCAGCGTCCTCAAGGCTTCGGCCCTGGGGGCTGTGCTCGGCTCCGCGATGATGCTCGTGACCTTCTACATCTTCTACACGCGCGAGTAGCCGGGTCAGCAGGGTCAGCCGGGCAGCTGAGTAACTGGGCAGTCGAGCACCGATGACTTCCGGAGTCCGGGACGGTCAATACTCGGAAGGTCGACACGGTCGACATTCGGACGGTCAACCTCGACCCCGGAGGGGCG